>DATBLJ010000109.1:0-7538 GCA_036555375.1 Candidatus Limnocylindria bacterium
GGCGACCCGGAACGGCGAGGCGACCTTGTTCTTCACGACCTTGACCCGGGTCCGGCTGCCGAACGCATCGGTCCCGTTCTTCAGGGTCTCGATCCGACGGATGTCCATCCGGATCGAGGCGTAGAACTTCAGGGCGCGGCCGCCGGGCGTCGTCTCGGGATTGCCGAACATGACGCCGATCTTCTC
Organism: Candidatus Limnocylindria bacterium; assembly: GCA_036555375.1. Classification (GTDB taxonomy): domain Bacteria; phylum Chloroflexota; class Limnocylindria; order QHBO01; family QHBO01; genus DASTEQ01. The sequence goes on from DATBLJ010000109.1 coordinate 187, forward strand.
GCGCAGCTGGTTCGTGAACACGAGGGCCGTGTTGGAGCGGCTCACGGCGCCGGTCAGCTTGCGCAGGGCCTGGCTCATCAGCCGGGCCTGGAGGCCGACGAACGAGTCCCCCATCTCGCCCTCGATCTCGGCCCGCGGCACGAGCGCCGCGACCGAGTCAACGATGACGACGTCGACGCCGCTGCTCCGGATCAGGGTCTCGGCGATCTCGAGCGCCTGCTCACCGGTGTCCGGCTGCGAGACGAGGAGCTCGTCGACGTTGACCCCCAGGTTCCGGGCATAGCCGGGGTCGAGGGCGTGCTCGGCGTCGATGAACGCGACGATCCCGCCGGTCTTCTGGGCGTTGCCGGCGATGTGGTAGCAGAGCGTGGTCTTGCCACTCGACTCGGGGCCGAAGATCTCGGTGATCCGGCCGCGCGGGACGCCGCCCACGCCGAGGGCCAGGTCGAGCGCGATGGAACCGGTCGGGATGACCTCGACCGACTGTCGGGCACCCGGGTCGCCGAGCCGCATGATCGAACCCTGCCCGAACTGCTTCTCGATCTGGAGGATGGCAGCGTCGACCGCGCGGGCGCGCTCGCCGATGGCCGGGGACTTCTCCCCGTTGGCCGGGGTCTTGGGGGCGGCCGCTGTCGCGTCCATGCGGGATCCGGGCTCCTTCCTGACTGTTCGGGTGGCTTCGCGGGTCACCCGGCGTCGGGTTCGTCGCGCGGCTTGCGGTTTGGCTTGATGACCTCGACCGAGGTCGGTTCATAGACCATCGGCGGCGCGGCCTTGTGGGCCTTGTCCTTCTTCTGGCGCTTCGGCTGCTTCTTGGGGCGGTCTCGATTGCCCATCGGCGTCTCACTCGTCCCTGTGCGTCCGACGCAGGATCAGTCTCGGAGGACGTCCCGTATCGGCTCGTTACGGATTGGTTGCGGGTCGTCGTCCGGAGCCGCGAACTGGCCTGTCACGCGGTCGCGAAGGGCCTCGTAGCCGCCATCCGTGAGCGCCTGGCGGATGGCCCGCATCAGGTCGAGAGTATAGGTGAGGTTATGCACCGAAGTGAGCCGATGCACGAGCAGCTCCCCGGCTCGGAACAGGTGCGCGAGATACGCCCGCGAATAGTCCCGGCACGTCTCACAGCGGCACGCGGCGTCCACCGGACGGGGGTCGTCGAGGGTCGCCGCGTTGGCCAGCCGGAGCCGCCCCTCGGAGGTCCACAGCAGCCCGTGGCGCGCCAGCCGGGTGGGCAGGACGCAGTCGAACAGGTCGACCCCGTGCTCGATGGCGACGAAGAAGTCCTCGGGCGAGCCGACACCCATCAGGTACCGCGGCCGGACGTCGTCGGCGAGGACCCCGGCGACCGTCTCCAGGGCGGCGGCCATGGCGGCCTTCGACTCCCCGACCGACAGGCCGCCGATTGCGATGCCGTCGAACGCCATGGCCGCGATCGCCTGGGTCGACACCGCCCGGAGCTCTGCGTCCACGCCGCCCTGGACGATCCCGAACACGGCCTGCTCGGGGCGGCTCCGCGCCTCGAGCGCGCGCGCGGCCCACGCGTGGGTGCGTTCCATCGCCAGCTCGACCTCAGAACGAGGCGCGCCGGCGCCGACCAGGTGGTCGAGGACCATCGCGATGTCGCTGCCCAGCGCCTCCTGGATCTCGATCGCGCGCTCCGGCGTCAGGCGGATGATCGTTCCGTCGAGGTGCGAGGCAAAGGTCGCTCCGTCGTCGTCGACCGTCCGCAGGTGGCCGAGGCTGAAGACCTGGTAGCCGCCGGAGTCGGTCAGGATCGGTCCGTCCCAGGCCATGAAGGCGTGGAGCCCGCCCAGCCTCCGGATCCGCTCCTCGCCCGGGCGGAGGGCGAGGTGGTACGTGTTGCCGAGCAGGATCTGGGTGCCCGCGGTGCGGAGGTCGCCCGGGGTCAGCGCCTTGACCGTGGCCTGGGTGCCGACCGGCATGAACTGCGGCGTGTCGACCGCTCCGTGGGGCGTCTCGAGCCGGCCGAGCCGGGCACGCCCGATCCCGGCGGGACGCGCGGTGAAGTTCAGCGGCGATGGCACGCTGGTCGAGGATAGCCGCCGCGCGGCGGCTCTCACCGGATGAGCATCGCGTCCCCGAACGAGTAGAACCGGAATCCGCGCTCCAGGGCGGACCGATAGGTGGCCAGCAGGACGTCGCGAGCGTCGACCGGGGTCGCGTCCCGCATCCCGTCCTGCACGAAGGCGGTCACCAGGAGCAGGAGCGAGCTCCGCGGCAGGTGGAAGTTCGTGATCAGCGCATCCACCGACCGATACCGATGCGGCGGCGTGACGTACAGGTCCGTCCAGCCCTCGGCCTCGCCGGTCCTGGCCAGCGTCTCGAGCACCCGGGTCGTGGTCGTCCCGACGGCCACTACCTGTCGCCCGGCCGCCTTCGTCTCGGCGATCGCGGTCTGCGTCTCGGGCGGGACGACGTACCACTCGCGATGGATCCGGTGCTCGTCGATGAACTCGCCATCGAGCGGCTGGAACGTGTCGAGCCCGACGTGGAGGGTCACCGCCGTGCGGCGGACGCCGGACGCGGCCAGCTCGTCGAGCAGGCGCGGGGTGAAATGGAGGCCGGCGGTCGGGGCGGCCGCTGATCCGGGAGGCTCGGCGTAGACGGTCTGGTAGCGCTCGTCGGGCGCCTCCCGGGAGGTGATGTACGGCGGCAGTGGCATCTCGCCCGCGGCGTCCATCACGACGACCGGGTCGCGCGGCAGGGTCACCGCGCGAGTCCCCTCCCCCACCCGGTCGCCGACGATGACCTCGTCGCCGGACGCGAGACGCACCGCGCTGCCGGGGCGCAGCTTCCGGCCGGGGCGGACGAGCGCCTCCCACGACCCGTCGGCCAACGGCCGGAGGAGCAGGACCTCGGCCGCTCCCCCGCCGGCCCGGGTGCCACGCAGCCGCGCCCGGAGGACGCGGCTGTCGTTCACGACGAGCAGATCGCCGGGCTCGAGCCAGCGACCGATCCCGGCGAAGCGGGCTTCGGCAAGGGCCGGCACCTGGGGCTGCGAGGCCGCCCGATCGAGGACGAGCAGCCGGCTCGCGTCGCGGGGCTCGGCGGGGAGCTGCGCAACGGCCTCTGTCGGGAGGTCGTAGTCGAAATCGTCGACGCGCAGGCGCGGGGCATCGGTCACGGCGAGAGGCTACCGGGTAGCACGACGCCCGGCCGGATGGCCCGGCCGGGCGTCATCGGTCGGACCGGGGCTAGATGTAGCCCTTGACCACTTCCTGCAGGAAGTAGACGAGGAAGGCGAGCGAGACGATCCACATCAGCCAGTGGACCTCGCGGAACTTGCCGAGAACGACCTTGATGAACACCCACACGATGAAGGCGGCACCGATGCCCACCGTGATGTTGAAGGTCAGCGGCATGAGGATCATCGCCAGCAGCGCCGGGAAGCCCTCTTCAAAGTTGGTGAAGTCGATGTCCTTGACCATGGTCTGGACCATGAAGAACCCGACCAGGATCAGGACTGCGGCAGTCGCCGGCAGCGGCACGAGGGCCACCAATGGCGAGAGCAGGATCATGACCGCGAACAGCAGGCCGACCACGATCGAGCTGAAGCCCGTGCGGCCGCCCTCGGAAACGCCAGCCGCACTCTCGATGTAGCTGGTGTTCGAGCTGATCCCCGCCGCCCCGCCGGCCACCGCCGCCAGGGAGTCGACGAGGAGCAGGCGACGGAGGTTGGGGACCTTGCCGTCCTCGGTCATCAACCCGGCCTGCTCGGTGATCGCGGTGGCTGTCCCCATCGTGTCGAAGAAGTCAGCCAGCATGATCGTGAAGATCGTCAGCAGCGCGACGGCCAGCGGAAGGCTGTCGAAGACGCTGAAGTCGAACTGCCCGAGGGTCGAGAAGTCCGGGGTTGCCGTGAAGCTGTCCGGCAGGGTGCTGACACCGAGCAGGTAGGCCACCACGCTCGTCAGCACGATGCTGATGATCAGCGCGGCCGGAACCTTCCGGGAGTAGAGGATGATCGTGATCGCCAGGCCGGCCAGGGTGACCCAGGCCGCAGGCGAGTTCGGGAAGACGAAGGCGACCGGGACCGGTCCCTCCTGGCCGACGATCAGCCCGCCATCGACGAAGCCGATGAACAGGATGAACAGGCCGATACCCACCGCGATCGCTCGCTTGAGGGACATCGGGACGGCATCCATGACGGCCTCGCGAAGTCCCGCCAACACGAGAACCGTGATCGCCAGGCCCTCCAGGACGATGACGCCCATGGCGCCCGCCGGGGTGAGACCGGCTCCCAGGATCAGGCCGAAGGCGACGATCCCGTTGATACCCAGGCCGGCGGCCAGGGCGAGAGGCACATTGGCCACGACCCCCATCAGGATGGTCATGACTGCCGCCACCAGTGCGGTGGCCGCCGCGGCCGCCCCGGCGTCGATGCCCGCGGCGCTCAGGATGAGTGGGTTCACGGCCACGATGTAGACCATGACCATGAACGTGGTGACGCCGGCCCGGACCTCGGTCCCGAACGTCGTGCCCCGTTCGTGGAACTTGAAGAATGAAGCTAATCCTTCCACGCTGGGGGGACCCTCCTCGCTCCCTGGATCGCCGCCGCACCAAGGGCAGGGTGCGTGACGCGACCCGGAGGCCGATCCTAGCGAAGCCGAATGACGATTTCGGGCGTTTTCTGCGCGGCCACCGCGTTCCGCCCGAATTCGTGCGGAAGGGGTCCGAAAATCAGTCGAAGAGGCCGGGTTGGGCGGCCACGGCGGCGGCCGAATCCGCCGGCGGGGTGAGCCCCAGATGGGTCCATGCGGTCGGGGTCAGCTGCCGGCCGCGGGGCGTGCGGGCCAGCAGCCCGGCCTGGATGAGGTACGGCTCCACGACGTCTTCTATCGTCTCCACCGGCTCGCTGATCGTGGCCGCCATGGTCTGGAGGCCGACCGGTCCCCCGCCGTGGTGCTCGGCCATCGCGACCAGGAGCTGGCGGTCGAGGGCATCGAGCCCGCGCTCGTCGATATCGAGCAGGTCCAACGCGGCCGCGGCGGCCGACGCGGTGGCCCGGCCGTCCTCCTCCCCACGCACCTGGGCGTAGTCGCGGACCCGCTTCAGGAGGCGGTTCGCAATCCGCGGCGTGCCACGGCTTCGGCGGGCGATGAGCTGGGAGGCATCGGCGTCGATCGGGATCTCGAGGATCCCCGCACTGCGGTCGAGGATCGTGACCAGGTCGGCATCGGTGTAGTAGTCGAGCCGGTGGGTGACCCCGAACCGATCGCGCAGCGGGCCGGTAATCGAGCCCACCCGGGTGGTGGCCCCGATGATCGTGATCGGCTCGATCTGCAGCCGGACCGTCCGAGCGCCCGGTCCCTTGCCGAGCACGATGTCGAGCGCGAAGTCCTCCATCGCCGGGTAGAGGACCTCCTCGACGACGTGGCTGAGCCGATGGATCTCGTCGATGAACAGGACGTCGCCCTTCTGGAGGCCGGTCAGGATGGCGGCGAGGTCGCCGGCCCGTTCGATCGCCGGCCCGGAGGTCGTGCGCAGCTGGGCCCCCACCTCGGCGGCCACGATCGTGGCCAAGGTCGTCTTGCCGAGCCCGGGCGGGCCGTACAGGAGGATGTGGTCGACGGGCTCGGACCGCTGGCGCGCGGCGTCGATGAGGATGGCCAGGTTCTCCTTGATCCGCTCCTGGCCGGCGAACTCGTCCAGCCGGCGCGGACGGACGGTCGCCTCGAGCGCGAGCTCGTCCTCGAGGGCCTCGGCGGTGCCCACCCGTTCGATCGTCACGACCCGAGTCTAGCCTCCAGCCGTGCGAGGTCGGCCGCCGTGTCGACATCCGGCGCGTGGGCCGGTACCGCCACCGCCTCGACAAGCTCCGGGTTGGCGGCGAAGACCTCCCGGAGGCCGATGTCGCCGCTCAGTCCGGCGATGTGGGCGAAGGCCTGGGGCTCGACCAGGACCGGTGGTGCGAGCCGCCCCTCGGCCGAGGCGGCAACCAGCGGCCGGCGACCACGGCCCGCGAGGACGGCGTCGATGACGGCGCGCTCGAGCGTCGGCTGGTCGACGAGGAGGACGAGCGCGGCGTGGCCCTCCGGGACGGCGGTGATGCCGAGACGGAGCGAGGAGCTGAGCCCCCGCTGCGGATCGGGGTTGACCACCGCCACCAGGTCGTCCGGCGCGACGGTGCCGGCGGGGACGACCGCGATCACGGGATCGAGGCCGACCTCCGCGGCCCGAGCCGCGACGTGGGCCAGGAACGTCGTGCCGGCCAGGGTGGCCCCCGCCTTGGGGCCGCCGAAACGACGCCCCAGGCCGGCCGCCAGGATCACGCCGGCCACCGGAGATCGGTCGGTCATCGGTCGCATACTGACCCCATGCTCGACGAGGCGCTCGCCGCGATCCGCACCTGGAAAGCCGCTGGCCGGCCGGCTGCCCTCGCCACCGTCGTCCGCGTCGAGGGCTCCGCGCCGCGGGGCGTCGGGGCCAAGCTGGCGGTCGCCGATGGAGGCCAGATGGCGGGATCGGTCAGCGGCGGCTGCGTCGAGGGCGACGTCGTCGAGCACGCCCTGGCCGTGCTGCGGAACGGGACGCCCGAGCTCCGGCGCTACGGGATCAGCGACGAGCAGGGTCTCGAGGTCGGGCTGATGTGCGGTGGGACGATCGAGGTCCTCATCGAGCCGGTCGAGGGCCAGCGGGCCGGGCTGGTCGAGCTGTTCACCGCGCTCAACGAGGCCGGCCGCCCGGCCGCCCGGGAGATCGGTCTCGATGGGGAGATCGGCACCCTGCGCGTCCTCGACGGCGAGCCCGCGATCGCCGCGGCCGACTCGGCGGACCGGGTCTACGACCGCGCCCTGGCCCCGCCCCGGGTCTGGATCGTGGGCGCCGGCCATGTGGCCGAGCACGTCGCGGGCTACGCGGCCCGTGCCGGGTTCGTGCCGCTCGTCGTCGACCCGCGGCGGCTCTTCGCCGAGCAGCCGCGCTTCGAGGGCGTGACCGTCATCGGCGACTGGCCGGATCGAGCCTTCGCCGCCCACGGCCTCCGCCCCGACGACGCGGTCGTCGTCCTGTCCCACGATCCGAAGATCGATGAGCCGGCCCTCCTGGCCGCCCTGGGCCCGGAGAACGGTCCCCGCTATGTCGGCGCCATCGGCAGCCGCCGCGCCCAGGAGGACCGCCGCGCCCGCCTTCGCGCCGCCGGCCTCGACGAGACCCGGCTGGCCCGCCTCCGGGCGCCGATCGGCCTCGACCTCGGCGGTCGGGAGCCGGCCGAGATTGGCCTGGCGATCGTCGCCGAGCTGGTCGCGGTTCGGCACCGGGCTCGAGGATCCGGAGCTGGCCCTTGGCCACGACCACCGTTCCGGGTCGACCCGGCGCCCCGCTTCCGTCGA
>DATBLJ010000038.1:0-6497 GCA_036555375.1 Candidatus Limnocylindria bacterium
CGGTTCTTGATGGCGGAGCTCGTCAGCGACATCGTCCCGTGGGTCCGTCCGTGGAACCCGCCCCGGAAGGCGATCACCGCCGGCCGGTGGGTCGCGACCTTGGCGAGCTTGACCGCGGCCTCGATCGCCTCGGCGCCGGAGTTCGACAGGAACAGGCCGATCTCCTCATCGCCGGCGTTCGGGAAGTAGCGCGGCAGGCGCTCGTGGAGCTCGAGGCCGGGCTTGTGATAGAGGATGTTCTGCTGGGCGTGGATGATTTTCGCCGCCTGCTCGGCTATCGCCGCCGCGATTCGCGGGTGGGCATGCCCGGTGTTCGTGACCCCGATCCCGCACGTGTAGTCGAGGTAGCGGTCGCCGTCGTCGGTGACGATCCACGACCCTTCCCCGTGGTCCACGACGAGGTCCGTGTAGCGCGCCCACACGGCGGGGACGCCGGCGCGTCGCGCCAGCCAGACCGATGAGTCGTCGGCCCGTGGGTCGACCTGTGGATCGGCGTCGAGCTGCGTCGTCATGGGCGCCAGAGTAGCCGCTCGCAACCCGAGGCGGTAGACCGGGGAGTGGCCAGGGGATTGGCTAGCGGCCGACCATCGTGACCGGGCCTTCGCGGCGCCGTCCGGCGCGCCGGCCGGCCCACGCCTGGATGCCCAGGAAGATGAAGGCGATCAGGAAGATCAGGGTGCCGAGGACGTTCACCTCGGGCGGGATGCCGAGTCGGCTGACGCCATACACCCACAGCGGGAAGGTGACCGTCCGGCCGGCGCTGAACAGGGTGATCACGTAGTCGTCGATGGAGAGGGCAAAGGCCAGCAGCGCTGCGGCCAGGATGCCGGGGAAGATCAGCGGGAAGGTGACCTTCCGGAAGGTCGTCCAGCCGTCGGCATACAGGTCCTGACCCGCCTCTTCGAGCGAACGGTTGAAGCCCGCGAGGCGGGCCCGAACCGTGACCACGACGAACGAGATGTTGAACATGATGTGGGCGATCAGGATCGTGGGCGCGCCCCGTTCCTGGCCCAAGCTGACCCACAGGGTCAGCAGCGACGCCCCGAGGATGATCTCCGGGGCGGTGGTCGGGATGAAGATCAGCAGGTTCGAGGCCCGCTCCCCGCGGAAGTCGTAGCGGGTCAGGGCCAGGCCCATCATCGTCCCCAGGGTCGTGGCCACGATCGTCGAGATGATCGCGATCGTGAAGCTCAGGAGGAGCGGGCCGGTGATGTCCGGCCGGGACCAGACGGTGATGTAGTTCTGCAGGGTGAACCCCTGCCAGGTGATGTTCTGCCGTCCGGCCGGGTCGTTGAAGCTGAACACGATCATCACCGCGATCGGCGCGAACAGGAAGATGACGACCAACGCGGTGAAGATCGGCAGGGTCGCGCGGGAGATGCGTCCGCCCATCGGCCGGCCCTAGCCTTCGGTCAGCTTCTCCGCGCCGACGGCGCGGGTGTAGGCGATCACGAGGGCCATGACCCCGATGATCAGGATGAAGCCGAGCGCCGCCGCGGTCGGGTAGTCGTTGGCGGTGAAGAACTGGAACTGGATGACGTTGCCGATCATGATCACGTCCCGGTTCCCGCCCCCGATGATGTCGGCGTTGATGAAGTCGCCGACCGCGGGGATGAAGGTCAGCAGCGAGCCGGCGATCACGCCCGGAAGGGAGAGGACGAAGGTGATCCGCCAGAACGCCTGGACCCGGCTGGCGTACAGGTCGGTCGCCGCCTCGATCAGCCGCCGATCGATCTTCTCGAGGGCCACGTAGAGCGGCAGGATCATGAACGGCAGGAAGTTGTAGGTCATCCCGAAGATGACCGATGCCGGCGTTGCCAGGAACTGGAAGCTCGGGTCGAGCAGGCCCAGGTCCTTGAGCGTCCCGAACAGGAGCCCGTTGTCGGCCAGGATCATTTTCCAGTTCAGGGTCCGGATGACGAAGCTGACGAAGAACGGCATGACCACGATCAGGAGCAGCGCGTTCTTGAACCGGCCGCCACGGAAGGCGATCGTGTAGGCCATCGGGTAGCCGATGAGCAGGGTGATCAAGGTGGTCAGGAAGGCGAAGACCACCGAGCGGAGCATGAGCTCCCAGTACTGGCCCAGCACCTCGGGATAGATCGCGAAGTTCCAGGTGAGCTCGTACCCCTGGCTGAGCGATCCCTGCTGGAGGGACACGAGCAGCATGAAGGCCATCGGCAGGGCGAAGAACAGGACCAGCCAGATCGCGCCCGGCGCGAGCAGGGCGTAGGGGACCCAGCGACGGCGATCGGTCGTCATCGGTCAGCCATCACGCGCCGCGGACCTCGAGGAAGAGCTCGTTCCAGACCTGCTCCTCTTCCTCGTCGAGCGGCTTGTCCTCGTAGCTGTTGGCCAGCTGCTCGGGACTCGGGGCCACGGTCGGCGCGATCGCGTCCAGCAGGTCGGCCGTTTCCGTGTCGCCCGCGTCGCGGGCCGCCTCGGCGTCCTGGCGGATCCGATCGGGCACATCGGCGACCGGGGTGAAGTAGCCGATGTACTCCGACAGGATCGTGGCCGGCACGGGGTCGTACCAGTAGTTCATGAGCTGGTGGGCGCCCGATGGGTTGGCGGCCAGGTTCGGGATGACGAGGTTGTCGTTCCAGCGGATGCCGCCGGTGTCGGGGATGACGAACTGGACGTTCGCGTTGTCGTACAGCGCCATCTGGGTGATGTCACCCGACCAGGCCATCGAGGCGACGAGGTTCCCGGCGGCCAGCTCGTCGTAGTACTCGTTCCCGTAGAACCCCCGGAACTGGCCCGCCTCGGCCGGCCCGAGGAGCTTCTGCTGGGCCTCCTCGACGTCGGCAATGGTTGCCTCGGTCGGGATGACCCCGATCGACAGCAGGGTCAGCGGAAAGGTGTCCCGCATCTCCTTGAAGAGGCCGACCGAGCCCGCGAACTCCGGGTTGAGCAGGTCATCGAAGCTCGTCAGCTCCCGCCCGGTAAGGGTCGGGTCGTAGGCGATCCCGGTGATCCCGCCCTGCCACCACACGCTGTGGGCGTTGTTCGGGTCGAACGACTGGCCCCGGGCGTAGTCGGCGGCGTTGGCCTCCAGGTTCGGGATCTGGGTCAGGTCGAGCTCTTCGAGGTAGTCGAGACCGATCAACCGGCCGACCATCCAGTCGCTGGGCGTGATGACGTCCCAGCCGGTCGGGTTGCCGCTCGCCAGGTCGGGCTGGATCTGGCCGAAGAAGTCCTCGTTGTCGGTGATCGCCTCGGTGTAGTTGACCTGGATCCCGGTCTCCTCGATGAAGGCGTTGATCGTCGGGTACGGGGTCGGGCTGGGGTTGCCCTCCTCATCGATGTCGATGTAGCCCGGCCAGTTCGCCCACTCGAGGCTCGCCGACTCGCTGCCCGGGGTGCACGCGGCCAGCAGCCCGGGGAGGGTCATCATCGCGCCCAGCGCCACGCCGCCACGCCCCGCCCGGCCGAGGAACGCGCGGCGGCTGATCTGGTCGCGTCGCATGGCGCGCTCGATCGCGGCCTCGATCCGGCTGGGCGGTCCGAGCCCCGGGCGGGACACGATGGGCCGATCCGCGTGCCGCTCGGCTGAGGCTCAGGCGCCGCGAAGCTCAAGCCAGAGGTCGGCCCAGGCGGCCTCCTCCTCTTCCTCGAGCCGCTTGTACTCGTAGGTGTTGTTCAGCTGGTCCTCGGTCGGCGACACGGTCGCCGCGACGACGTCGAGCAGGTCGGCCGTCTCGGTGTCGCCGCTCTCGCGGGCGGCATCGGCATCGGCCTGGATCCGGTCGGGCACCTCGGCCACCGGCGTGAAGTAGCCGATGTACTCCGAGAGCATCGTCGCCGGCACCGGGTCGTACCAGTAGTTGATCAGGGCGTGCGCCTCGGCGATGTGCGCCGCGCCCTTGGGGATGATCAGGTTGTCGTTCCAGCGCATGGCGCCGCCGCTCGGAATGACGAACTGGATGTCCGGGTTGTCGTAGAGCTGCATCTGGGTCACGTCGCCGGACCACGCGACCGTGACCGCCAGGTTGCCGGCGGCCAGCTCGTCGTAGTACTCGTTGCCGTAGAACCCGCGGAACTGGCCGGCTTCGGCGGCTTCGAGCAGGACGGCCTGGGCGGCCTCCACGTCGGACAGGGTGGCCTCGGTCGGGACGACCCCCATGTCGAGGAGCTGGAGCCCGAACGTGTCGCGCATCTCCTTGAACAGGCCCACCGAACCGGCGAACTCGGGATCGAGCAGGTCGGAGAAGGACGTGATCTCGCGTCCGGTGAGGGTGGGGTTGTAGCCGATGCCGGTGATCCCGCCCTGCCACCACACGCTGTGCTCGTTGTCGGGGTCGTAGTAGAGGCCGCGCGCGTAGTCGGCGGCGTTGGCCTCGAGGTTCGGGATCAGGCTGAGGTCGAGCGGCTCGAGGTAGTCGAGCTTGATCAGGCGGTCAACCATCCAGTCGCTCGGGGAGATGATGTCCCAGCCGGTCGGGTTGCCCGCCGAGAGATCCGGCTGGATCTGGCCGAAGAAGTCCTCGTTGTCCTGGATGGCCTCGACGTAGTTGACGTTGTAGCCGGTCTGCTCGATGAAGGCGTTGATCGTCGGGTACTGGGTCGGGCTCGGATCGATCTCCTCGTCGATGTCGATGTACGCCGGCCAGTTCGCCCACTCGATGGTCGTCCCCTCGCCACCGCTGCTCGGCGAGCAGGCGGCGATGAGCCCGGGCAGGGTCATCATGGCCCCCAGCGCGACACCCCCTCGGCCGGCCCTTCCCAGGAACGATCGGCGGCTCATGCGGTCCTGCCGCATGGCCTGGTCGATGGCCAGCTCGATTCGGCTGCGCGGGTCAGGCATCGAGGTCTCCTTCCTCCTCCGGGGCGTGGGGGTCGCCGGCCGTGTGCTCGGCCGGTCCGGCAATGACGAACGTGTGGCGGGGCTGCCAGGTGATGTGGACCTTCTGTCCATCGGCCAGCGCCTCGGCGACGCTGGCGGTCTCGAGGTTCTGCGAGTAGGCGGTCATCTTGTGCCCGTCGCGGGTCTCGACCAGGTACTGGGTGCTGACGCCGATGTAGCTCGAGTCGAGGATCGTGCCCTCCACCGCGTTCAGGTCAGTGGCGGCCGCGGCCTGGCCCTCGTTCAGGGCGACGACGCGGAGCTTCTCCGGGCGCACGCCCAGTCGGACGTGCTCCTGCCCGTTGCTTGCGGCCGGGGCCTTGATGACCGTGCCGTCCGACAGGCGGATGGCGATCATCCCGCCCTCGTGACCGGCGACGTCGCCCTCGAGCAGGTTCGAGACGCCCAGGAAGCCGGCGACGAACGCGGTCTCGGGCCGCTCGTACAGGCTCTCCGGGTCGCCGAGCTGCTCGATCTTGCCGGCCCGCATGACGGCGATCCGGTCCGACATCGTCATCGCTTCTTCCTGGTCGTGGGTCACGTAGATGAACGTGATCCCGACCTCGGACTGGATCCGCTTCAGCTCGATCTGCATCTGCTTGCGGAGCTTCAGGTCGAGCGCGCCGAGTGGCTCGTCGAGAAGGAGGACCTGCGGATGGTTGATCAGGGCCCGGGCGAGAGCGACCCGCTGCTGCTGGCCACCGGACAGCATCGTCGGCTTGCGCTGCTCGTAGCCGGGCAGCTCGACGAGCTCGAGCATGTCCCCGACCCGGGTCTTGATCTCGGCATCGGGGACCTTCTTGCGGCGCAGGCCGAAGGCGACGTTCTCGTAGATCGTGAGGTGCGGGAAGAGGGCGTAGTTCTGGAAGACGGTGTTGACGTTGCGCTTGAACGGGGGGAGGCCGGTGACGTCCTGCCCGGCGAGGAAGACGGTCCCGCTGGTCGCCTCCTCGAAGCCGCCGATCATCCGGAGGGTCGTCGTCTTTCCGCAGCCGGACGGGCCGAGCATGGAGAAGAACTCGCCGCGCCAGATCTCGAGGGAAAGGTCATCGACGGCGACCATCTCGCCGAAGGCCTTGGTGACGTGATCCAGCCGGACGTCGACGTCGGGCAACCGCAGACCCTCCGAGCAGTAGGGCCGCAGTATAGGCGGCCGCCGCCCGGAATCCAGCCCCTTCCGAGGTGACGATCGGAAGGGCCCGGCGGACCGATTCCGAGCCACGCGCTGATAGACTCGCGCGACCGATGGACTTCGCCCTCTCGCCTGCCCACGAGGAGATCCGGCGCACGGTCCGCGCCTTCGCCGACGGCCGCATCGGTCCGCAGGCCGATGCCATGGAGGCGAGCGGCGAGTTCCCCCACGCGCTGGTCCGGGAAGCCGCCGGACTGGGCCTGCTGGGCGTCCCGTATCCCACCGGGATCGGGGGCACCGGGCTCGATAACCTGGCCTACGCGATCACGATCGAGGAGCTGTCCCGGGTGTCGGGGAGCATGGGGATCATCGTCAGTGCCCACACCTCGCTCGGCGCCGGTCCGCTGTACCTGGCCGGCACCCCGGAGCAGCAGGAGCGCTACCTCCGGCCGATCGCCAGCGGCGAGAAGCTGGGCGCCTACGGACTGACCGAGCCGGGCGCGGGGAGCGACTCGCGCG
>DATBLJ010000059.1:0-2072 GCA_036555375.1 Candidatus Limnocylindria bacterium
GGCCCGGTCAACTAACCCACCGCTAACGGCGCGGAGGTCGGTCGCCGTCACCCTCCACGGATGACCGCCGGATGCACGCTGGCCGACCGGCTCCGCGCGGCCGGAGCGCGCAACCTGGACGACGTCGAGCTCCTGGCGGTCCTGGTCGGCGGCCCGGACCCGGCGGCGACGGCCCGTGCCCTCCTCGACCGGCACGGCCTGGCCGACCTGGCCTCGGCGGTCCTGGAGGAGCTGCTCGAGACGCGCGGGATGACGCCCCGGCGAGCCGCGGCGGTGGTGGCCGGCTTCGAGCTGGCCCGTCGCGCGGCGGCGTGCTGGCCGCTCCCCGGGTGGCGGGTGCGAACGCCGGCCGACGTCGCCGAGCGCCTGCTCCCCGAGATGCGGCATCTCGACCGCGAGGAGCTGCTGGTGTGCCTGCTCAACACGAGGAACGTCGTGCTGGGGCGGTCGACGGTCTACGTCGGGAACCTCGCCGGCTCTCCGGTCCGGATCGGCGAGGTGTACCGCGAGGCGGTCCGCCGCCAGGCCGCCGCCGTGATCGTCGCCCACAACCACCCCTCCGGCGACCCTTCGCCGTCGGGCGATGACCTGCGGATCACGGCTGACCTGGCCGATGCCGGACGCCTGCTCGACATCGAGCTCCTCGATCACCTGGTCATCGGTCACGACCGATGGGTCAGCCTGAGGGCCGCCGGCGCGCTTTGAGCGCGGCGGGCATCGGTCAGGGGAGGACGACCCGGTAGAGGCCTCCGCCGTTGAAGTCGACGAGGTAGAGCTCGCCGTCCTCATCCTCGCCGAAGGCGCTCGGCGAGAGCCCGCTCTGGAGGACGGTCCGCGGGGTCATCACCTCCCCGTTCACGTCCAGGGTGAAGATCCGCCCGCTGCACCAATCCGCGAAGATGTAGGCGCCGTTCATTACGGTCTGGACGGTCCCCCGGTAGACGTAGCCACCCACCACCGCACAGCCCTGGTCGTGGCCGTATTCGGCGATCGGCAGGACGTAGCCTTCGGTGGAGCACGTGCTTCCGTCCAGGCAATGCCGCCCTTCCATGATCGGCCAGCCGTAGTTCAACCCGCCCGGTGCCCCGACCGGTTGGTGGTCGATCTCCTCCCACTGGCCGCTGCCCACGTCACCCACGTACATGTCGCCGACCACGCGGTCGAAGCTGAAGCGCCAGGGGTTTCGCTGGCCGACGGTCCAGATCTCGGGTGCTCCGCCGCCGCCGGCGAACGGGTTGCCGGCGGGGATGGCGTAGGCGCGATCCGCGGCCGGCGCGCCATCGACGTCGATGCGGAGCATCTTGCCGAGCAGGCTGTTCAGGTTCTGCGCGTTCTGGAACTGGTCGTTCTGACCGCCGCCGTCACCCATTGAGATGTAGAGGAAGCCGTCGGGTCCGAACGCCAGGCCACCGCCGTTGTGGTTCTGGGCCGGGTCCGGGACCGCGATCAGGGTGATCTCGGATGTCGGGTCGCCTCGGTTGGCGTCGGAGGAGATGTGGTACTCCGCGACGACGTCATAGAGGTCGGAGCGCCGGGTGTAGGCAACGAAGAAGCGGCCGTTCTCCGGGTAGTCGGGATGAAATGCGAGGCCGAGCAGGCCCTGCTCGTTGTTCGAGATGACGATCGTCGAGAGATCGAGGAACGGCGTCGGGCTAACGACTCCGTTCGGGCTGACCACGCGGATCAGGCCACCACGTTCGACAACGAACAGTCGATTCGACCCGTCTCCGGCGTTCGCGATCGCCGTCGGCGTGGAGAAGCCGATCGCGGCCGCCTCGAGAGCGACCGCCGTCGGGCCGGAGACGATCCCGGTCGGTGCGGGTGTCTCAACCGGGGTGGGCGAGCCCCTGGGCGTTGGCTCGGGAGTCGGCTCCGCTGAGGTCGCAGACGGCGACGCGCTCGTGCTGGGTGAGCAGGCAGCCAGCAAGGCGCTGAGGACGACCACGACCGGGAAATGCCGGGCTGGCCGGGGCACGGACCGGTGCGTCATGGGTTCACACAGCCTACCCGTTCGGATGGGGTAGGGTTCGAAGGCCGATGACGACCACTCGAGCCAGCCTGCGCCGCCTGGC
>DATBLJ010000064.1:0-2618 GCA_036555375.1 Candidatus Limnocylindria bacterium
CTCCGGCGCCGAGGCGATCGAGGCCGCGGTCAAGCTCGCCAAGGTCGCGACCCACCGGCCGGCGGTGATCGCCTTCCGGGGCGGGTTCCACGGACGGACCCACGGGACGATGTCGCTGACGAGCTCCGCC
The DNA here is from genome assembly GCA_036555375.1 of Candidatus Limnocylindria bacterium. GTDB lineage: Bacteria > Chloroflexota > Limnocylindria > QHBO01 > QHBO01 > DASTEQ01. Next base: position 131 of record DATBLJ010000064.1, read on the forward strand.
ATCAAGAACCGCGGCCACTACGAGCCGCTGCTGGCATCGGTCTACTTCGCGCCCTACCCCTACCAGCTGCGGGTGCCGACCGCGAGCTCGGCCGACGAGCGGACCGATGCGGCCGCGCTGGCCTGGACGCTGGCCCAGCTGGACGAGCTGTTCGCCACGCTCGTGTTCCCCGAGGACGTCGCTGCGTTCCTCGTCGAGCCGGTGCTCGGGGAGGGCGGCTACGTCGTCCCACCCGCCGGGTTCCTCGCCGCTTTGCGGGAGGTGGCCGACCGCCACGGGATCCTGCTCATCGTCGACGAGGTCCAGTCCGGCTACGGCCGCACCGGTCGGTTCTTCGCGACCGAGTGGAGTGGCGCGCGGCCGGACATCGTGGTCATGGCCAAGGGCATTGCCTCGGGCATGCCGCTGTCGGGAATCCTCGCCTCCCGCGAGCTGCTGGGCCACTGGGCCCCGGGCGGCCACGGGGGGACGTACGGCGGGAACGCGGTCTCGTGCGCGGCCGCGGTCGCGACCCTCGACGTGTTCGAGGACGAGCACCTCACCGACCGGGCCGAGACGCTCGGCCAGCGCCTACTCGACGGCCTCCGCCAGGCAGCCGCCGGCAACCGGTACGTGGCCGAGATCCGCGGCAAGGGCCTGATGGTCGGCATCGAGTTCGCTGATCCCGAGACCCTCTCCCCGCGGGCCGACCTCGCGAAGGCCACCATCACCGACGCGCTGATGCACCGGCTCCTGCTCCTGTCCTGCGGGACGTGGGGCCAGGTCGTGCGGGTCATCCCGCCGCTGGTCACCACCGAGGCGGAGATCGACCAGGCCGTATCGGTCCTCGGCTCCGCCTTCGACGTCACCCAGGCCGCCGCCTCGGCCTGACCCCGCCGCCAGCCCGACCCAGCGTTCCCGCCCGTCGGGGAGCAGCCCTGAGCGCGGGCCTGAGCGCGGCCCTCAGCGCGGCCATTTCACCGGACGGAACCATCGGCCACGGAGCGGCCGTTCGAGCGGCCCGATTGCGTTACCTGAGCGCGGCCGTTTCACCGGACGGAACCATCGGCCACGGAGCGGCATATGCATCGGCCAGATTCCGGCCCCCGGAGCCACCTGTCCCGCGACGTGGAACAAGCGGCCGCCCGGCGCGGTCCGGGCCCTATCCCGGCCCTGTTCCGGTGCCTTTCCGCAGTGCTCCTTGGCCGTTGTTCCCGCTGGGCGAAACAAGCGCGCAATGACGCGAGCGTAAGGACGGGAGCGGACACTGTGGGATGGCCAATCGAGAGCAGCGGTCGGCTCGCGCCGAGCGGCAGATCGCCGACGATCTTGCGGAGGTCGCTCACGAGATCCGGCAGGCTCGCCTGATGGCGGGACTGACCCTTCGCCAGGTGGGAGTCGCGGCTGGTGCCTCTGCCGCCACCATCCATCGCCTCGAATCGGGTCGAGATCGGACGCCGCGGCCGGCCCTTCTCGCACGCCACGCGGCAGCCGTCGGTATGCGACTTCGGATCAAGGTCTATCCGGGAGACGACCCGATCCGCGACGCGGGTCAGGTACGACTGATCCGCCGCTTCCGCGAGCGCATCGGCGACCACGGGTCGTGGGCGCTCGAAGTGCCGATTCCGCACCCGTACGACCAGCGAGCCCTCGATGCCGTCCTGACGCTGGCCGAGGGGAGGATCGGGCTGGAGTTCTACACCAGGCTGACCGACGTCCAGGAGCAGCTGAGGCGCGCCTACCTGAAGAAGCGGGACGCCGGGCTCGAGCGGATGGTCATCGTCGTGCAGCAAACCCATGCCAACCGGCGAGCCCTCCGCATGAGCGAGTCCATCCTGGCAGAGGTCTTCCCGGGATCCAGCCGCCACCTGCTGGCCGAGCTGTCCGCCGGGCGGGTGCCAACAGCCGATGGGGTGATCGTGTTCTAGGTCGGCGCCTACCTCCAGGCGTTACCGATAGCGCTCGAGGCGCTCGAGGATCGCGTTCGCCGCCGACCAGTCGGCCTCGGTCGGGTGCTCCCCGGGGTGCAGGTGGAGGAGCGGCACCACGTTCCAGGCCGGGCCGTCGCGGCGCGGGATGTGGATCCCCAGGTCGCCGCGGTCGAGCTGCGCGACGAGGGTCGCGCCGCCACCCTCGCCCTCGATGACGGCCCGCACGAGGCTGTCGAGGAATGCCTCCGGACCGCCGAACTCGAGACCGATCCGCATCGCCAGCAGCCCGGTCTCGGGCAGGGTGATCTGCTGGTCGCCGGTGTCGGGGATCACGCCAGCGCGTCGAGGATCCAGCTGAAGACCGCCGCCCCGCCGACGACGGTCAGGAACACGACGAGGATGATCAGGACGAAGCCGAACGCGCTGGCCCAGGCCGGAACCCGGGCCGAGCCCGTGTCCGCGGGGGTGTCGTAGGGCGTCGCGATCCAGGTCGCCAGCGCGTCTCCGTCGACCCGGGTCTCGACGTCGCCGTCGAACGGCATGATCACGACCCGCTCCCGGCCGGTCTCGGCCACCGC
>DATBLJ010000070.1:0-2329 GCA_036555375.1 Candidatus Limnocylindria bacterium
GGGCCTGGACCGGCGGCGGATCGTTGCGGACGGCGCTGGTCGCGTAGTGCGACGAACCGGACGGCTCGGTGCCGTCGAACATCCCGCGCAGGATGACGACCGCCTCCTCGAGCCAGCGCAGCCGCTCCCCGACCGAGGCGCCGAACTCGAGCCCGAAGTCGTGGTGCTCCTCGTCGAACCAGGCAGCCCCGATGCCGCAGTACATCCGGCCGCCGCTCATGTGGTCGAGCTGGGTGACCATCTTCCCGGTCAGGGCAGGGTTGCGGAACGGGTTGGCGCCGACCATCAGGCCCAGCCGGATCCGGGACGTAGCCCCGGCCCAGCCGGCCAGGCTCAGGTAGCCCTCGAACATCGGCCCGTGCGAGCTGCCCACGATCGGGTACAGGTGGTCCCAGGTCCAGAGCGAGTCGTAGCCAAGCGCCTCGGCTCGGCTGCCGACCGCGTTGAAGGAGCTCCAATCGGTGTACTGGGGCCAGGCCAGCGCCCCGAGCCGAATCGTCCCGCTCACCGGGCCAAGCCGGTCACGGATGCCAGATCACGCGCTCGATGCGGACCCGGATGTTGATCCGTTCGCCCTTCGCGAACGAGCCGTCGCCCTCGCCATACCGATGGGCGAGCGCCCAGATGCCCGCCATCCCCGGATCGGGCGACAGCTCCGCCCGACCCTCGATGGTCAGGTAGTTCGTCTCGTCCTCGATGCAGAAGCTGACCCGTGGGTCGCGCTGGAGATGGAGGTGCTTCACGCGTCCGGCGAGGGTGTTGGCCAGGACGACGTCCTCATCCGGGTCGATGTCGAACCACACGACCGACTGGCTCGGCATCCCGTCCTTGCGAATGGTGGCCATCACCGCCCAGCGGGTCTTGGCGAGGAGCCAGGCGCGGTGCTCCGGCTTGAGGAACGCCTCGGTGTCGAGGCTCGTCGTCGCAGGTGGGCTCATCAGGCCGAGAGGATACCGATCCGCCCCGGATTGCGCGGGCACCCCGCGATGGACCCCATTCCCCCGACCGCGTTCTGCCTAGTAGCCCGGGTTCTCGTAGGGAGACGACGACGCGCCCGGCGCAGCGGCATCACCCGAGGGCGCGGCCTGGCTGGGCTGGGACTGCGACCCGTCGCCACCACCCGGCGTCGGCTGGCAGGCGACCAACGCGAGACCCAGCAGAACGGCTGCGAACAGCGCCTTGATCTTCATGGCCGACAGGGTAGCGGGAAGGCGATTGGGGTGCTCGCCGGGCTCCGGCTAGGGCAGCTTGCTGAGGATCGCCTCGAAGGCCGCCTCGTCGGACGACGAGACGAAGTAGAGGACCTCGCCGTGCTCGTAGAGGGCAATCGGCGTTGGGAAGTCGTCGTTCGGCTGGGCGACCTCCACCTGCTTGCCACCGATGGTCTGCGGCTCCCAGACGAGCGGGTCGCCCCCCGCGTCGGCGGTGGCCTTGAACTCCTCCACCAGGTCGGCCGCCTCGGCGCCCCGGATCCGGAAGGCGAGGATGCTGGCCGTCTTGTCCCCGGCGTTGTTCGCGCCGAGGGCGACGGCGACCGAGACGTCCTCGATGTCGGCGTCGATGGCCTCGAGGAAGTCGAGGAACCGCGGCTCGACGTCCGACTCGACGAACTCGGAGCCGGTCATCGAGACCCGGATGAAGGTGATCCCGTCGGCGCTCGCCGGGAGCGAACCCTCGAGCTCCGGGTCGCCCTCGAACGACGGGAATGCCGCCCCGGACCCGTCCGAGGGGGCAGCCGACGGCGATGGCGAGGCCGACGGCTGACAGGCGGTGAGGATCAGCGCCGCCAGGGCGGCGCCCAGCAGGGGACGCAGACGCATCGGTCTGAGGGTACCCGTCAGCGGAGGAACTCGCTCCGGGCCCGCTTCAGGAAGCGGCCGTCCCCCTTGGCGCCAAGCCACTGGTCGCCGTCGACGATGACCTTGCCCCGCGACAGGACGACGTCGCTGCCGCCGGTGACCTCGCGGCCCTCGTAGCAGGAGTAGTCGACGTCCATGTGATGGGTCGAGGCGCTGATCGTATGGCGGCGGTTCGGGTCGTAGACGACGAGGTCAGCGTCGGCGCCGGCGGCGACCGCCCCCTTCTTCGGCAGGCCGAACAGGCGGGCCGGGGCGGTCGAGACGAGCTCGACCCAGCGGTTGGCGGTCAGGTGGCCGCCCACCACGCCGCCGTCGTGCATGAGGTCGACCCGGTTCTCGACGCCGGGCAGGCCGTTGGGCACCTTCCGGAAGTCGCCCTGGCCCATCTCCTTCTGGCCGTGGAAGTCGAACGGGCAGTGGTCCGTGCTCACGACCTGGAGGTCGTCGTGGACGAGACCCTTCCACAGCTC
>DATBLJ010000077.1:0-2380 GCA_036555375.1 Candidatus Limnocylindria bacterium
ACACAGCCATCGCGTGGTAGCGAACAAGAGCCGGCCGCAAGGCCGGCTCTTTTGATCCGTGGCTGAGGAGAGCCGAGCTGTGGGTGAGCACACGGTCGCGGTCAACCGCCGCGCCCGGCACGAATACGCGGTCGAGGAGACGCTCGAGGCCGGGCTGGTCCTGACCGGGTCGGAGATCAAGTCGATCCGGGCCGGACGAGCCAACCTGGCCGAGGCCTATGCGCGGATCGACCATGGCGAGGCGTGGCTGATCGGCGCCCACATCGCGCCCTACGAGCAGGCCAACCAGTTCAACCACGAGCCGACCCGGACCCGGAAGCTGCTCCTCCACCGCGACCAGATCGCCGAGCTGGTGGGCAAGACCCAGTCCAAGGGCTTCACCCTCGTGCCGCTGCGGCTGTACCTGCGCAACGGGATGGCCAAGCTCGAGATCGGCCTGGCGAAGGGGCGGAAGGCCCATGACAAGCGGCGGGTCATCGCCGAGCGCGATGCCCGGCGCCAGCTCGAGCGCGAGTCGAAGGTCCGCGTCAAGCTCTGATCGGACCGCATTTCGAGATCAGAACGGGCGTTTGGTATCCTAGATCTCAGCCGGCATGGCGCCGGCGGTTCGTGGGGATGTCAGGTTTCGACAGGGCCAACGAACCGGGAATCGCGAGCCGAGGTCGCCCGCAGGCCTCGTTAAACCGCGGGCAAACCGTAACTGGCAACCGTCAGTTCGCCCTCGCTGCCTAGGCAGTGAGCATCGACGTCGTCCCCTCTCCCCGGGCGGCGAAGATGTCATCAGGGGAGATGCGGCACCGCCGACTCCGGTGAGCGGTGACAAAGAGCCGAAAGGCGATCGGATAGGACGCGGAGCACCCCGCCGGTTGGGGGCCCGGGCGCCGAAGACCAAATAGGCCGGACACGCTCGTAGTGAGACCCGGTGACTGGGTTCTGGACGGGGAGTTCGATTCTCCCCCATCTCCACCATTCCTTCGTCGTTTCGGTCTTTACGACCGATGCTCCCCGCGGTACTTTGCTCGGACCGGGGCTTTCGCCCGTTCAGCCCGTCTCGAGGAGCATCACGCCCATGAACTTCTCTGCCCTGAGCGCGAACGACCGAATGGCCGCCGTGGCCGCGGTGATCGTCGTCATCACCGGGGTCATCAGCCTCGCCTGGCGGTGGGGAATCCTGATGGCCATCCCGCTGATCGCAGGACTCGTCGTCCTCTTCGTCCTGTTCCAGTCCCGGCTCGCACCGAACGTCAAGCTGCCCATGACCCGCGGCCTGCTGCTGGCTGGCGCCGGCGGCATCGCCGTCCTGATCTGGGTGCTGGTCACGTTCCAGTGGTTCGGGTACATCACCGGGAACCTGCTCTCGATCGACGTCCTCCAGTTCTTCGTCGGCCTGGTCGCGTCGGTGGTCATGCTCGTCGCCGGCTGGCGTGCCTACCAGTCGGAGAGCGCGGCGCCGGCCGGCTCACCACCGGCCGCTCCGCCGGCTCCGCCGGCCGCCTGAGCCCGCGAGGCCCGTCGCGAGACGGGCCTCTGGCTAGGTCCGGCGGCTGGCAGCCAGGCGACCGGCGAGGATCGCCACGGGGTCGGCGGACGGATCCGGAAGGAGCGCCGCCAGCCGGAGCGCGACCGCGTCCCCGGGGAGGCCGTCGTCGATCGCGTCGACAGCCTCGCGGGCGGCCTCGGAACCGGTCGCGGCCCGCGACGACGACGCGAGGCCGCGGACGAGCTGCGCGATGTCGGCATGGGTCGCCTCGAGCTCGGGCGGCGGCGGCTCGAGCGAGGCGAGGAAGTGGACGATGGCCACCGCCACCAGGCCGGCCCGCTCCTCGTCGGCGGTCGCGCCGGTCAGCTGACGGGCGGGCTGGTCGCTCTCGGCCGCGACTAGCCGGTAGCCTGACGCGGTCGCCACGAACCCGATCCACCGGCCGTCCGGGACGAGACGGCCGACGGCGCGGACGCGGTCCGCGGCCGGTGGCACCGGTCGCGGACCTAGCTGACCTTGTTGGCGGGCAGGATCACGACCCGGCGGTTCGGCTCCACGCCAACGCTCTGGGTGCGCACCGCGTCGTGCTCGGCCAGGGCGAGGTGGACGATTCGCCGCTCCATGGCCGGCATGGCCTCGAGCTGGATGATCTTCCCGCTCTGGGCGACTCGCTTGGCGGCCCGGTCGGCGACGTCCCGCAGCTGGTCCTCGCGGCGGCCCCGGTAGTTCTCGACGTCGATCATGATCCGGTTCAGCTGACCCTCCTTGCGGGCCACGATCAGGTTGACGATGTGCTGAAGGCTGGCGAGCTTCTCGCCGCGACGGCCGATGAGCACGCCGAGGTCGTCGCCGACCACGTTCAGCTTGGCGGCCTCGGTGCCCATTGCGACCTCGACGGTC
>DATBLJ010000088.1:0-7301 GCA_036555375.1 Candidatus Limnocylindria bacterium
TGGCCCAGATGGGAATCCCGCGCGTGAAGTTCACGGTGCCGTCGATCGGATCGATGATCCAGCGCGGGATGTCGGGAGCGCCCGTCGTCCCCAGCTCCTCCCCGAGGATCCCGTGCTTCGGGTAGGTCTCGGCCAGCTGCCCGCGGATCATCGTCTCGACCGCCGTGTCGGCGTCCGTGACCGGCGTGCCGTCGGGCTTCAGGCGAACCGCCTGGCCGTCCAGGAAGGCCGGCAGCGCGATCGCGTCGGCGGCGTCGGCGAGGGCGAGGGCGAACTCCAGGAGGGTGGATCGGTCGTCCACCCGGTCAGTCACCCCGTTCCTCCTCCAGCCGGCGCCGGAGCTCGTCGTTGACCAGGCGGGCATCGGCCCTGCCCTGGAGGTGGGTCATGACCTTGCCGACCAGGTACCCGTAGACCTGCTGCTTGCCGGCACGGTACTCCCCAACGGCGGCGGCCTCCTCTCGCAGGACGGCGTCGACCGCCTCGCCGATGACGACCCCGTCGCTGACCTGGGCCAGCCCTTCGGCGACGATCACCACCCGCGGCGCCTCCCCGGACTCGAAGCAGCGGGCGAGGACCGACTTTGCGGTGCCGGGCGAGACGCGTCCCGCCTCGACCTCCTCGATGAGCTCCGCCAGGCCGTCGGGACGGAGGGCGACGTCGCGGGCACGGAGCCCCTCGGTGGCGTGCTGGTTCAGGAGGCGGCTGAACTCGCCGCTCACCCAGTTCGCCGCCGCCTTGGGGGCGACGCCGAGCGCCACGACCTCGTCGAAGTAGTCCCCCAGGCTGACCTCCGCGCTCAGCACTCCGGCGTCGTACGGGGAGAGGCCCAGCTCGGCCACGTAGCGGGCGCGGCGAGCGGCAGGCAGCTCGGGGAGCCGGGTGCGGATCTCGGCGACCCACTCCGGGGAGGGACGCAGGGGCGGCAGGTCGGGCTCGGGGAAGTAGCGGTAGTCGTTCGCCTCTTCCTTCGAACGCTGGGGCACCGTGCGCCCGCCGGTCTCGTCCCATCCCCGCGTCTCCTGGGTGAGCGGCACGCCGGCGGCGAGCGACTCCTTCATCCGCTCGACCTCGAACTCCATCGCTCGCTCGAGCGAACGGAACGAGTTCAGGTTCTTCACCTCGACCTTGGTCCCGAACAGGTCGCTCCCGACCTCGCGGATGCTGACGTTGCCCTCGATCCGCATCGAGCCGGCCTCCATGTCGGCGTCCGACGCGCCGATGAAGCGGAGCAGGTCGCGGAGCGCCTCCCCGTAGGCACGGGCCTGGGCCGGCGAGCGAAGGTCGGGCTCGGTCACCACTTCCATCAGCGGGACGCCGGCCCGGTTGAAGTCGACCAGGGAGTGGTCGCGCCCGCCGTGGAGCAGCCGGGCGGTGTCCTCCTCGAGGTGGGCCCGGGTGATCCCGATCGCGATCTCGGCCTCCTCGGCGGCCACCGGAACGCTGAGCCGGCCGTTCGCGGTCAGCGGCAGCGCGTACTGGCTGATCTGGTAGCCCTTCGGGAGGTCGGGGTAGAAGTAGTTCTTGCGCTCGAAGCGGACCGCATCGGTCTGGACCTCGGCGTCCAGGGCCAGCCCGGTGAGCATGACCAGCTCGACGGCGTCGCGGTTGATCGTCGGCAGGGTGCCCGGCATCCCGAGGCAGATGGGGCAGACCCGGGTGTTGGGCGCGTCCGGCTCCCCGGGGAGCGGCGCCGTCCGGCAGCGGCAGAACATCTTCGAGGCGGTTCGCAGCTGCGCGTGAACCTCGATCCCGATGACGGTCTCGTAGGCGGGAGCGGCGGTCACGGCCGGATTGTATGCTCCGGCCCGTGCGTATCGGCGAATGGGAGCAGATCGGTCGGTCCCGCGGCCTCGTCCATCGCGAGCTGGGTGAGCTGGGGGCGGTGGAGCTCGCGACCCACGTCGAGGTCCACGCCGACGGGGAGCGACAGCGGATCCTGATCGCGACCGACATCGGCCTGCTCGACTACAACTTTGGTCCGTCCTCGCCGGGTGCCGCCACGTACGAGCTGCGCGGCACGCTGCATCGCTGGGCCTCGATCCGCGGGTTCCGCCTCCAGAGCGACGCCCAGTGGGACGACAACGCAAAGTCGGCCCGCTCGATCTGGCGGATGATCGCCGAGGAGCCGCACATCGAGCTCGCGGCGGAGTCCTCGGGGAGTGACCGGAGTGAGGTCACGCCGCTTCTCGACTTCGCCCGCGCGGTGTTCTCCCACCTCGACAAGGCGTGAGCCCGGTACCCCGAGTCGTATCGATGCGCGCGCCGGCGATCGGCCTGGCGCTCATCCTGGTCCTGGCCGCCTGCCAGCCATCGGCAACGGCGTCGCCATCGGCGAGCGCGTCAGCGGTCGCTTCCGCTGCCCCGTCGGAGCCCGCCCCGTCCGGATCCGAGGTCGCCTGCGACCCGGCCCAGGGTGTCGTCTGCAATGGCCCACTACCGGCCGGCGACTACGTCTCGGAGGGGACCGGAGCGCACATCGAGTTCACCCTCGACGACCACGACTGGTCCGGCCTGGCCGAGGCGCCGGGTGTCGGCTTCGGCCTGCTCCTCGCCGACGTGCCCGACTCAGCCATCAGCGCCCTGGCGTTCACCGGCGAGTACTTCACCGACGCCTGCGACTCGGAGGCCGGCACGAGCACGATTGAGCCCACCCCGGCCGAGTTCATGGCCATGCTCGCCGGGCGCCCCGGGGTCACCGCCAGCGATCCGATCGAGGTCGAGGTCGGCGGCCGGCCCGGCCTCCAGGTGGACCTGACCACGGCCGTCAGTGCCGAATGTGCGGCCACCAATGACGGGCAGATCTCGGTGTGGCCCATGCATCCGGTCGGCCCCTTCGACTTCGAGGACCAGGAGATGGCCCGGATGATCGCCGTCGACGCGGGCAGCGCCACGGTGATCCTCATCGCCGAGGCCCGATCCATTGTCGAGGACTACGACCACTTCCTCGAGCACTTCACCGAGGTGATCGATTCGATGACGATCACCCCGATCGACCGCGGACTGAGTACCTAGGCGGCGGACTCCCGGCGGCGGCCGACGAACCGCTCGATGCGATCCATCGCCTCCACGATCTCCGCGTAGGCGGTCGCGTAGCAGGCCCGCACGTGGCCGGCTCCCGACGGGCCGAACGCCTCGCCGGGGACCACCGCGACGTGCTCTTCAGCGAGGAGCTGCTGGGCGAAGTCCTCGGCCGACAGGCCGGTCGCCGATGAGACCTCGGGGAAGCAGTAGAACGCGCCCATCGGCTCGAAGCAGTGGAGCCCGATCTCGTTGAAGCGCCGGGTCATCAGCTGCCGGCGGCGGTCGTACTCGGCCAGCATCTCCTGGACGAAGGGCTCCCCGACCTCGAGCGCGGCGATCGCGGCGTGCTGGGCGGCGGTCGGGGCGCACATGATCCCGTACTGGTGGACCTTGGCGATCCCGGCCATCAGGTCCGCCGTGGCGGCGACGTAGCCGATCCGCCAGCCGGTCATCGCGTAGGCCTTCGAAAAGCCGCCGATGAGGACCGATCGGTCCCGCATCCGCGGCAGGGCGCTGAAGGCGGTGTGGGCGTGCTGACCATAAACCAGCCGGTCGTAGATCTCGTCGCTGATCACGAGCAGGTCGTGTCGATCGGCGACGTCGCCGATCGCCTCCAGCTCGTCGCGGTCGAGGACCGCGCCGGTCGGGTTGTTCGGGTAGCCCAGGAAGATCGCCTTGGTGCGGGGCGTGATGGCGGCCTCGATCTGGGCGGCGGTCACCCGGAAGTCGGTGGCGTCGGACGTGGACAGCGCGACCGGCACCCCGCCGGCGAGGGTGATGCACGGGGCGTAGGCCACGAAGCACGGCTCGTGGTAGATGACCTCGTCACCGGGGTTGATGACGGCCCGCAGCGTGGCGTCCAGCGCCTCGCTGGCGCCGACGGTGATGACCAGCTCCCCCCGGGGCTCGTAGCGGACCCCGTACCGGTGCTCGAGGTTGGCGGCAATCAGCTCCCGCAGCTCGATCATCCCGCCGTTGGCCGAGTAGTGGGTCTCCCCCGCCTCGAGGGCCGCGATCGCGGCCCGGGTCAACGGCTCGGGCGTCGTGAAGTCCGGCTCCCCGATGGTCAGCGAGATGACGTCCTTCATCTCGGCCAGCATGTCGAAGAAGCGGCGGATCCCCGAGGGCTGGATGTTCCTGACCGTGTCGTTCAGGAACTCGGCGGGCGCCCGGACGGTGCCGGCATCGGACTGCATCGGTCGGGAGTCTACCCGGGCAACCGCTCGCCGGCGCGGATCGGCACCGAAAGCTGGTTCTCCGGCCAGGGCAGCGGGCAGGTCGCGTACGGGCTGAAGACGCAGGGCGGGTTGTAGGCCAGGTTGAAGTCGAGCACGACCGATGCGTCCTGTGCGACGGGGCCGCTCACCAGGAAACGGCCGCCGCGATAGGTTTCGGCCCCGTTGGTCGGATCGCCGAAGATCAGCCACAGGCAGCCCTCGTCCTCGGGCAGCGCGTCGAGCCGGAGCTCCATGCCGTCGACGTCGAAGTGAACGACACCCGCCGTCACCTCGGCCTTCACGTCGCCCAGGACGTCTGGCACGTCCACCGTGCGGACGCCCGGTGGCCGCTCGAGGTGGCCCGTGATTCGCCAGGCGGGATCGACCGGGAAGCGCGGCACGCCGGCGAAGGTCGTCAGGAGTGGCAGCTCGGTGTCGCGGACTCGGAGGCCCGTCCGATGGCCGCGCTTGATGAGGTGGAAGCGGAGCGCGCCGAGGTCGACCTTCGTGGGCGGGCCGGGAATGTCATCGGTCAGTGCCACCGGGGCGCCATCGGCCGGGCGCCAGGTGACCGCGCCATCGGTCATCTCGACCACGCCCGCATGGGCGGGCACATCCCGGCCGACCAGGTGGATCGGGCTGCTGGGGTCGGACCCGACGGCGTGGGTGCCATCGGTCAGCCAATGGAGGCCGACCAGGGCGAGCCACCCGTCCGGGGAGCGGAGCCGCCGGTCACGTTCCGCGTCCCAGGCCGCGATCTCCGCCGCGTGGTCCGCGGCCATTACGCGCTGGCCGGCAGGAAGATCAGGGTCGGCGCGTCGGCCTCGCCCAGGCGGACGTAGCGGGCCGGGCCGTCGCTCACCGGGTTTGCGGTCACGGCCTTGCCGACCCGGGTCGTCCCGTCCAGGGCGACCGCGATGGGTCCCTCCCCGAACCGGGCCAGGCAGGCCGCCACGTAGCCCTCGGTCGTGGGTTCGGCCAGGACCAGCACGCTCCGGCCCAGGGTCGTGCGTCGGCAGGTGGCCCCGAGGAGCGGATCCTCACCGGTCTCCCACCACGTCGCGTCGGCGCCGATCACCGGCGCCAGGTCCTCGGCCGCACGCGCGGCGTCCAGGGTGGCCAGCACGACGCCGCGTGGCGGCTCCGACCAGTCGTCGTGGGGGCGCGGCCACAGCCCGCGCCGGGTGGGATCGTCGGGTGGCTCGATGTTGATCATCAGCACGCCCCGCATCCCGTACCAGTCAATCCGGGCCCGGTCCGCGTAGTCGGTCGACAGCCACTGGGGGAAGGCCTGTGCCCCGCCCTCGCGGAAGATCCGGTTCAAGGTCGCCTGGTCGGACACGGCGAGATGGACGTGGCTCAGCTCGGGCATCGGTTCAGGAGTCTAGCGGTAGCATGGTCACGCATGACAGACACCGGATTCATCCCCGTTTCCGGCGGCCGGCTCTACTACGAGGCCGATGGCGACGGGACCCCGTTCGTCCTCGTCCACGCGGGCGTGGCGAACCTCCGCCAGTGGGATCCCCACGTGGCCGCCTTCGCCGAGCGCTACCACGTCATTCGGTTCGACACCCGCGGCTACGGCAAGACCGAGAGCGAGCACGTCGAGTTCGCGAACCGGGCCGACCTGGCGGCCGTGCTGGACCATTTCGACGCCCCCGCAGCCCACATCCTGGGATGCTCACGTGGCGGCCAGATCTCACTCGACTTCGCCGTCGAGAACCCTCAGCGGGTGCTGACCTACACGTCGGTCGCGGGCGGCGTCGGCGACTACGAGCCCGACATCCCGAAGGAGCAGGTCGACGCGATCATCGCCTTCGACCAGTCGACCTCGAAGATGGCCGAGGCGAAGGACTGGGCCGGCGTGGCCGATGCGGAGACCGCGTACTGGTTCGACGGCCCGGGCCAGCCGGCGGATCGGACCGATCCGACGACCCGAGCCATGGTCCGCGAGTGGATCTACGCGAACTACGCCGCCCAGATCGAGGGTGGCATTCCACAGCCGCTCGAGCCGACCGCCGATACGCTGCTGGACCGCCTGACGATGCCGGTCCTCGCCGTCGTCGGCGACCTCGACGAGCCGTGGGCGGTGGCGTCCATGGAGCACCTCGCCAAGGCGGTGCCCAACGGCCGGTTCGAGCTGTGGAACGGGGCCGCCCACCTGCTCAACCTCGAGCAGCCGGAACGGTTCACCAAGCTGATCCTGGAGTTCCTCGACTCGGCCTAGTCGTGGGCGGTCGGCGGCCGGAGCTCGGTGAAGCCGGCGCGACGCTCGTAGGCATCGGCCACCTTCAGGACGGTCGCCTCGTCGAACGCCTTGCCGATCACCTGGAAGCCGACCGGCAGCCCCTCGCTGAGTCCGCACGGCACCGAAACACCCGGCAGCCCGGCAATGTTCACCGGCAGCGTGCAGGCATCGTTCAGGTACATCAGGAGCGGATCCTGGGTCTTCGCGCCGATCTTGAAGGCGACCGACGGCGAGGTGGGCGCCAGCAGAGCATCGACCGATGAGAGGACCTCATCGAACTCGGCCTTGATCAGGGTCCGGACCTGCTGGGCCTTGAGGTAATACGCGTCGTAGTAACCGGCCGATAACGCGTAGGTACCCAGGATGATGCGACGCTTGACCTCGGGGCCGAAGCCCGCTCCCCGGGTGAGGCGGTAGTTGTCGAGGAGGTCGTCCACGCCCGCCGAGGCGCCGTAGCGGACCCCGTCGTAGCGGGCCAGGTTCGCGCTCGCCTCGGCCGGGGTGATGATGTAGTAGGTCGCCAGGCCCTTGTCGGTCGAGGGCAGCGACACCTCGACGATGTCCGCGCCGGCCTCGGCCAGGACGCCGATCGCGGCCCGGACCGCGGTCTCCACCCCGGGCTCCATGCCGGGGACAAAGAACTCCTTCGGGACGCCCAGCCGCAGGCCCTTGACCTCGCCGTCGAGGGCGGCCACGTAGTCGGGCACCGGCAGGTCGAGGTTCGTCGCGTCGCGCGGGTCGTGGCCGGCCAGCGAGTTCAGGATGAGCGCCGCGTCGCGCACCGACCGTGCGAGCGGGCCGCCGCAGTCGAG
>DATBLJ010000089.1:0-9686 GCA_036555375.1 Candidatus Limnocylindria bacterium
GTGATCGTCGATCACGGCGAGACCGGCTGCGTGACGCCGTCTGCGATCCCGTACATCGAGAAGACGCTCGCTCGTCGCGAGGCGCAGGCCGCGGCCAGGGCGGCGCGGGGACAGGCGCGACCCGCGGCCAAGGCCAAGGCCAAGGCGACGGCCGCCGCCCGGTGAGCGACTCGGGTCGACCGGCGCTCGCGGGGTTCCAGCCGGACACGGTCGACGACCCGACCCTCATCAACCTCCACGACTACGAGCAGGCGGCCGCGGTCCGCCTGGCGCCGGGCGCACTGGCCTACTACACCGGGGCGGCCAACGACGAGCGCACGCTCCACGAGAACCAGGCCGCCTTCCGGCGGCAGTGGATCGTCCCCCGGGTCATGCGCGACGTGTCGCGGGTCGATCCGTCGGTCGAGGTCCTCGGCCGTCGCTGGCCGTGGCCGCTGTTCCTGTGCCCGACCGCATTCCACCGGATGGCGCATCCCGACGGGGAGCTGGGCACCGCCCGGGCGGCCGCCGCACGCGACATCACGATGACGCTCTCGACGTCATCCAGCACGGACCTCGACGAGGTGGCCGCGGTCGGCGGCCCGCGCTGGTTCCAGGTCTACCTGCTCGAGGACCTCGGGGCCCGACGAGCGCTCGTCGAGCGGGCGGTGGCCGCCGGCTACGAGGCGCTGGTCCTCACGGTGGACCTTCCCCGCGTCGGCCGCCGCGAGCGCGACATCCGGGTGGGCTTCGAGGTTCCCGAGGATGTCGCCGTCCCGAACATCGCGGCTGCGGCCGGGCTGCCGCTGGCGGAGGGGCTGAACGTGGCCTTCGCGCGGACAATGAGCTGGGACGACCTCGCCTGGCTGGCGAGCTTCGGCCGGCCGGTGATCGTGAAGGGGATTCTCCACCCGGACGACGCCCGCCTCGCGATCGAGCACGGCGCGGCCGCGGTCCAGGTCAGCAACCACGGTGGCCGCCAGCTGGATGGCTCGATTGCGAGCCTCGATGCGCTGCCGGCCGTCGCGGAGGCGGTCGCCGGCCGGGTCCCGGTGCTCGTCGACGGCGGCGTGCGGCGCGGGACGGACGTCCTGATCGCAGCCGCGCTGGGTGCCACCGCGGTGGGCATCGGTCGCCCGGTGCTGTGGGGCCTGGCCGTGAACGGCGAGGCCGGGGTCGGATCGGTCCTGGACCTGTTGACCAGGGAGATCGAGCTGGCGATGGCCCTGGCCGGCGTCCCCCGGATCGAGGACGCCGGCCCGGACCTGCTGGCTCCGCCGAGCGGCTAGCGGGCGGCGCCCTCCATCGAGCCGGTCAGCTTCTCGTTCGGCTCGTACAGGACGCAGATGATCTCGCGGTCGCCGTTGTCCCACGACTCCTGGGTCGGGACGAGGTGGGTGGCGTACAGCTCGGAGTCGAAGTAGCCGATCCCGACGAACTCCTCGAACGAATCCTGGCATTCCTGGTCGGCCGTCGCGCTCATCTCGTCGTCGCCAGGGAACGTGTCGCCGTCGTAGTCGAAGGCGTCGTAGACCTCGTTGTCGTGCGGCTCGGCGCAGTCGACGATCGGAACCTCGGAGACCTCGCCGCTCTCGGTGGGGTCGTCGAAGCAGTCACCGATCTCGAGGTCGAAGACCGACTTGCCGCCGCCTCCCACGCCGGCGCAGGCACCGAGCGCGAGGGCCATGACGATGAGCATCAAGGGGACGCGAAGCTTCACGAGGCTCTCCTCTGGGCGGATAAGGATTGGACGGAGCGCTACGAGTACCCGCCGATTATGCCCGCCGTGCTCAACCGCCAGCAGGGTCCATTGGTACGCGGACCCCGCGCTCGCGAGCGACCTCGAGCGCACGCTCGTAGCCCGCGTCGGCGTGGCGGATGACCCCCATCCCCGGGTCGGTGGTCAGCACCCGCTCGAGGCGGGCCGCCGCCGCGTCGGTCCCGTCGGCGACGATGACCATCCCCGCGTGGAGCGAGTAGCCGATGCCCACCCCCCCACCGTGGTGGACGCTCACCCAGGTCGCGCCCGCGGCCGTGTTCACCAGGGCGTTCAGGACCGGCCAGTCGGCGATCGCGTCCGACCCGTCCCGCATGCCCTCCGTCTCGCGGTACGGGCTCGCGACGGAGCCGGCGTCCAGGTGGTCGCGACCGATCACGATCGGGGCGGCCAGCTCCCCGGAACGCACCATCTCGTTGATCCGGAGCCCAGCCCGCGACCGCTCCCCGTAGCCGAGCCAGCAGATCCGCGCCGGCAGGCCCTGGAACGGGACCTTCTCCTCGGCCAGGCGAAGCCAGCGGTGGAGCGACGCGTCCTCCGGGAAGAGCTCGGCCAGGGCGGCATCGGTCTTCAGGATGTCCCCGGGGTCGCCCGACAGGGCGGCCCAGCGGAACGGGCCCTTCCCCTCGCAGAAGAGCGGCCGGATGAAGGCCGGGACGAAGCCCGGGAACGCGAACGCATCGGTCACCCCGGCTTCCAGGGCGAACGCGCGGATGTTGTTGCCGTAGTCGAAGACGACCGATCCGGCCTGCTGGAAGGCGAGCATGGCGGTGACGTGCTGGCCGATGGACGCCTTCGCCAGGCGGACGTACTCGTCCGGGTCCCGGTCGCGGAGCACCAGGGCGTCCGCCAGGCCGATGCCGCCCGGCACGTAGCCGCCCAGCGGGTCATGCGCCGAGGTCTGGTCGGTGACGACGTCGGGGTGCCAGCCGCGGCGGACGAGCTCGGGCTCGACATCCGCGGCATTCGCGATCAGGGCGACGCTGCGCCCCTCCCCGCCGGCCCGCCACGCGTCGACCATGCGGACCGCCTCGTCGAGGTCGGCGGTGACCTCGTCGACGTAGCCGACCACCTGCCGGCGCTCCGCGCGGGCCGGGTCGACCTCGACGGCCAGCACCGCGCCCTCGTTCATCGTGACCGCCAGCGGCTGGGCGCCACCCATCCCGCCCAGGCCCGCGGTCAGGGTCGCCGTCCCGCGCAGGGAGCCGCCGAAATGCTGGCGCGCGACCTCGGCGAACGTCTCGTAGGTCCCCTGGATGATTCCCTGGGTCGCGATGTAGATCCACGACCCCGCGGTCATCTGGCCGTACATGGTCAGCCCCGCGCGCTCCAGCTCGCGGAACTGTTCCCAGGTCGCCCAGTGGGGAACCAGCAGGGCGTTCGCGATCAGGACGCGTGGCGCGTCGGGCGTGGTCCGGAACACGCCGACCGGCTTGCCGCTCTGGATGAGCAGCGTCTCGTCGTTCTCGAGCCGGCGGAGCTCGCGGACGATCGCGTCGAACGCGTCCCAGCTGCGCGCTGCGCGGCCGGTGCCGCCGTACACGATCAGGTGGTCCGGGTCTTCGGCGACGTCAGGATCGAGGTTGTTCATCAGCATCCGAAGCGCGGCTTCCTGCTGCCAGCCCTTGCAGGACAGGTCCGTCCCGCGCGGCGCCCGAACAGGTCGCGGGCCGGCACTCGGGTGGGCGGTGGTCGTCACGAGGCGATGATAGGTCCGGCCGCCGGAGTCATCGGCCGTTCCGGCAAGATGGCGGTCCGCCTGAGGAGCAGCCCGTGACCAAGCCGCAACCCGGTCCGGATCGGCCCAACCCGTTCAGGGTCGACGACGAATGGACCTCGGCCCTGCCGTTCGAGCGGCTGCCGAAGGGGATCCTCCACCTCCCGCTCGAATGCGTGGTCTACGTCCCCTCGACGCGCTTTGACGAAGTGATCAGCGTCGAGGAGTTCGCGACCCGACGCCAGGAGACCGCCGAGCAGCTGGTGAGCCTGTTCGGTGGCTGTCGCGAGTCCATGGCGGTCGGTCGCTATCGGGCCAAGAACGGGGAGGTCATCGGTGAGGAGGTGGCCGTCCTCACCGGGTTCGGCCAGGCCGACGACTACGAGCGCAAGCGTCACGAGCTGCTGGCGTGGCTGATCGACAAGCGCGACGAGTGGGGCCAGGAGGCGCTGGGCTTCGAGTTCGAGGGCGACCTCTGGTACCTGTGACCCGCTAGTCGTTCACGATCGTCCAGAGGGCGGCCTGGCCGTCGAGCTGGCCGGCCAGGACGAGCACCCTGTCATTCTCCGCCGCTCCGTCGACCCGGGATCCGCTCTGCGCCTCGCCGACCACGCCGTCCGGGAACGGCAGCGCTTCCCACGTCACGCTGTCGGTCGTGAGGAAGGCCCCCTTGTTGATGATGAAGCCGCCCTCGCTGCACGGGCCGGAGAGGGTCGTGGTCAGGATCACGTGGCTGCCGGTCGAGGCCAGGCCGGTCGGGTATTCGCGGCAGATCGTCTGCGCATCGGCGTTGACCGTCTCCACCGCGACCGTGCCGGATTCGGCCCAGTCGAGGCCGTTCGCCGAAAGCCAGCTGGTCACCGTTTCGGCGAAGTCCCACGTCACGGTGATCCAGTCGCCCCCGAGCGCGGCGGCGTAGAACGCTCCAGCCGGGTCGTCCTCCGAGCGGATCCATTCGTGGCCGTCGGCGCTCGCGATGATGTACGGCTCGAAATTCGCCTCATCGGCCTGGTGGGTGTCGCCCACCACCACGAATCCCTCGTCGCCCGCATCGAGGTCGAAGAAGCCGAACGGCATCTCCCGCACCTGCGCCCAGGCCGATCCTTCGGTCGAGAACCAGAGGGTGGCTCCCTCGTTGTCGACGCCGGGATAGACGAGGGCAATGAAGCCGAGCGCCCCGCTCTCGACCTGCACCCGCTGAGCGACCGGGATGGGCAGGTCGATGGCCTGCCACGCCTGGCCATCCGAGGACTCCCACGCCGCGCCCTGGCTGGGGTCCACGCCCGTGCCATCGGCATTCGGAACCGAGACGACGCCATGAGCGACGAGCGTTCCGTCTGATCGGAGGAAGACCTCGGTCAGATCGATGTTCTCGAGCTCGGCGGTTGGGGTGACGTCCTCCCACGACCAGCCGTCGGAGGACAACCAGATTCGGCCCTCGTGGGGCGGTGTGGGCCCGAGGTTCGGCAGGGCCTCGGAGAACTCGACGCCCACCGCCACGAATCCCTCCTCGAAGGACGTGACGTCGCGGGCGATAGCCGGGCCGTCCGTGCCACCGAATGTCGTGACCTGCCAGCCGACGGGAAGCGGCGTCGGAGTCGATTCGACCGATGGGGCGGCGGACTCAGGCGGCTCGCTCCTCGAAGGGGTCTCCGAAGCGCTCGGCTGGCAGGCGGCCGTCAGCAGCCCCAGGACCGCGATGGTCTTGAACGCCGCGCGCATGTCCCGAGACGGTAGCAGCCTAGGACATCGACGAAAGCAGGAAGGCGAGCGCGAAGCCGAGGACGGTGACCAGCCCGGCCCGGTCGCCGCTGTCCTCGTAGGCCTCCGGGATCATCGTGTCGACCAGCATCGTGATCAGGCCGCCCGCGGCGAAGGCCTGGACGAACGGGATGGCTGGGCCCGCCTCGTCCAGGAGCAGCCAGGCCAGGGCCGAGGCGACGCCGCTCGCGACCACGACCAGGGTCCACAGGCCGAGGATCCACTTCGGGTCGCGCCCTTCCCTGTGGAGATCGGCCGATGCCGAAAAGCCCTCCGGCACGTTCGAGAGCAGCACCGCGGCGAAGAAGGCCGGCGAGACGGCCCCGCCCGCGAGGATCATGGCGCCCAGCACGATCGACTCCGGGATCCCGTCGAGCACCGCGCCGAGAACGATCGAAAGGCCTCGCCCCTCCGATTTCGGCTGGCCGCGCCGCGGGCGGCCCCGGTGCTTCAGCCACGTGTTGCCGAGGTAGTACGTCAGCGCTCCGGCGGCGAGGCCAAGAGCCAGCGTCGTGAACCCACCGTTCTCGAACGCCACGACCGTCAGCTCGAATGCGATCGAGCTGAAGAGCGCGCCCGCTCCGAAGGCGAGCGCCAGGCCGATCCAGTTCTTTGGCACGCGCTTGATCGTGATCCCGGCCACGGCGCCCAGCACCAGCGCGGAGGCGGCCAGGGCCGCCCACAAGAACGCGTTGAGCATCGGTCAGTCGTCCCCGAACGGGTTCGGGCGCTCGACCTTGGGCGGGGGGCGGAACAGATCTTCCTCGCTTGGGCCCTTCGGCACGGGCATCGGCCAGTCGTCGCCCTCGTCGGTCGGCTTGGCGCGGGACAGCAGGTCGTCCCAGCCCACCTCCGCCGTCCCGGCCAGCTCGCGGCGGTAGACCGGGAACTGGTCGTCGCCCGCGGCGAGGGTGAAGCCGGCGTCCTCGTAGACCGATGCCGGTCCGCCCGACGGCAGCCATGGGTCGGTCGATCGCTCGAGGTAGGTCTCGACCGCGGTGATGCCGCGCCGGTCGAGTTCGGCGCACACCGCGTCGGCCAGCGCCTGGCCGATCCGCTCGCGCTCGGCGGCGGCGGGGACGACCTGCAGGCAGGTCAGGATCCAGGGCGCCGGCGACTCGGGGAGCTCCGGGTACCGATCGCGGATGAGCTGGGCGCGCGGGTAGGCGCTCAGCGGGCCGAACTGGGCGTAGCCGACGACGGCGCCGTCGCCATCCGTGGCCAGCATCCCGTACGAGCCGGCCAGCCGGGTGCCGGCCAGCAGAGCGGCCTGCTTGGCGGATCGCCGGGGGGTCGTGTCCTCACCTTCCCGGCTGCCCTCGAGGCGCTCCCAGTAGTCGCAGGTCTGGCAGCGCGCGCCCGGCCGAGCCGGGCCGGGGATGGTGTCGAAGTTGGCCTCGTCGACGAGGGCGAAGGTCAGCCCGGTCATCGGTCCAGCCCGTCCCTCAGCCGGCGGCGGCTGCCAGCCGTCCCTCACGGACGGCGATCGTCAGCGCAGCGATGTCGGGGGCGGGGGACCGATCGCCGTCGAGCGCCGGGACGACCGAGCGAACCGCGGCGTGCGCGGCCCGCACGCCGCGTCCCGGGATGAGCGGCGCCCGGAGGTCGAGGCCACGGGCCGCGCAGAGCGCCTCGACGGCGAGGACGGTCGCGGTGCGCTCGACCGCGTCGTTCAGGAGCAGCGCCGCGGTCGCGCCCATGCTCACGTGGTCCTCCTGGTTGGCGCTGGTCGGGATCGAGTCCGCGCTCGCCGGGTGGGCGAGGGTCTTCAGCTCGTTGACCGCGGCGGCGGCAGCGTACTGGGCCAGCATGAGCCCGCTCTCGACCCCGGGCTCATCGGCCAGGAAGGCGGGGAGGCCGGACAGGCGGACGTCGAGGATCCGCGCCGTGCGTCGCTCGGAGATGCCGGCCAGGGCGGTGAGCGCCAGGCGGGCATGGTCGAGGGCCAGGGCCAAAGGCTCGCCGTGGAAGTTGCCGCCGCTGACGACCCGCCCATCGGCCAGGACCAGCGGGTTGTCGGTGGCCGCATTCATCTCGACCGCCAGGGCTTCCTCGAGCGGCCGCAGGGCGTCCAGCACCGCGCCATGGACCTGCGGCATGCAGCGCAGCGAGTAGGGGTCCTGGACCTTGTGCGGGCTCGACCGATGGCTGTCGCCAATGGCGCTGTCCGCAAGGAGCCCCCGCAGCCGGGCGGCCGAGGCGACCTGTCCCGGATGCGGCCGCGCGCCGATCAGCGCCTCGTCGAAGGCGGCGGCCGTCCCGAGCATCGCCTCGAGGCTCATCGCTCCGGTGACGTCGGCGGTGATCGCCAGGGACCGGGCGTCGGCCACCGCCAGGGCGCCGATGGCGGCCATCAGCTGCGTCCCATTGAGCAGGGCCAGGCCCTCCTTGGCCCCGAGCTCGACCGGCTCCAGGCCGGCGCTGGCCAGGGCCTCGGCGCCCGGCATCGTCGATCCGCCCGACTCGGCCTCGCCCTCGCCGATGACGACCAGCGCGAGATGGGCGAGCGGCGCCAGGTCACCCGAGGCGCCGACGCTGCCCCGTGATGGAACGACGGGGTGGATGCGCGCATTCAGCATCGCGACGAGCAGGTCCACGACCTCGGGCCGGATGCCGGACAGGCCAAGGGCCAGGGCGTTGGCACGCAGCAGGAGCATGGCTCGCACCACTTCGCCGGGGAGCGGCGGCCCGAAGCCCGCGGCGTGACTGCGCACGAGGTTCCGCTGGAGCGCCGCGGTCTGCTCCGGGGAGATGCGGACATCGGCCAGGTCCCCGAAGCCGGTCGTGACCCCGTACACCGTGGCCCCGGAGGCAACGACCTCTTCGATCACCGCCCGGGAGGCGGTCATCCGCTCCCGTGCCCCGGCGTCGACGGTCACGGGACGACCAGCCCGTGCCACCGCCACGACGTCGGCAATGGTCAGGTCGTGCCCGGTCAGCTGGAGCGGGGTTGGGGCAGCCACCTCGTTCCTATACTACGGACGTGCGGAGGCTCCCGGACCCGACCAGCCGTCTGGTCATCAGCCCGGAGGCGCGCGATCGGCTCGGCGGCGCCGTCCCCAGCCCCGCGGCCGCCTTCCTCGTCGCCCTGATCCTGCTCCCGACCCTGTTCTGGCTCGTCGCGCTGAAGCGGACGACGACCTACCTGGGCTTCGAGGAGTGGCTCATGCAGAACGTCGTCATCCCGGTCCAGGCCTGGATTGAAGGCAACGTGCCGATCATCGACCAGGCGCTCACCGCCTTCAGCGCCCTCGGCTCGGCCTGGTTCGTGGCTCTCGGCTTCGCGGTCTGCGGCCTGTTCGCGCTGGCCAAGGGCCGAACCGACCTCGCCCTCCTGCTGGCCCTGGGCACGCTGTGCTTCCCGATGGAGT
Source organism: Candidatus Limnocylindria bacterium (assembly GCA_036555375.1). Lineage (GTDB taxonomy): Bacteria > Chloroflexota > Limnocylindria > QHBO01 > QHBO01 > DASTEQ01. Next base: position 8,606 of record DATBLJ010000089.1, read on the forward strand.
GGGCCCTGAAGTTCTTCGTCGCCATCCCGCCGATCTCGCTCGGCGAGCTGGTCCAGGCGATGTTCAACGTCAACGGGATCGGCCTCGACGACATCGCCGTTTTCCCGGCCGGCCACGCCCTGCGGGCGATGGCGTTCTACGGGCTCGTCGCGTTCTGTATCGCCCGCCTGTCCGGGGATCGCCGGCAGGGAATGATCGCCTACGCGGTGGCCGCGGTCCTGATCTTCGCCATCGGCTCGGTGCGGGTGTACCTCAACCTCCACTACCCGCTCGACGTGGTCGGCGGCTGGATCGCCGGGGCGGCGCTGATCTCGGTCCTGATCGCGATCCACGTGCTGAACGTCGACGAGCGGATGCGCGCGGCGGCTGCGCGCAGCGCGCCCTCGACCCCGTCACCCGCGGCCGAGGCGTAAGCCCCGCGCGTGCTGGAGTTCATCGACCAGGTCGTCATCCCTTGGTTCCTCGACCTCTACGACGCGCTCGGCTACCTCGGGGTGGCGGTCGGGGTCGCGCTCGAGACGTTCGTCCCGATCCTCCCCTCCGAGGTCATCGTCCCGATGGCCGGCTGGAAGATCGCCCAGTCCGGCGCCGATCCAACCGTCACCGAATGGCTGACCGATGCGCCCTGGACCTTCATCGGGGTCATGCTCGCGGCGACGATCGGTGCGGCGCTCGGCTCGCTGGCCGGCTACGCGATCGGCGCCTGGGGTGGCCGTCCATTGCTCGACCGATACGGCCGCTACCTCCACATCGAGGCCGATGACCTCGACCGCGCCGACGCCTGGTTCGCCCGCTACGGCGAGTGGGCGGTGTTCTTCGCCCGGTTCGTCCCGCTCCTGCGGGCCCTGATCAGCTACCCGGCCGGCGTGGCCCGGATGCCGCTCGGCAAGTACCTGCTGTTCTCGGTGGCGGGCTCGATCCCCTGGAACCTCGCCCTCGTCACCGCCGGCTGGCTGCTCGGCGAGAACTACGAGGCCCTGTACCAGACGATCCGCCCGTTCGAGATCCTCATCTACGTCGTGGTCGTGGTCGGCGTGCTGTTCATCCTGTTCCGCTGGATCCGCGGCCGCGGCGCACCGAA
>DATBLJ010000104.1:0-4277 GCA_036555375.1 Candidatus Limnocylindria bacterium
GCCAGCTCCGAGCGCGTCCGCGCCAGGACGGCGAGCCGGCCGTGCTCGGCCGCCCACCCGGGGAGGGCGGCGGCGAGGCGCTCGGGCGCGTCCGAGCCGCGGAGCGGCCAGACCCGGATGGCCTCCGGGTCGGGTTCGAGGGCCTGCGGCGCCCGGAGCCGCTTCGGCACCCGCTCGCGGTTCTGGCTGATCAGCCGATGGGCGGCCGACACGACCAACCTGGGACATCGGTAGTTCGTCTCGAGGACGATCCGTGTCGCGTCCGGGTAGCGCAGCGGGAAGTCGAGGATCCGGCGCACGTCCGCCAGGCGCCAGGCATAGATCGTCTGGTCGTCGTCGCCGACGACGAACAGGTTCCGCTCCGGCTCGGCGAGCAGCGCCACGAGCCCGACCTGCGTCCCGTCCACGTCCTGGAACTCGTCGACCAGGACGTGGCTGAAGCGCCGCTGCCAGCGCTCGCGCAGCTCCGCATCGATTCGGAGCCGATCGAGCGCGCCGGCGAGCAGGCCGTCGAAGTCGGTGGCGCCTTGGGCGGCCAGGCGATCGCGGTACGCGGTGACCACGGCGTCCAGCGGCGGCTCAGGTGGGCGGTTCTCGAGCACGGCCGCGGCCACGACCCCGTCGAGCTCCTCGGCGGGCGGCAGCTCGGCACCGGGCGCCAGGCTGGCGAGGACCTGCCGTCGCGCCTGGCGCAGCAAGGGCAAGCGGTCGGCAACGAGCCGCAGCGACCGGGGATCATCAAGCAGGACCTGGCGAGCCAGCGCGTGGAGGGTCCGCACCTCGGGGCCGTCGCGCCCTGGCGTGACGCCGAGCCGGGCGCTGATCCGCTGGCTCAGCTCGGCGGCGGCGTCCCGGTTGAACGTGACGACCAGGATGCGGTCGGCGGCTGTCCCGGAGGCCATGAGGACGCCGATCCGGGCCACCAGCGTCGAGGTCTTCCCACTCCCGGCCGGCGCGAGGATCTGGGCTGGTCCGGGGCCCAGGGTTGCGGCCGCCCGCTGGTGCGGGTCGAGGGCCTCCAGCAGCTCGGCGACGGGTACCCCCACGACCCGGCCAGTCTCGGGTGGAGCGCTTACCGACCGATGACGCGATGGTTGCGTCCGCGCCGTGGCCAAGCCGCCGCCCGGTCGAGCCGCTATCCTTCCGCCGCAAATTCGCCAGGGAGGGTGCACTCGCCGGTTCGCCGGCGCCGATGTTCCGAATGTTCTCCGGGGATCAGGCCCAGGCGCGCCCCTCGGCGCGCACGAAGCGGCTCCAGGCCGCGGTTGCCCGGGAGGAGCGTCTCCGGAAGAAGGGCATCGACACCGGCTCATCGCGCGACGAGCTGGCTGCCGCCCGCGACGCGTCGATCCGCGCCGACGCGGAACGGGCTGCCGAGCGGCCGATCGGCACCGTCCCGATCCGACGCGTCCTCGGTGCGGGGCTCCTGCTCACCGTCGCCGGCATCGTCATCGCCGGCGTCCTGATCTGGCAGCGGGCCGACGCCTTCAACCGGGCGGTCAGCTCCGCCCCCAGCCTGTCCTCGGCGCTGCTCGGGCCGCTCGGCGGCACGAACCGGATCAACATCGCCTTCCTCGGCTACGCCGGCCGCGAGGGCCACGGCGGCATCCACCTGGCGGACTCGCTGAACATCCTGTCGGTCGACCCCGCGACCAACACGACGACCCTGATCGCCATTCCGCGCGACCTGTGGGTCGAGGGCCTGCCGAACGTCTTCCCGGAGAACGCCAAGGTCAACGAGGGCTTCGCGGCCGGCTGGGACGCGGGTGGCGTCCACCAGGCGGGGCGGACCCAGTCCGACGTCCTCGAGCACGTCACCGGCCTGACGATCGACCACTGGATCGCCCTCGACTTCGACGGTCTGGCGGGCGTCGTCGACGCGGTCGGCGGGGTCACCCTCGACAACCCGACCGCCTTTTCCTACACGTTCAACGAGGTCGACTATCACAACGCCTTCTTCGACGGCGGAACGTTCCCGGCCGGTCGCCTCGAGCTCGACGGGGAGTCGGCCCTCGCCTACGCTCGTGCTCGCTACACCTCGGTCCAGTCCGAGGACGGCGACTTCGCGCGCTCGATCCGCCAGCAGCGCGTCCTCGCCGCCCTGCGCGCGAAGCTCGGGAACGGGCTCCCGGGATCCATCGGTCCGGGCCTGGCGATGATGGACGTCCTGAGCACCCACCTCTCGACCGACCTGTCGGCCATCGACCTCGCCCTGATGAGCGGCCACCTCTCGCCGGACCGCCGGATCGAGCTGTCGGAGGGGGTCATCCTCGAGGCGACCACGACCGATGACGGCCGCTACGTCCTCGTCGTCATCGGCCGCGCCGACGGCACGGACTACGGGCCCCTCCACGCCTACATCGGCGACTCCTTGGCGGAGCCGATTCCGACTCCCCAGCCCAGCCTCAGCCCGGCCGCCAGCGGAGGGATCTGACCCCCGCCCCGGCCAGCCCTATCATCGGTCTCGTGGCCTCGCCAACCCCCTCGGCCCATGTCCGGGCCATCCTCCGACACATCCCGAACGCGCCCGGCGTCTACCTGTTCCGTGACGCCGATCGCCGGGTGCTGTACGTCGGCAAGGCGAACGCCCTGCGGAACCGAGTGCGCAACCACTTCGGCGCCGGCGGCCAGGTGGAAGCCCGCCACGCGAAGATGGTCGCCGACACGGCGGACATCGAGTACATCGTCACCGACACGATCGGCGAGGCCTACATCCTCGAGGGCAACCTCATCAAGGAGCATCGGCCCCGCTTCAACATCCGGCTGAAGGACGACAAGAGCTACCCGTTCGTCCAGATCACGCTTGGCGACGACTACCCGCGGATCGTCCGCACCCGGAAGCTCGTCCGGGACGGGAGCCGCTACTTCGGCCCCTACGCCTCCGCCTCATCGGTCGACGAGACGCTCAAGCTGCTCAGCAAGATCTTCCCGTTCCGGACCTGCGACCTCGACATCCCGGCCGGCAAGGTCGTCCTCGAGCGGCCGTGCCTGCTCTATCACATCAAACGCTGCCAGGGCCCGTGCATCGGGGCGGTGGAGACCGATGCCTACCGCGCCACGATCGACCAGGTCGTCGACTTCCTCGAGGGCAAGCAGGAGGGCATCGCCGACCAGCTCCGCGCCGAGATGGCCGCGCAGTCCGACGCCCTCCGCTACGAGGCGGCGGCCGTCTCGCGCGACAAGCTCAAGGCCGTGGAGTGGACGATCGAGCAGCAGAAGCTCCACGCGTTCAGTCGCGAAGAGCACGACGTCATCGGCCTCGCGCGCGACGGAACCGAGGCCTGCTTCCAGGTTTTCGTCGTCCGGAACGGGAAGATGATCGGCCGCGAGCACTTCATCGTCGAAGGCGCCGGGGACGTGGCCGATGCGGACGTGCTGGCCTCGTTCCTCCAGCAGTTCTACGCCGCCGCCGAGCGCCCGCCGCGCTCGATCCTGCTCCCGCTCGAACCAACCGACGCGGAAACCCTGGCCGCAGTGCTCGGAGAGCAGCGGGGGAGCGGGGTCCGGCTCCACGTCCCGAGCCGGGGCCCGAAGCGGCGACTGGTGGCCCTGGCCTCGGAGAACGCCGCCGAGGCGCTCGCCAAGGACCGGGCGGAGTGGCTGGCCGATCGTGGCGCGCGGTCCGAGGCGCTGGTCGGCTTGGCTCGCGCCCTCGAGCTCGAATCGCCGCCGCACCGGATCGAGTGCTACGACATGAGCAACATCCAGGGCACGAGCGCGGTGGGCAGCATGGTCGTCTTCACCGACGGTGCCCCCGATGCGCGGCAGTACCGCCGCTTCCGGATCCGCAGCGGCGAGACCCCCGACGATTTCCGGATGATGGCCGAGGTGCTGCGCCGCCGGTTCAGCCGCGCCGCCCGACTGCGCCGCGAGACGGGGGCCATCGAGCCGTCGGCGGTCGGCGTCGACGAGGACGCGGTGAGCGGCGAGGAGGAGTGGGCGCTGCCCGACCTGGTGATCGTGGACGGCGGGAAGGGCCAGCTGTCGGCCGCGACCGGCGTCCTCCGGGACCTGGACCTCACCGAGCTGCCGGTGGCGGGGCTCGCCAAGCGGTTCGAGGAGCTGTTCGTCCCCGGCCGCCCGGACCCGATCATCCTGCCGGCCAAAGCGCCGGCGCTCTACCTCGTCCAGCGGATCCGGGACGAGGCCCACCGGTTCGCGATCACCTACCACCGCAACGTCCGGGGCCGGCGCGCCCTGTCGAGCATCTTCGACGAGATGCCCGGGATCGGCCCGGCCCGGAAGGCGGCACTCATGAAGCGCTTCGGGAGCGTCCG
>DATBLJ010000106.1:0-46892 GCA_036555375.1 Candidatus Limnocylindria bacterium
TTCTGGTTCGCGCTGGCGAGCTCGGATGCGCTCCTCTACGCGATGGGGCTGGCCGCCAACCTGGGCTGGGACGTCCAGCTTGGCGAGCCCGACGTCTCACCGCTCCAGATCCAGGGCCCGCACTCGAAGGACGTGGTCGCGGCCCTGTTCGGCGACGACATCCTGTCGCTGAAGTACTACTTCTTCCGCGAGCTCGAGCTCGACGGCATCCCGGTCGTCGTGACCCGGACCGGCTGGACGGCCGAGGTCGGGTACGAGATCTACCTCCGCGACGGCCAATACGGGACGGCGCTCTGGGAGCGGATCATGGAAGCCGGCAAGCCGTTCGACATCCGCCCGACCGGGCCCTCGGACATCCGTCGGGTCGAGGGCGGGATCCTGAACTGGGGCGCCGACATGGGGCTCGAGCACAACCCGTTCGAGGTCGGCCTCGAGCGGCTGTGCCAGCTCGACGGCGACTTCGACTTCATGGGCAAGGCGGCGCTCCGCAAGGTCCGTGACATGGGGATCAGCCGCAAGCTGGTCGGCGTCGAGATCAGCGGTGACCCGCTCGGCATGAACTTCACGCCCTGGCCGACCCATACCGATGGCGCGCCGGTGGGCAAGGTCACGACCGCGCTCTGGTCGCCGCGCCTCGAGAAGAACATCGGGTACGCGTGGATGCCCATCGAGCGCGCCGCGGACGGCAACCGGGTCGACGTGACCACGCCCGACGGGGAACGGGAGGCAACGGTCGTCCCGATGCCGTTCATCGACCCGGACAAGTCGATCCCCAAGGCCAAGGTCAGCGCCGGCGAGGTCGGACCCCGCTGAGTCTCGCGCGCCGCGGTTCGCCGCCCGGCTAGGCGCCGGGCTTGAAGACCATCAGGCCGACGATGACGAAGAAGCTGACCAGCTCGAGCCGGGACACGAGGAACAGTCGGCTGAGCAGGCTGCGCGCGTTCTCGGACGCAGGACCTTCCGCCTCGAACAGCTCCCCGACCTTGGCGACCCGCGGGCCGACGTAGATCCCGCCCAGCCCGGCCGAGACGACCCACAGTGCGACGGCGACCGCGATCCACGTCTGGCCAAAGCTCCACGCCTGGAAGGTCATCACGACCCCGGTGATGATGATCAGGAGCGAGGCGGGCAGGAACACCCGCAGGCCGAGGTATGCGGTGTGGCGCGCGATGATCGGCAGCTCGGTCGGATCGCTGGCGCGGCTGACCCGCAGGGCGAGCAGCTGGGCGTAGATCGCGCCGCCGACCCAGACGATGGCGCTCAGGATGTGGACGTAGAGCAACAGCTGGTACACGGTGCCCGCAGCCTAGCCGCCCGCGGCCCCATCGCGTGATGCCGATCCCCACCTACCATCCGGGGCATGTGGCGACGCGTGACCCTCGACGTGGTCCTCGACGCTCCGCCGGAGCGGGTGTTCCCGTGGCTGGCCGATCCGGCCCGGTGGGCGGCCTGGGCGCCGGCCGTCGTCGAGCGGCGACGGGTCGGCGAGGGAGCGCCGGTCGTGGGCAGCCAATGGGCGGCGGTGGATCGGATCGGTCCCTTCCGGATCCGGTTCACCGACACGCTCGTCGTCCTCGATCCGGACGAGCTCGTGGCGTGGGATTCGACCGCGCCCTGGAACTCGCGTGTCGAGTACCGCCTGACGCCCCACCCGGATGGAGCGCGGATCCTGGCCCGCTACGAGGGCGACGTCGCGGGCTGGCTGCGTTTGGTCGCGCTGCTCCCGACGTTCGTCCTGGCCCGCGTCTTGATGCGGGACTTCCACGGCCTGCGCCGCCGCCTGGCACAGGAGGCTGGGTCTCCGGCCGACGAGCGGCTTGAGCTGCCTTCCGCAGGATGACCGCCGGCGCTATGCGGCCGCAGCCGAGCGGATGATGATGGCCCCGCGGCCGGTAGATGCGAACGGCACCCGATTGCGGGCCAAAGCCTCGTCGATCAGGGCCCCGACCGCCGGACGAGCGACCGTGGACGCGCTGTCCACGAGCATCCAGCGGGCCTGGGCGGTCCCCTGCAGGAGCTTCTCGGGATCTGGCAGTCCCTTGCCGTTGTTGAGGTACAGCTTCACGCCGTTCGCGTCCGCGCGGATCGCCAGCACGCCCTGGTACCCGCGGTCACTCGGCGAATAGCTGATGACGAGCCAGTCGCGATACGGGTAGACGATTTCGTGGGCCGTGGGTACGCGCTTGAGCAGCGCCTTTCGCAGCGCGAGGACGAGCTGCTGGTGAGCAGGCGAGAACCTGGCGACCAGCGTCCGCAGCTCGGCTTCAGCCGCTCGGCGCTCGGCCGCAGACTGGGAGCCGGCTGGCGAAGGGCTCATGGCCCCGAGCTCCTCAGCGAGTCGACCCGGCGGGCGGGATGTTCTGGTTCACGTGGAAGAGGTTCCGCGGGTCGTACTGGGCCTTGATCGCCCGAAGCCGCTCCCAGGTGGGTCCTGGGTACGCGGCCCGGACCCGATCCGGACCCTCGTCGACGAGGAAGTTCACGTAGGCGCCCTCGTCGGACTGGCGGAGGGCGTCGACGAAGTCACTGACCCACTTCGCCCGCATGGGCCGATCGGCGTCGCCTTCGTAGAAGGAGGCGATGTTGACCATGATCTCGCTCTGGCGGTGGGCGAAGGCGGTTGCCTCGTCGGGCACGCGGGCCATGGCTCCGCCCAGCGGCCGGAGCTGGGCGACCCGCATCGCGGCGTCCGACGCCTGGAGTCGCTCGAGGATCAGCTCCGCGGTCGGGCGATCGACGTGGTCGATGAACATCGTCCGGGCCTCGGCCAGCGGCCGGTAGCTGGGGTCATCGGGCGGGTAGATCTCCGGGTAGGCCATCGGATGGACCAGGTCGAGGATCGGCTCGGCGAGCGCACGGAACGGGGCGATCGCCGCCTCACCGGCCTCCGCGTCGCCGGCGTAGCACAGGATCGCCATGGCGACGATCTGGCCGATCGCCGACTCGGGCATCCCGGGCATCGGCATCCCCGGCATGACGTTCAGGATCGAGGACAGCTCCTCGGGGGCGGCCTCCGACAGCGCCAGGTAGCCGCTGAGGACCTCCGGGGTGGCGGGCAGGACGAGGATCCCGCCCACCGCGGTGGGCACCTCGTGGAGGCGGAACTGGAACTGGGTGGCGACCCCGAAGTTTCCGCCGCCGCCGCGGATGGCCCAGAACAGGTCGGGCTCCGACTCGGCGCTCACCCGGCGGAGCTGGCCGTCGGCGGTGACGACGTCAGCCGCGAGCAGCGAATCCACGGTCAGGCCGAACTTTCGGACGAGGTAGCCAACGCCACCGCCGAGCACGAGGCCACCGAGTCCGACCGAGCCGGTGTCGCCGAAACCGACCGCCAGGCCGTGGGTGGCCGCCGCCTGGGTGAAGGCGGCGGCGGTGACCCCCGACTCGGCCCACGCCAGGCGGGCCGGGGCGTCGATCTCGATTGACTGGAGCTCGCGCAGGTCGATGACGATCCCGCCCTCGGTCGAACCGTAGCCCGCCCCGCTGTGGCCGCCACTCCGGACCGCGAGCTCGATGTCACGCTCGGCGGCGAGGGTTACGACCCTGGAAACGTCCTCGGCGTTCGCGACCCGGACGATGAGCGCCGGGTGGTGGTCGATGTGGCCGGCGACGACGGTCCGCAGGGCGTCGTAGTCAGGATCCTCGGGCGCGACGACCCGACCGCGGACCTGGCTGCGCAGCTCGTCGGCGGTGACCGGCGGGGACGTGGAAACGGACATGGGAGACCTCCACGGGCGATTCAGCGGTCGCGCTCGGAGGCCTCGGCGAGGGCGGCCTGGGCGGCCGCCAGGCGAGCGACGGGAACCCGGAACGGGGAGCACGACACGTAGTTGAGGCCGATATCGTGACAGAAGGCGATGGATTGCGGGTCACCGCCGTGTTCCCCGCAGATCCCCACCTTGAGATCCGGCCGGGTCGCGCGGCCCCGCTCGGTGGCGAGCCGCACGAGCTCGCCGACCCCCTCCTGATCGAGGACCTGGAACGGGTTCTCGGGCAGGATCTTCCGTTCCACGTACCGCATCAGGAACTTGCCCTCGGCGTCGTCCCGCGAGTAGCCGAACGTCATCTGGGTCAGGTCGTTGGTACCGAAGCTGAAGAACTCGGCGTCCTTGGCGATCTCGCCGGCGGTGAGCGCCCCGCGCGGGACCTCGATCATCGTCCCGAACTTGTAGTCGACCGCCTGGCCCGACGCCTCGGCCACCGCGGCCGCCTCGGCCTCCAGGACGGCCCGCGTCTCGCGGAGCTCGTTCGCGTGGCCGACGAGCGGGATCATGATCTCGGGGAGCGGCTTGACGCCCTCGGCCGCGACCTGCGCGGCGGCGCCCAGGATGGCCCGCGTCTGCATTCGGACGATGTCCGGGATCATCAGGCCTAGCCGAACCCCGCGCATGCCGAGCATCGGGTTCTGCTCCCGCATCGATTCGACCGCGTCGAGCGTCTCCTCGAGCTCGGCGAGCTTGGCCGGATCGGTCCCCCGCTCGCGGAGCAGGGTGACCTCGACCAGGAGCTCGTCGTGGGGCGGCAGGAACTCGTGGAGCGGCGGGTCGATCAGGCGGATGACGACCGGCAGGCCGTCCATCGCCCGGAAGAGACCGGCGAAGTCATCGGTCTGGTTCTGCTCGAGCTCGGCCAGGGCGGCGTCGAAGACGGCGACTGCCTCCTCGTCGTCGGCGTTCAGCGTCTCGCCGGCGGCGCGGCGCGCCTTGGCATCGGTGGCGGTCACCGCGGCCAGGATCATCCGGCGCACGGTCGGCAGGCGGGTCTCCTCGAAGAACATGTGCTCGGTCCGGCACAGGCCGATCCCCTGCGCCCCGTAGGCGCGGGCCCGCTCGGCGTCGCGGGGGTAGTCGGCGTTGGCCCACACCTGGAGCCGGCGGGCGGTGTCCGCCCAGCCGAGGAGCGTGGCAAGGTCCTTCTCCTCGGCGAAGTTCGGGTCGATCGTGGGCAGGGCGCCGCTGAAGACCTCGCCGGTCGTGCCGTCGATCGAGATCACGTCGCCCTCGCGGACGGTGGTCGCGCCAACCTGCATGACCCGCGCGCCGTAGTCGATGTCGAGCGCCTCGACCCCGGCCACGCACGGGAGGCCGAGTGACCGCGCGACGACCGCCGCGTGCGAGGTCGCGCCGCCGCGCGCGGTGAGCACCCCCTTGGCGACCAGCATCCCGTGGACGTCGTCCGGGCTCGTCTCGGTCCGGACCAGGATCACCGCATGGCCTGCCTTGGCCGCCTCCACCGCGCGGTCCGGCTCGAAGACCGCCTGTCCCGTCGCCGCGCCGGGCGACGCATTCAGGCCCTTCGCCAGGCGGAGGTCGGCGGCGGCGGCCTTGGCCGCCTCGTCGAATCGGGGCAGGAGGAGCTGGACGACCTGGCCGGGCTCGACCCGCTGGATCGCCTCGTCGCGGCTGATGATCCCCTCCCCGACCATCTCGACCGCGATCCGCACCGCGGCCGGCGCGGTCCGCTTCGCGGAGCGGGTCTGGAGCATGAACAGCCGGCCGCGCTCGATCGTGAACTCGAGGTCCTGGACGTCGCGGTAGTGGCCCTCCAGCCGCTCCCCGATGCGCTGGAACTCGGCGTACACCTCGGGCATCTCGTCGCGGAGCGCGGCAATCGGCGACGGCGTCCGGATCCCGGCCACGACGTCCTCGCCTTGGGCGTTGGTCAGGTACTCCCCGAACAGCGCCTTCTCGCCGGTGTTCGGGTCGCGGGTGAACGCGACGCCGGTCCCCGAGTCGGTGCCCAGGTTGCCGAAGACCATGGCCACCACATTCACCGCAGTCCCCAGGTCGTGGGGAATCCTGTTGAACTCGCGGTAGTCGTGGGCGCGGCGGCCGTACCACGAGGCGAAGACCGCCTTCACCGCCAGGTCGAGCTGCTCGAGCGGATCGGTCGGGAACTCGCGCCCGATACGGTTCCGGACCAGGTCGAGGAAGGCATCGGCCACCTCGTGAAGGGCGTCGGCGTCGAGCTCGTCGTCGGCCTCGACCTCTCGCGCGTGCTTCGCCGCGTCGATGATCGGTTCGAACAGGGCGCCGTCGACGTCGAGCACGATCCGGCCGAACATCTGGATGAAGCGCCGATACGCGTCCCAGCCGAAGCGCGGGTCGCCGGTCAACGCGATCAGCCCATCCCGGGTGTCGGGATTCATCCCGAGGTTCAGGACGGTGTCCATCATCCCGGGCATCGAGAACTTCGCGCCGGAGCGGACCGATACCAGGAGCGGGCTGGCAGGATCCCCGAACCGCTTGCCGGTCTGCCGTTCGAGGTCGGCCACCGCGGCCAGGATGTCGTCCCACAGCCCGTCGGGGAGCTGCTCGCCGGCGGCGAAGTAGTCGGTGCAGGCAACCGTCGTGATCGTGAAGCCGGGCGGGACCGGCAGGCCGGCGTTCGTCATCTCGGCCAGGCCGGCGCCCTTGCCGCCGAGCAGGTCGCGCATCGTGGCGTCGCCCTCGGCGTGGCCTTCGCCCCAGGCATAGATGTAGCGCTTGGCGGCCTGGTGGGCGCGTTCGACGGCGGGGGTCACGGCATCAGCCACGGGGTGCAGGCTCCGATGGGGGTCGCGAGCCGATTCTAGACGGTACGCTCCACGCCAATGGCGACCCTCCTCTGGCTGGCCGTCGGCGTCCTGCTCGCCCTCGTCACCTGGCTGATCCCCGACATCGCGATCCTCATCCCGCTGATCATCCTGGCGGTGGCCATCGTGGCCATCCTGCTGCCCCGCGACGTCACCGCGGCGGGCGCCAAGGTCGCCATCGGCTTCGGGGCGTTCTACGTCATTGGCTACGGGCGGTTCATGGTCCCCGATCCGCTGGAGGCGAGCGGCGAGGCGTACCTGCTGAGCGGAACGGGCATCGTGATCCTGCTCGCCGGGCTGGCCGGCGCGTGGCGCGCCTGGCGCCGCCGACGCCGCCAGGCGCGGATCAGAGCCGCAACCGACCTCCTCGCAGAGTAGCCGCGAACAGCGGCCGCACCGCGGCCAGCAGCCGACCTCCGAATCCGGCTCGCGAGCGATACAGGTCGCGCGCCTTGTCCACCGCGCGCCCGGCCACCGGCTGCGCGTCCCGGGCGAGCGCGGCGTAGGCGGCCAGCGCCCCGGGCTCGTCGCCGGCCAGCCAACGGGCGTCGGCCTGCGTCTCGCGGGCCCCGGGGTCGTCGGGCGCCAGCGCGACCGCCCGATCGGCGGCGGTCAGCGCCTGGGTCGCCTGGCCGGCGCGGAGGAGACCGCGGGCGAGGGCCAGCTGGGCGGCCGCGTCGTCCGGATCCAGGCGCAGGGCGCGTCGGGCGGCCGTGACCGCTCCCCCGCTGTCGGCGGCGGCGAGGCGCTCGGTGGCCTCCGACCGGGTCCACTCCGCCTGGCGGGGATCGAGCCGCGCCAGGCGCGCGTACTCGTCAGCCGCTTCGCGGTGGCCGCCGATCGCCGACAGGACCTCGGCCAGGAGCTCCCGGTAGCGAATCTCATCCGGGTCGAGCCGGACCGCAGCCTGGGCATCGGCCTCCGCCTGCGCCAGCTCGCCGCGCGCCAGGTAGGCGCGGGCCCGGAGCTCGTGGGCGCCGTCCAGGCCGGGGTTGGTGGCGAGAATCTCGGTCGCCAGGCGGACGACCGTGGCGTGGTCGCCGCGTTCGGCGGCGGCCGCCAGGTCGGCGAAGGCCGGGCCGGCGGTCACTCGGCCGGGGGCGCCGCCGGCTGCCCGGTCCACGCGGCCCCGGCCACCAGCTCGGTGATCCGGGCCGGAATGGCGTCCAGGGCGACCCGCTCCTGGGTCATCGTGTCTCGCTCGCGGATCGTGGCCGCCCCATCGGTCAGGGTCTCGACGTCCACGGTCACGCAGTACGGCGTCCCAATCTCGTCCTGGCGCCGGTAGAGCTTCCCGATCGAGGCGGTGTCGTCGTACATCGCCGCCACGTGCGGCTTCAGGTCGGCAGTCAGCCGTCGACCGATCTCCACGAGCTCAGGCCGGTTGCGGAGGAGCGGCAGCACGGCGACCTTGACCGGTGCCAACGAGGGCTTGATATGCAGGACGACTCGTTTCTCGCCGGCCACCTCCTCCTCGTCGTAGCCGTCGACGAGCACGGTCAGGACCGCCCGGTCCACGCCCATCGCCGGCTCGATGGCGAACGGGACGACGTGCTCGCCGGTCGCCTCGTCATAGACGACCAGCGCCTTGCCGGAGGCGGCGGCGTGGGCGTTCAGGTCGAAGTTGGTCCGATCGGCGACGCCCTCGAGCTCGGACCAGCCCATTGGGAAGGCGTACTCGATGTCGGTCGTCTGGCGGCTGTAGTGGGAGAGCTCATCGGCCTCGTGCGGGCGCAGCCGAAGCCGCTCGGGGTTGATCCCGATCTCCTCCGTCCACCAGCGCAGGCGCTCATCGACCCAGTAGCGGAACCAGGTCTCCTCGTCGGCCGGCGGAACGAAGAACTCCATCTCCATCTGCTCGAACTCGCGGAGCCGGAAGATGAAGTTGCCTGGCGTGATCTCGTTGCGGAAGCTCTTCCCGATCTGGGCGATCCCGAACGGAAGCTTTCGCCGCATCGCGGTCTGGACGTTCGCGAAGTTCACGAAGATGCCCTGCGCCGTCTCGGGTCGCAGGTAGGCGGCCGATGCGTCCTCCTCGAGCGGGCCGACGTGGGTCTTGAACATCAGGTTGAACTGGCGGGCGTCGGTCAGGGTCCCTCGCTGCCCGCAGTCGGGGCACGCGATCTCCGAGGGCGGCCCCTTGAGGTCCGAGGCACGAAACCGGTGGTTGCAGTTCCGGCAGTCGACCATCGGGTCGGTGAAGCCGGCGACGTGGCCGGAGGCTTCCCAGACCCGCGGGTTCATGATGATCGCCGCGTCGAGGCCCTCGATGTCGTCGCGCAGGCGGACCATCGAGCGCCACCAGGCGGCCTTGATGTTCGTCCGCAGCTCGACGCCGAGCGGTCCGAAGTCCCAGAAGCCCTGGATGCCCCCGTACAGGTCGCTGCCGCCGAACACGAAGCCACGCCGCTTGGCGAGGCTGGTCAGGACGTCGAGCGAGGCGGCTGGCACGGCAGGCGAGTCTAGCGCAGGGCCGGCTCGAGTCGGCTGACCTCGTCGAGGAAGTCGCGCGAGCGGAGCTCGCGTTCCAGGACCGCCGAAACGGTGGCGTGGAGATGGCGTTCGGTCTCGCGGCCGACCGGGCGGCTCATCGTCAGCCGGGCAGCCTCCTCGAACGGGACGCGCTGGAGATGGCGCATCGCCTTCAGCGCGCCGTCCGAGATCGACACCGCGCTGAGCGCGGCGTGGTCGCATTCTGGTCCCACCACCCCGCCGGCGACGGCCGCGTAGGTGTTGCGCCCCGGCTCGATCTCGGCCCCGCACTCGATGCACGTGTTGAGCTCGGGCCGGTAGCCCATCGCCTCGAGCAGGCGGAGCTCGTACGTCCGCGCGATGGCGTCCCGGGCGGCGACCGTGGGCGCGGTGTCGAGCGCGGTCAGCCCAGCGCCCAGCAGGGCGTGGGCCGCGGCGCTCTCGGCCCGCTCCTCGCAGAAGCGGTCCGCCAGCTCGGCGAGGTACCAGGCGGCGGCCGTGGCATGCAGGTCGGTCCGCAGCCCAAGGTGGGGGTCGATCAGCTGCGACTGGGTGACGACGTCGAACGTCCGCCCCACCGCCAGCACGAGGTCGACCGCACCGAGCGGTTCGAGTCCCCCGCCGATCCGCGAGCGCGGGCGCCGCACGCCCTTGGCGATGACCCGCAGCTTCCCGAGATGGGGGGTGAGGACGGTCAGGACCCGATCCGCCTCGCCGAGATCGAGGCCGCGCAGGACGATGGCCTCGGTCTTGTACAGGCGCGAGCGTGCGCTCACCGGTCGGGTACGCTTCGGGCGATGGACATCCGGACCGAGTTTAGCCAGATGCTCGTGGAGGTCGAAGCCGAGATGTCGGCCATCCTCGACGAGCACCGCGGTCCCGCCCAGCCGCTCTACGAGATGCTGGCCTACCACCTCGGCCTGGACGGCGCCGACGAATCGTCCGCCAAGCGGATCCGGCCGCTGCTCGGGCTCCTCGTCTACCGCTCGCTGGGGGGCGACTACCGACGGGCGCTGCCCGGGGCCGCCGCCGTCGAGCTGGGCCACAACTTCAGTCTCGTCCACGATGACATCCAGGACGGTGACCGCGAACGGCGGCATCGCCCGACGTTGTGGGTCAAGTACGGCGTCCCCCAGGCGATCAACGCCGGGGATGCCCTCTTCGCGCTGTCCCGGCTGGCCCTGTACCGGCTCGCCTCGGAGGAGGACGACCCGGAGACCCCCGACGCGCGCCAGGTCCTCGAGCTGATGCGGATCTACGACCAGACCTGCCTGGCCCTGTGCGAGGGCCAGTACCTCGACATCAGCTTCGAGGCCCGTCTCGACGTGACGGTCGAGGAATACCTGCGGATGATCGACCTGAAGACGGCCTCGCTGATGGCCGCCGGCGTCGAGGCCGCGGCGATCCTCGCCTCGAAGGACCCCGCCGTCATCGGCGCCCTCCGTCGCTTCGGCGACCGGCTGGGCCTGGCCTTCCAGATGGCCGACGACGTGAAGGGCGCGTTCTGGAACGAGTCGGCCTCGGGCAAGGCCGAGGCCGGTGACCTGCGGCGCCGGAAGAAGACGATGCCGGTCATCTGGGCCCTGAACCACGCGCCGGAGGGCGACCAGGTCCGGCTCCGGGACCTCTTCGCGCCGGGCGACGCGGACCGCCAACTGACCGATGCCGAGGTCGCCGAGGCGGCCGCCATCCTCGAGCGATCGGGCGCACGCGACACGACCCTGGCCGAGGCGCGGCGCTATCGCGACGAGGCGCTGGCCGAGCTCGAAGGCGTCACGCTCGACGAGGACGCCAAGCGCGACCTCGTCCTGTTCGCCGAGGCGGTCATCGCCGCCTGAGCGGGCCCCCAGGGTCAGCGGGAGTTCTCGACCGGCTCCCGGGCCTCCTCGTCCTGGATGGCGAGGACCTTGGACACCTTCCGCGAGTCCGCGGCCAGGACCCGGAGGGTCAGGCCGCGGAAGTCGACCTCGGTACCGACCAGCGGAATCCGGCCGACGCGGTGGATGATCAGGCCCCCGACCGTGTCGTAGGCCTCCTCGTCAGGCTCCTCGGCGTCGCTCAGCTCGAACAGGTCGCGCAGGTCGTCCATGGTGACCCGGCCGTCGAGCCGGAACGCGCGTCGATCCGGATCCGCGTCGACCGACTCGACGAGGCTCTCCTCGACGTCGTACTCGTCCTGGATCTCGCCCACGATCTCCTCGACGAGGTCCTCGATCGTGACCAGGCCGGCCGTGCCGCCGTACTCGTCGACGACGATCGCGATATGGCGGCGGGCGGACTTCATTTCGTTCAGCAGGTCGTCGACCTGCTTCGTCTCGGGCACGTAGGCGGCCGGCCGGGCCAGCGACCGGAAGTCGATCGGCTCCGGCGTGCCGCTCGACGCGCGGAGGTACGGGAGCAGGTCCTTGGCGTACAGGATGCCGACGATGTTGTCGAGGTTCTCGCGGTAGACCGGCACCCGCGAATGGCCGGCGCGGACGATCAGGTCGAGCACCTCGTCGATCGGATCGTCGACCTCGACCGCCTTGATCCCGATCCGGGGGACCATGACCTCGTGGATCTGCTTGTCGCCGAGCTCGATGACCCCGTGGATCATCTCCTTCTCGGTCTCCTCGATCTGGCCCTGGGCTGAACCGGTCGAGACGAGGAGCTTGAGCTCCTCGACCGAGAGCAGGCCGGCCTGCGGCCGCTCCCGGCCACCGAACAGGCGAACCAGGAATCCGCTGATCGTCGTGGTCAGCCACACCAGCGGGTTCAGGATTCGTTCGAGGAGGCTCAGCGGACGGGCGGCCACGAGGGCAAAGCGCTCTGGGAAGTTCAGGGCCAGCGTCTTCGGCACCAGCTCGCCGGCGATGATCGAGATCAGGGCGATCAGGAGCGTGACGAAGATGAACGCGATCGAGTCCGCCGCCGACTGGATGGGTTCCCAGGGGATCTGCTCGATGACGTCGGCGATGACCGCGCTGAAGGCGATGGCCCCGATCGCCGAGGCCAGGAAGCCGAGGAAGGTGATCGCCACCTGGATGGTGGCGAGGAAGCGCTGCGGGTCGTCGACCAGCCGCCGTGCGGTCCTCGCGCCTCGCTTCCCCTCCTCGGCCAGCTGCTCCAGCCGGGTCCGGCGGACCGTGATCAGCGCGATCTCGGAGGCCGCGAACAGGCCGCTGACCAGGATCAGGATGAAGATGATGAGCAGGTCGACCAGCGGGTTGCCGGTGCCGGTTCCACCCTCAGGCATCCGGAGGCTCACCACCCCGGCGACGGCGGAGCTCGATGGGCCGGGCAGGCACCCCGACCACCGTCTTGCCGGCCGCCACGTCGCGCGTCACCACGCTCCCCGCCCCGGTCTTCGCCCCCGGACCGATCGTCACCGGAGCCCGGAGCATGGTGTCGACGCCGATGAACGCACCGTCGCCGATGACGGTCTCGTGCTTGGCGGTCCCGTCGAAGTTGGCGGTCACTGTTCCGGCGCCGATGTTCACGTCATCGCCGACCTTCGCATCGCCCAGGTAGCTGAAGTGGTGCTGGCGGACGCGGGCGCCGAGGCGGCTCTTCTTGATCTCCGCGTAGTTCCCGATCTCGGAGCCGGGTCCCACGACGCTTCCCGGCCGGAGGTGGGCCATGGGCCCGACCGAGGCGCCCTCGCCAATTTCTGCATCCTCCACCCACGAGCCCCAGACCCGCGCCTGGTTGCCGATCGTGCTGCCGTGGACCCGACTACCCGGGCCGATGACCGCCTCTTCGCCGATGACCGAGTCGCCGGTCAGGACCGTCCATGGCTCGATCCGAGCGTCCTGGCCGATCCGCACGGTGGCGTCGATGAACGTGCTGTCGGGGTCGACGATGGTGACGCCGGCCCGCATGTGGTCCTCCGCGATCCGGGTCCGTAGCAGCCGTTCGGCGACGGCCAGCTGGACGCGGTCGTTGATGCCCATCGCGAGCTCGGGACGCGAGGCCGCGATCACCCGCACGGCCGTGCCGTCGGCCACCGCGAGGCCAACCAGGTCGGTCAGGTAGTACTCGCCGGAGGGGCTGCGCGGAACGCGCTCGAGGTTCGCCCGAAGCCACGACCCGTCGAAGCAGTACGTGCCGGCGTTCACCTCGTCGAGGGCACGGGTCGCCGGGTCGGCGTCGACCTCTTCGACGATCGCCTGGAGGCCGGCATCCGGGCCACGCACGATCCGCCCGTAGCCCGTGGGGTCGAGGAGATGGGCCGAGAGGAGCACGATCGCGGCGCCGCTCGCCTCCTGCTCGGCGACGAGCGCGGCCAGCAGCGCGTGGGGCAGAAGCGGGACGTCCCCCATCGTGACGAGGACGCGGGTGCTGTCGTCGGGGACCGCAGCCAGCGCGACGCGGACCGCATCGGCGGTCCCGTTCTGTGGCTCCTGGCGCACGCTCCGGGCGGTGTCGCCCAGGGCTGCCTCCACCGCCTCGGCACCGTGCCCGGTCACGACGACGACCGGATCGGCATCGATCGCGGCGAGCACGTCGAGCACGTGCCCGATCATCGGTCGTCCGGCCATCGGGTGGAGGACCTTGGGAATCCGTGACCGCATGCGGGTGCCCTGGCCGGCGGCCAGCACGATGGCAGCAAGGCTGCTCACGCCGATCGGCGCTCGGTTGGCGGCATCAGAGGGCGCGATGGTAGGAGTCGCCTCGACGGAGCGTCAACTCGGGTCGGCGTCCTCCCCGGCCAGCGCGACGCACTCGATCTCGACCCGACCGCCTCGGGGCAAGGAGACGACCGCGAATGCCGACCGGGCCGGGTAGGGCTCCGGAAAGGCGGCCGCGTAGGCCTCGTTGACCTCGGCGAAGTCCCCCATGTCGACGAGGAACACCGTCGTCTTCAGGACGCGGTCGAGGCCCGATCCAGCGGTCTCGAGGACGGCGCGCAGGTTGGCGATGGCCTGGGTCGCCTGCGGTCCGGCCCCGCCCTCGACGAGCTCGTTGGTGGCGGGATCGACCCCGAGCGAGCCGGCGGTGAACACCAGGCCCCCGCCGACCATGCCCTGGCTGTAGGCCGCCAGCGCCGCGGCCGCGTGCTCGGTTCGAACCGGGCTGCGCGGGCTCATCGGGCGTTCACCATGTTTCGATGCTAGCCGGTTCAGCCCGCACGCGGGTCTGGATGGCGGTCAGCCCGGCCCGCGCAACCCGGGTCGTGACGCCGGCCGCGCGCTCGGGATCGTCGGTCAGGACGAACACCGTCGGACCCGATCCGGTCAGGGAGGGCGCCCCGCCGGCCCCGGCCACGATCCGGAACACGTCGTCGATCTCGGGTCGCAGCCGGCGAGCCGCTGCCAGCAGGTCGTTGCGCTCGGGCTCCGCGGCGAGGGCCGGGTCTGCCGCCGACCAGTCCCTGGGCTGCAACGCGCCGAAGACGTCGGCGGTGGCCAGCCCGAACGGCGGCTCGACGAGCACGACCTCGCTGGCAGCGGGCCGGGTCAGGGGCTCGACGCGCTCCCCGATGCCGGTGACCCGGGCGGCCGCGGCCTGGGCCGCGAAAAACGGCACGTCGGCGCCGATCCGCGCGAGCTCGGCGAGCGCTTCGGCCGGCGGCGGGTCATCGTCGAGCCCGGCCACGCGACGCCCGAGCCGCCACGCGGCCGCCGCGTCGGACGAACCGCCGCCCATCCCGGCGGCGACCGGGATCGCCTTGCTCAGGGTCATGGTGGCCTCAGCGGCGGCTCCGCCCTGCCCCGCCTCCCAGCCTCGCCAGGCGAGGTTCTCAGGGTCGCTCGGGGCCTGATCGGCATAGGGTCCATCGAGCGCCAGCTCGAGATTGCCCGAAGCGCCCGTCGCCTCGACCGCCAGCGCATCCTCCAGCTCGAGCAGGACGAGGGCCGTGACGAGCTCGTGGAACCCGTCCTCGCGGCGCCCGGTCACGTGGAGCCAGAGGTTGAGCTTGGCGGGAGCCGCCAGGCGCCATCGGCCGCGGTCAGGCATCGGCCGCCTCGAGGGTGAGGCGGAGCGCATCGGTCAGGCAGGCCCACTCCGGCACCGAGAGGGTCTGCGGCCGTCGGTCGGGGGTCACGGCGCAGGTCGCCAGGGCGCCTACGACCTGCTCGCGGGTCAGTGGGAGCTCGCGGACGAGGCTGTTGTGGATCTGCTTGCGTCGCTGGCGGAACGCCGCCTGGGTGAGCCGATGGAACGTCTCCCGCGCGTCGCGCGGGACGAGGGACGTGGGCCGGCGGGTCAGCCGCAGGATGGCCGAGTCGACGTCCGGCGCCGGCTCGAAGGCCGCGGCCGGCACGCGTGTCACGACCTCGGCCTCGGCGAGGTCCTGGACGAACGCGGACAGGTAGCTCATGCCGCCCGGCGCCGCCGCGACCCGCTGGGCGACCTCGGCCTGGACGAGGAGGACCGCGAGATCGGGCGCGTGGTCCGCCCCGAGGAACTGGTGCAGGAGCGGGCTGGTGATGTGGTAGGGGATGTTCGCGACGAGCTTGTACGGCTGGCCGGCGAACAGCGCGTCGGGGTCCTCGGCGAGCGCGTCGCCCTCGACCAGGGTCAGCCCCACCGCATCGTCGAGCTCACGGCGCAGGTAGCCGACGAGATGGGTGTCGATCTCGATCGCGATCACCTCGGCGCCCGCGGCCAGCAGCCGACGGGTGAGGACGCCGAGGCCGGGCCCGATCTCGACCACCCGATCACCAGGCTCCAGCTCCGCGGCAGCCAGGATGGCGTCCAGGGCCTCCGCGTCGGTCAGGAAGTTCTGACTGAGCCCGTGCCGGGGCCGAAGGCCCTCGCGTCGGAGCAGGCGCTGCAGCTCACCAGGGGTCGGCGGCCGGAGCTCCGCGGCGCTCGGATCTCCGGTCCGGGGCATCAGGCCGTCGCCTGCCAGGGCAGGGCGAGGGCGGGGACCGCCTCGAGGTCGAACCCGGCCCGCTCGCCGGCGAGGAAGTGGTGGGCGGCAGCCGCCCCGATCATCGCCCCGTTGTCCGTGCACCAGGCCGGCGGCGGGACGAGGAAGGGCAGGCCCTCGAGGCGCTCCGCAAGCGTGTGGCGCAGGGCGCGGTTGGCTGCGACCCCGCCGCCAAGGGCGACGGCGGCCACGTCGAACTCGGTGGCCGCGTCGACGGTCCGCCGGACGAGCTGCTCGACGACGGCGCGCTCGAACGCGGCCGCGATCCCGTCGACGGGGATCGGCTCGCCCCGCGCCCGGTAGCCCTCCACCTCGCGCAGGACCGCGGTCTTCAGGCCGCTGAACGAGAAGTCCCAGCGCCCCTCGAGCCGGGCCAGCGGGAACGTCGTGGCCGGCTCCGCTCCCTCGGCGGCGGCGGAGATGGCCGGACCGCCCGGGTATGGCAGGCCGAGCAGGCGGCCCACCTTGTCGAATGCCTCACCGGCGGCATCGTCGACCGTTTGCCCGAGGAGCCGATAGCGCCCGTGGTCCTCCATGAGCACGAGCTGGCTGTGCCCGCCCGACACGACGAGGCACAGGAGCGGAAACGGCGGTTCGGCCGGTTCCGTGGCGTCCGGCGTGGCGCCGTCGGTCGCGTCGATCAGCCAGTTCGCGTAGATGTGGCCCTCGATGTGGTTCACCGGCACCAGCGGCAGGCGATGGCTGGCGGCAAGCCCCTTCGCGACGCTGACGCCGACCAGCAACGAGCCGATGAGCCCCGGTCCGTACGTGACGGCCACGGCGTCGATGGCGTCCCAGCCAACGTGCGCTCGGTCGAGGGCCGCCTCGAGGCTGGGCACGATCCAGCGCAGCTGCTGTCGGGCGGCCACCTCGGGCACGATCCCGCCGGTCTCGGCATGGACCGCGACCTGGCTGGCGACGACGTTCGAGGCCATCCAGCGCCCACCCGAGACGACCGCAACCCCGGTTTCGTCGCAGCTGGTCTCGATGGCGAGGATCCGCGGCCCGTTCATCGGTCCCCCACACGCTCGTCCGGCGACTCGTCCTCCGCGGCCGCGCGGCGCGCGGCCTCGAGCGGCTCCCGCATGGCCGCGCTCGCCAGCGGCGGCGTGGTCATGACCCAGGCGTCCTCGCCATCATCGGTGTAGTACCGCTCCCGGCGACCGGCGATGGCAAAGCCGTTGGCCCGATACAGCTCCTGGGCGGCGAGGTTCGAGACCCGGACCTCGAGCGTCATCCGCGCCGCGCGGAGCTCCTCGGCGACGAGGAGCATGCCAAGCAGCAGCCGGCGTCCGATCCCCTGGCGGCGCCAGTCGGGATGGACGGCGAAGGTCGTGATGTGCGCCTCGTCGACCATCAGCCACACCCCGGCGTAGCCGACCACCACGCCGCCCTGCTTGGCGACGAGGTACCGCGCCAGGCGGTTGTGGCGAACCTCCTGGTGGAACGCCTCCGGCGGCCACGGGGTCAGGAAGCTCAGCCGCTCGATCTCGAGGACGGCCGGGATGTCGTCGGCGGTCATCTGGTCGATCCGGACCGCCGCGGTCAGAGCCATGTCACCGCCGCCGGGTTCACGTCACCCAGCCCGCGGGGCGGGCGGAGGTAGACCGGCTCGAGGAGGGCCAGGTTGTCCGGCCCGTCGCTGGCCAGGCGCTCGGCCGCGAGGCGCGCGATCGCGGCGGCCGCCCCATCGGGGGCGATCGCGCGGGACAGCTCCAGCGTCGCCGCGAGCTCGCGGGGCGCAACGACGGGCCGCTGCCGGGCCTCGTCCGAGAGTCCGTCAAAGGAGATCAGCCGCGGCTCGCGCTCGCCGCGGATCAGGGCCCAGGCCTCGGCCGCCCCCGAGCGCACCAGGGCCGCGGCCGCGGCGGGCTCGGCGGCCAGCCACGCGTCCAGGCTCCCGACGCCGACGATCGGGACAGTGAGCCCGGCGGCCAGCCCTTTCGCCAGCGCGAGCCCGACGCGGAGGCCGGTGAACGACCCGGGACCGAGCCCGGCAGCCACCGCCTCGACCGCGTCGAGACCCTGTCCCTGGCTCTCGAGGAGCCCAAGCAGGCGAGGCAGGAGCTCACTCCCCTGCCCTCGCGGAGCGCTCCATGCCGCGGCCGCCACGAGCGTCCCTTCGCGGTCGGCGAGGGCGACGGACTGGTCCGGCGAGGCGCTGTCGAGAGCGACGATCACGTTCCGCCCTCGCCATCGAGGACGCGAGCCAGGTGTGCATGCCGGGGGCCCAGGGCCTGCCAGTGGACGACCCGCCGATCGGGGTCGTCGGCATCGGCCTCGAGCGTGATCCGCAGCCGCTCGGGCGGGAGCCAGCCGTCGAGTCGATCGGCCCATTCGATGACCGTCACCCCATCGGCCTGGCGCTCATCGAGGACCCCGGCCTGGCGGGCCGCATCGCCATCGTCGAGGCGATAGGCATCCACGTGGAAGAGCGGGAGGCGCCCGGCGTGCTCGTTCATGATGATGAAGGTCGGGCTGTTCACCACCCCGGCGACGTCCAGTCCGGTGGCCACGCCCTTGGCCAGCTGGGTCTTGCCCGCCCCCAGTGGTCCCTCGAGCGCGAGGCAGGTGCCCGGTTCGGCGGCGCGACCGAGCCGCGCACCGATCTCACGTGTATCGGCGACCGAGGTCGAGATGAGGCGGCCTTCGACCGCCGGCTGCTGATGGGTCGCCATGGCCGCGAGTATCTCAGGCCAGGGAGGGGCTGGCCTCCAGGTTGGCCAGGGCCACGGCGACCGTCCGGCCGGCATCCAGCCGGACCAGCCCGCAGAGGGCGCTGATCCCCGACCCGATGGCCAGCGGCTGGACCGGGACCTCGCTGAGCAGGCCGGCCTGGCCGCGACCCGGACCGGCGACGATCACGACGCGGTCCCCGACCGTGGCGCGCGCCACCCGGGTCGGAGCAGGAGCGGCGTCGAAGACGAGCAACCGACGCTGGTCGCCGAGGACGGTCGCCTGGTGATCGGCGTGGCTGCGCAGCCAGGCGAAGCGGGCCGGGTCCATCGCCGACTGGCCGAAGCCGTCGAGCGCCAGCACGGCGAACGGCGGAGCCGCGGTTCCCAGCAGGCTGCGCCGGTGCTGGAGTCCGGTGAAGTCGGCGAGATCCCGCGCATGCAGCCCGCCGACCACGATGGCGGCCACGCCGACCGCCCGGGCCCGGGTGATCGCCTCGGCCGAGGCCCACGAGCCTCCGACGAGGATCCGGCCGGCCGCGTCGGCGTCGATCGAGGCCGGGTCGATGGGCGCGTCCGACTCGCTGACCATGATCGTGAGCACCCCGTGCACCGCCGCGCCGGTGCCTGCCGCGCCGTGGAGCGCGACCGCCGGGACGGCGATCGTCACCGCCCCGCCATCGACCTCCATGACGACGCCCTGGACGTTGCTGACGATCGAATCGCTCGGCTCGATGGCGAGCAGGCTGGCGTTGCCGGTCTGCGCGTCGTAGCCGAGCAGCAGGCCGTCGACCGGAGCGCGCACGTCGCGGTCCGGGGTGCGAGCGATCGGCTGGTTGGTCCGCACGCGCTGGCCGGCCTCGGCCACCAGCAGGGCCCGCACCTCGCCCTTCTTCCGGCGCAGCGGTCGCGCCAGCGGCACGCTGAGCGTCGAGACCGGCCGGACCGTGCGCGCCAGCGGGTCGCCGGGCACGACGTTGTCGCCGACCGACACGATGGGCGCCGCGCCCGCGGGCAGCGGAATCCGGTGGCGGTAGGGTTCGTTGCCGGCCATCAGCCCGTGATCCCGTGCCCTTCCCGGCGCAGCGTGTCGCGCCAGGTCTGGATCACGGATCGTGCATCGCCCGGGCGCGCGGGGAGCTGGATCGGGTCGTCCCGGGCATCGAGGATGACGCCGACCGATCCGCCGGTCACCGCCGCCCGCAGCCGTGGCCCGCGGACGGACGTGCCGACATGGACGCCGCGCTCGAGCTCGATCTCGAGGTCGCCGTTCGCGCCGCGTTCGAGGGGCAGGACGGTCATCGACCCGCCCCGCACCTCGACCGGCAGCGAGTCGGGCCATCCGGCGCGGTGGAGGCGGGCGCGGAACGCGGTCTGCCCCGGCTTGCCGCCCTGGGCAAGGACCGACGTCCCGAGCGGGACGAGCAGGTCGTCGCGCAGCGTCTCGAGGCCCTCGTCGACGTCCGCCTCGGCGAGCGCCCCGAGCGGTCCGCAGATACCCCATGGGTCGAGGGCGAGCTGGGTGACGCCCGGTGGGCGAAGGCCGTCGAGGAGGACCATGGCCGCATCCGCTGGGTGCGGGGCCGCCGCGAGCAGCCGGCCCGCCCCGACGACGAGGTCGACCGATGGGGTGCCGCCCAGCCAGTGGCGCGCCGCGGCGAGCCGATCGATGCCAATCGCCTGGGCAATCGCCGCCTCGATCGGGGTCGCCGGGATCCCGGCGCGGCGCGCGGCCAGGCCGGCCATCGCGTCGGTGGTCGTGAACTCGTCCACGTCGGCGGGCAGGATTTCGGCCGCTGCCCGCGAACCGGCCGGGAGCGTGGACTCGAAGTTGCCGGCCAGCATCGCCGCGCGCCCGGCCCCCGGATCAGGCCCCTGTCGCCAGCCGAGCCACATCGCCCCCAGGTCGACGCCCAGGACCGACAGCCCGAGCCCGCGCGCCAGCGCGTCGAGCGACCGACCGAATGCGATGGGCGTCGCCAGGCGCGGGTCGTCGAGACCGTGGGTCGCGGTGAGCTGGACGAGCAGCGCCTGGGCGAGGGCGTCGTCGACGCCGCCCGACACGCGCCGAGCGCCGCCGCCGAACAGCTGCGCGTAGGCCTGGATCTCCTCCTCGGCGCCGCCGGCCACGAGCACCGGGGCGCTCCCCCGGCCCCGAGCGCCGGCCGTCAGCCCCCACAGGCTCGCCGTGCTCGAGGTGTGGCCGGGAACGACGAGCCAGGCATCGGCCTCGACCCGGCGCAGGAGGTCGAAGCGCTCGGCATCGGTCCGCCCGTCGGCGGTCGAGACCGCGGCGTCCACGATCCAGCCGCTGCGGACCGCCACGATGCGGGCGGCCTCGAGGTCGCGAGCGGACGCCGCCACGAGCGCCATCCGACCGGCTCGTCGCGGGGAGCGGCAGGTGATCCGCGGTGCCTCGCGGACGAGGATCGCGAGCCGGCGCGCCAGCCGGTTGTCGGCGTGTGGCGCGAGCCGGTCGACGAGGTCCTCGACGAGGACCGACTCGCCCCAGCTGGTGGGCTGGGCGGTGCCGCTCACGATCCGCCACCGACCTCCGGCGCGGCCGACGAGGGCGGCCTTGGTCCAGGCCGTCCCGACGTCGAGGAGAAGGGTGAGCTCGGTCTCGGGCACGACCCGTGCCGGTCCGGGGCGGGTCGCGGAGGTCGGCGCCGCGGTCGGTGCCGGCGACGCGTCGCGGACGGTGGTCATGGGCGCAGGTGGCGGCGTGGCAGCCGCTGGCGCAGGCTGGTGGTCACCTCGTAGTTGATCGTCTCCCGCTGGGCGGCAACTTCATCGGCGGTGATCACCGCGTCGCCCTGCCGACCGATGAGCACGAACTCGTCCTCGAGCCCCACCGATCCGGCATCGCTGACGTCGACCACCAATCCGTCCATGCTGATGGCCCCCACCATCGGCACCCGCGTCCCGTGCACCAGCGCGAAGCCGTTGTTCAGGTGGCTGCGGGGCCAGCCGTCACCGTAGCCGATGGGAAGGGTCGCAAGTCGGGATCGGCGCGCAGCCGTCCAGCGCAGGCCATAGCCGACCGGCGTGCCGGCGGCCACCTCGAACACGCGGAGGGGCAGGGCACGGAGGCTGAGGATCGGCCGGAGGTCGGATCCGGCATCGGTCATTCCCGCCGGCGCCAGGCCGTACAGGCCGATACCTGGCCGCACTGCGTCGGCGAACGTGCCCACGCCGGCCAGGATGGCCCCGGTCGCGGCCACGTGCACCAAGCCGGGGTCGACGCCGGCCGCGCGCAGGTCGTCCAGGACCGATGCCATCCGGTCGAGCTGACGGTCGGTATAGGCCGTGTCGTCGGCGGCCGCGAGGTGGGTCATCGTCCCGGCCAGGACCAGGCCCGGGGCGGCCCCGATGGTGCGTGCCAGGTCGAGTGCGCCCTCCGGCTCGACGCCCTGCCGGCCGAGCCCGGTGTCGACCTTGAGGTGGACCCCGATCCGACGGCCGGCGTGCGCTGCGGCTGCCGCCAGGGTCTCGACGGTGGCGTCCCGGTCGACCATCGGCTCGAGGTCGAGCTCGACGACCGCCGCAGCGTCCTCGTCGCCGATCCCCCACAGCACGACCAGCGGGCCTTGGATGCCGGCCGCGCGGAGGTCCGCGGCTTCCGAGACGGTGGCCACCGCCAGGCGTTCGACGCCCTGCCCCAGGAGGGTCCGCGCCACGTCGACCGCGCCATGGCCGTAGGCGTTGGCCTTGACGACGCCGATGACCTCCTGCTCCCCGGCCAGCCGGCGCAGGGTCGCAAGGTTGGCGGCGAGCGCCGCGTGATCGATCTCGAGCCAAGCGCGGTGGCGACCGCCGGCGGTCACGAGGACGCCGCGCCGCCGCGGAGGACGGTCGTCGCCTCCGGCAGGAGGCCGGCGATGTCCGAGGCCAGGACCCCGGCGGTGCCGATCCGCTGTTCGGCGAGGAGGCCGGCCGCGGCATGGATCGCGACGCCGACCCCGGCGGCGTCGATCGGGGACAGGCCGGCCGCCAGCATGGCGCCGATGGCGCCGGCCAGGACGTCGCCGCTCCCTGCCGTCGCGAGCGCGGGGGTGGCCACGGCCGAGCGGAGCACGTGCCCGTCCGGGGCGGCGACAACGGTGTTCGCGCCCTTCAGGATCACGACGTGCTCCCAGAGTCGCGCCGCCTGGGAGGCCGCCTGCTCACGACCACGGTCGTCGTCCGCGTCGGGAACGTCCGCGCCGCGGGTCAGGCGGGCGAACTCGCCCGGGTGCGGGCTGAGGATCGCCGGCGCCGTGACGGTTCGCCACCATCGGTCCCGGGCGGCCAGCGCGGTCAGGCCGTCGGCATCGATGACCACCGGCCGGCGCACCTCGCCGAGCAGGTGAGCCACCCGGCGCAGGGTCGCCGCATGCCGGCCGAGGCCGGGTCCCACGACGACCGCGTCGTACTCGCCCGTCGCGGCGGTGAGCTGCCGCCAGCCGGACGGTGCGACCAGGCCAACCGCCTCTTCGGGAAGCAACAGCGAGGTCAGCTCCGGAACGAGGCCCAGCAACCGCAGGCCGACCGACTCGGGAGTGGCCAGGCAGACGAGCCCGGCGCCGGCCCGGGCGGCGCCAAGGCCGGTCAGGATGGCCGCACCGGCGTACTCGAGGGAGCCGGCGACGACGAGCACCCGGCCGAACGTCCCCTTGTGGCTGATCGGCGGACGATCCGGGAGATGGGCCGCCACCCAGCGCTGGGTCAGCGTCGCGGCATCGGCCACCTCATCAGCCCTCGGACGGACGCTCGGCGATGGCGACTGCGACCGCCATCCGCCGCTCGTGGGAGATCGAGACGGTGACCTCGCCGATGCCGAGGCGCGCAGCTCGGGCGGCAGCTCGACCGTGGAGAAGGACCTGGGGCTGGCCGGCGAAGTTCGGCAGGACCTCGATCTCGCGCCAGCCGACTCCCCGCACGCCGAGCCCGAGCACCTTGCTCACCGCCTCCTTGGCCGCCCACCGACCGGCGACCCGTTCGATCTTGTTGCCGCAGTATCGGTCCTCGCGATCGGTCAGGACCCGGCGCCGAAACCGTTCCGGGTAGCGTTCGAGGGTGTGCGCGATCCGATCGATGTCGATCAAGTCGACCCCCAGCTCGTGGCGGCTCATCGGGCGTCGCCCACCCGCGCGCTACTCGACGGTGACCGACTTGGCCAGGTTGCGCGGCTGGTCGACATCGGTCCCGCGCGAGACGGCGACCTCGTAGGCCAGCAGCTGGAGCGGGACGATGCTGATGATCGGCGAGAGCTCCTCGAGCGTCTCTGGAACGACGATCACGTCCTCCGCGTGGTTGCCGATCTGCTCGTCGCCGGCCGTCGCGACGGCCACGATCGGCGCCTGGCGGGCGCGGGCCTCGGAGACATTGGACAGGATCTTCTCGTAGACCGATCCACGGGTCACGATCGCGACCAGCGGGGTGTCCGCGTCGAGCAGCGCGATCGGGCCGTGCTTCAGCTCACCGGCGGCGTATCCCTCGGCGTGGACGTAGGACAGCTCCTTGAGCTTGAGCGCCCCCTCCATCGCGATCGGGAAACCGACTCCGCGTCCGATGTACATCACGTCCTGGACGTTGAGCGACGCCCAGCGGGCAGCGATCTCCCGGATCTGTGGGGCGCTGTCGAGGGCGGCCACCGCGGCGCGCGGGAGCGCGCGGAGGCCCAGGCCGTAGTTCACGAGCTGCGAGGCGGTCAGCGTCCCACGGAGCTGCGCGATGTGGAGGGCGACCATCTGGAGGACGAGGACCTGGGTGGCGAACGCCTTCGTCGAGGCGACGCCGATCTCGGGTCCGGCCTGGAGGTAGACGGTCGCGTCCCCGTCCCGGGTCAGCGCGCTGCCCACGACATTGGTGACGACCACGATGGTGGCGCCGCGTTCCCGCGCCAGCCGGGTGGGCGCGATCGTGTCGGCCGTCTCCCCAGACTGGCTGACGCTGATCACGACGGTCTTGTCGGTGATCGGCGGCGGCGCGTAGCGCATCTCGGAGCCGATGACTGACACCGCCGGCAGACCGGCCCACTGCTGGAGGAGGTAGGCGCCGACGTCCGAGGCGTAGTGAGCGGTCCCACACGCGACGAGGTAGATCCGATCCGCGTCGCGGAGTTTCGCCTCGACCGCGTCGAGCTCGGGCAGGTGGAGGACGCCGCGCCCATCCACCCGGCCGCGGAGCGCTTCCTGGATGGCGTGCGGCTGCTCGTAGATCTCCTTGAGCGTGAAGTGCGGGAAGCCGCCTTTCTCGGCGGCCTCCAGGTTCCAGGTGATCTCGGTAACCTCGCGTTCGACCTCGTCGCCCTCGAGGTTGATGACCGTGGTGCCATCGGGCGTCACGGCCGCAATGTCGCCCTCGTGGAGGACGACCATCCGCCGGGTGTGCTCGAGGATGGCGGGCACGTCGCTGGCCAGGAAGCCCTCGCCCTTGCCGAGGCCGACGATGAGCGGCACGTTCATCCGGGCCCCGACGATCAGATCGGGATGGTCGGTGTGCATGACCCCGATCGCGTACGCGCCCTGGATGTCGCCGAGCGCGGATCGGGTGGCCTCGACCAGGTCGCCCTGGTAGCGCTCCTCGATCAGGTGGGCGAGGACCTCGGTATCGGTCTCCGAAGTGAAGGTGTGGCCGGCTGCGGCCAGTCGGTCGCGGATCTCGGCGTAGTTCTCGATGATCCCGTTGTGGATGAGCGCCAGCTTGCCGGTGCAGTCGGCATGCGGGTGGGCATTCAGGTCGTTCGGGGCGCCGTGAGTGGCCCATCGGGTATGGGCGATGCCGGGGTGGCCGACCGGGGTCGAGCCGTTCAGGTGATCGGTGAGGTTGTTCAGCTTGCCGGCGCGCTTCTCGACGAAGACGGTGCCGTTTTCGGTGCGGACCGCGATGCCGGCCGAGTCGTAGCCGCGGTACTCAAGGCGGCGCAGCCCCTCGAGGAGGATGGGAGCCGCGTCACGCGGCCCGACGTACCCGACGATCCCGCACATGGGTCTGCTGGCCTGCCTAGTTCAGGCGCGCGGTGGCCAGGTCCGCGAGCTCCCGGGCGATGGTTGCGATCTCGTCAGGCTCCTCACCTTCGACCATGATGCGCAGCTTTGGCTCGGTGCCCGAGGCACGGACGAGAATCCGTCCCCGGCTGCCCAGCCGAGCCGTCGCCCGCGCCACAGCTTCGGCGAACAACGGGTCGACCTGCCACTGGTCCTTGTGGCGGACGCCGGAGTTTATCACCACCTGTGGAAGCCTCGGAATTCGGGCGTCGAGCTCGCCGAGGGTTGCGCCACCCGCGGCGCGGAGCGCGGCAACGAGCTGGATGGCGGTCAGCAGGCCGTCGCCGGTGGAGGCCAGGTCGCGGAAGATGACGTGCCCGGACTGCTCCCCGCCGAGCACGGCTCCGGAGCGCTCCATTGCCTCCAGGATGTGCCGGTCGCCGACCGGGGCGCGCAGGACGCGGCCGCCGGCCGCCTCCACCGCCCGGACGAGGCCATCGTTGCTCATCACCGACACGACGAGTGTCTTCTCGGCCAACGACCCGTCGGCGAGGCGCTGGAGGGCGCAGATGCCCATCACCCCGTCCCCGTCGATGATCGCGCCCGACTCGCTGACCGCGATCAGCCGGTCCGCATCGCCATCGAACGCGAAGCCCAGGTCCAGGCTGCCGGCCCGGACCGCATCGGCCAGGGCCGTCGGGTCAGTCGCCCCGCCGCCGACGTTGATGTTCGTGCCGTCGGGATCACAGTAGATGGGCGTGACCTGCGCGCCCAGACCCTCGAACAGGGCGGGTCCGAAGTGGGATGCCGACCCGTTGGCCGCGTCGACCCCGATCCGGAGGCCGCGGAGCTGGTCGCCGGCGATCGTCGCCAGGTGCTCGCGATACGAGCCGACGGCGCTCGGGTTGCGGTGCACCCGGCCCAGCCCGGCGTTCCGCGGACCCGGCAGCGCCTCGGCCTGGAAGATCAGGTGCTCGAGCCGCTCCTCGGCCTCGTCGTCCATCTTCCGGCCGCCGGACACGACCTTCAGGCCGTTGTCGTCGGGCGGGTTGTGCGAGGCCGAGACCATCACCCCGGCCACGTGCTCGCCCGTTTCGGCCACGTACGCCAGGCATGGCGTCGTGACGACGCCCAGGTCGACCACGTCGGTGCCGACGGAGGTCAGCCCGGCGGCGAGCGCGGAGACGAGCATCTCGCCCGACCGGCGCGTGTCGCGGCCGACGACGACACTCCGGCCCGCCCCGTCGGCGAAGTGGCCCAGCGCCCGGCCGAGGTCGTAGGCGAGGTTCGCGGTCAGGTCGACGTTGGCGACACCGCGGATGCCGTCGGTGCCGAAGAGGCGCCCCAAAGGTGTTCCGGGCCCGCGCTAGGGGCCGCTGGCGGTGAGGGTCACCGCCACCGGTCCGAGCGGTTGGACGAGGGAGATGCCGCTGGGGAGGCTCACCGTGGGCGTCACCTGGTGCGGCCCTTCGCCGAGGCCGGCCATGTTCAGGACGGGGGTCACCTGGGCCGGGGTCAGGGCCGCGATCGCGGCGCGTGTCCCGCTGACCGTGATCGGGATCTGGCTGACGCCGGGTTGACACGTCAAGCCGGCGCCCACGTTCTGGCACACCGGGCCGGCGAGGATCGTGCGGCTGGCAAGCTCGGTGTCCACGTTCAGGGACAGGCTCACCGTGGCCTCGGACCCATCGGCCAGGCGCGTCCCATCGGGCAGGACGAGCCCTACGTCGATCGTCGCGTCGGCGGTGACCGTCGAGAGGTCAACCGGCTCGGTGCTGACGCTCGCCAGGTCGGCGAGCACGTCCGGCGGTCCGAAGACGGTGACCGTGGCCGGGTCGGAGGTCACCGAGGCCAGGATCAGGCCGGGGGGCGGGTTGCCCTCGAGGTCGGGCACGACCGGGACGGTCCTCGAGGTCTCGGCGGTGCTCACCTCGATCTGGACCGATGCGCTGGCCGGCGACAGCTCGACGGCCGAGACCGGCTCGCCGTTCGCGTCGACCGGCACGAGATCCACCTGCTCCGAGACGTCGATCCCCGAGGGGTCGATCCGGACCCGCGCCAGTGCCCGGGTGACGAGCTGCAGGCGGCTCTCCGGACCCTGTGCCTCGACGGTGGCCGGCATGACCGTGGGCGGACCGATCTCGAGCCCGGGCGGCACGTCACCACGATCGACGACGACCCGGATCTGGCGCACGCCGAGCCGGTCGAGGATGACCGAGACCTCGAGCGGGGCGGACTCGAGCACCTCGACGTCGTCGTCGAGCGAGCGGACCTCGACCGGCAGCAGCTGTGGCTCCCCGGCCTGCGTCATGTCGTAGGCCTCGAGGTCGACCGAGGCGCTGAAGGTCGCGATGGTGACCGTCGCGGCAGCCCCGGCCGAGGCGCGGTAGCTGACGTCGACCGTGCCCAGCTCCCCGGTGAGCAGGTACGTGTTCAGCGGCTGGTTGGTGGCGCGGATCGGGACGCCGCTGACCTGCTGCTCGGTGAACGAGCCGGAGTAGACCAGCCCGGCATACAACAGGATCGACAGGAGCAGGGCACCCACCTTGAGGGGCCAGTTGCGAAGGATGAGAGCCATCAGGCGCGGCGCTCTCCGCTGACCACGGGCTGGGTTTCCTCACTGGGTTCGGCCATCTCGGCGACGGGCTCGGCCACGTCCTGGGGCGGCTCGGCCGGCGGCTGGGCGGACGGCGCGACCGAAGGCACGACCCGGTCCTCGGGGTCGATCGGTCCCTCGGCCGGCTCCTCGTCGGGCATCCCCCACCGCCCCTCGAGGGTCCGCCGCAGCAGCGGGGCCGCCTCGCGCGGGGCCTGGGGCCGGATGAGGCTGAAGATCCGCCGTCGGAGGCGGTCCTCGGAGAGGTTCCGCTCGATCCGGCCGCGGACGACGAGCGAGATCGAGCCGGTCTCCTCGCTGACGACCACGATCAGCGCATCGGTCTGCTCGCTGATGCCGATCGCGGCCCGATGGCGGGTCCCGTACCGCTCGGAATCGAGGACATTCTGGCTGAGCGGGAGCAGGACGCCGGCGGCGACGATCTTGTTGCCGCTGATCACGACCGCCCCGTCGTGGAGCGCGGTGCCGTGGTAGAAGATCGTCGCCAGCAGCTCGGCATGGAGATCGGCGTTGATCGGGACGCCGGACTCGGCTGTCAGGTCGTGGAGGCCGGTGTCGCGCTCGATCACGATCAGGGCCCCATGGCGGGACCCGGCCAGCAGCCGCGCCGCTCGCGACACCTCGCGCGCGGTCGTATCGGCCGCCGACACCTCGGGCGAGGTGAACAGCCGGTTCAGCGACCCCATCCGCCCGATCTGCTCGAGGCCGCGCCGCAGCTCGGGCTGGAAGACGACGACCACCGCGAACAGGCCGACCACCGCGCCCGCCTGGAGGAGGGTCGAGAGGAGGACCAGGTCGAGGGCCTGGGCGGCCAGGTAGACCAGGGCCACGATGGACAGGCCGATCAGGATCCGGACCGCGCGGGTGCCCCGGATGAGCACGAACAGCCAGTAGATCAGGACCGCGACGACCACGATGTCGAGGATCGAGGTCAGCGGGGTGCCGCGCAGGAACGTATCCAGGAAGTCGCTGAAGCTTTCCGGCACGATCAGACAGGTGCTCCCCTGTGGTCGGCCGCCAATGGTATCAAAGGCCCTCTCGGGCGCCCCCGGATCGCTCCGGGAGCCGATGCATCAGCGCTTGGTGTACTGCGGGGCCTTGCGTGCCCGCTTGAGTCCGTACTTCTTCCGCTCTTTGGCCCGCGGGTCGCGAGTCAGGAGGCCCGCCTCGCGGAGGGAGGCCCGGAAGTCGGGATGGCCGGCCAGCAGGGCACGGGCGATGCCGTGGCGGATCGCGCCGGCCTGGCCGGAGGTGCCACCACCGGCGACCAGGACGCTGGCCGAGTAGCGGCCCTCGGTCTCGGTCACCCGGAACGGCAGGCGGATGGGCGCGACCTTCGAGTCGCCACCGAAGTACTCCTCGGCCGGCTTGCCGTTGACGACCATCTCGCCGTTGCCGGGGAGGAGGCGGACGCGGGCCACCGACGTCTTGCGGCGGCCGGTGCCGTACAGGTAGTTGACGCTCACGAGGCCTCCTGGTCGGTGGTCTTGGCTCCCCCTTGCGGGGACTGGGCACGGTGCGGATGCTCGGCGCCGCGGTAGACGCGGAGCTTGCGGTACATCGCGTTGCCGAGGCGGTTGCTGGGCAGCATGCCCTTGACCGCCATCTCGATGACCCGTTCCGGCTTCCGGGCGAGCAGGTCGCCGAGCGACTCCTCGCGGAGGCCGCCGGGGTAGTTCGAGTGACGGTAGTAGCGCTTCTGCTCGAGCTTGTTGCCGGTCACCTTGATCCGGGCCGCGTTGATGACGACGACGTGGTCGCCGGTGTCGAGGTGCGGCGACCAGGTCGGCTTGTGCTTGCCGGACAGGAGGGTCGCGACGCGCGTGGCCAACCGGCCGAGCGGCTGATCGGTGGCGTCGATGAGCCACCAGCCTCGGTCGATCTCGCTGGCCTTGACCGCGTAGGTCTTCACGTTCGCTTCAACTCTCCTGACTCTTGAACTGGATGCGCTCGAGGGTGAGACCCCGGGCCGGTGCGGCTCGCCCGTACAGGGCGCGCCGGCGGGCCTCGAGGAGCGGCTCGACCTCGTCGGGAGGCATCTGGCCCCGTCCGACGGCGATCAGGACCGCCACCAGGCTTCGCACCATCCGGCGCAGGAACGCGTTGCCCTGTGCCGTGATCTCGATCAGCGTCCCGTGCTGCCGGACGGTGACTGCCATCAGGTGGCGGACCGTCCGACCTCGCGCGTCGCTGCCGAGCGCGGCGAAGTCCCGTTCCCCGAGCATCCGGTTCGCGGCGTCCTGCATGGCCGCCACGTCCAGCCGATCGGGGATCTCGAGCGTCCGATGCCGATCGGTCGGGCGGCGGTCGCCGCCCTGCCGGATCCGGTAGCGGTACGTCCGCGCCACGGCCGCGCGTCGGGGATCGAACCCCGGCGCCGCGCTCCGCAGGGAGCGGACCACCACGTCCGGTGGCAATGCCGCGTTGAGCCGGCGGTGGAGCTCCGGCCACCCGATCCACTCCCCACGGGGAGCGGCCGGCAGGCAGAAGGCGATCACCTGGCCCGTGGCATGCACACCGGCATCGGTGCGCCCGGCGAACCGGATCGTGATCCGCTCGCCGGTCATCTTGTTAAGCGCGTCCTCCAGCTCGCCCTGCACCGTGCGCACCCGCGCCTGGCGCTGCGAGCCGGCGAACGCCGTCCCGTCGTACTCGATCACCGCCCGGGCGCAACGACGCGCCGCGGGAGGCATTCGAGGTCTTCGGTTGTTCGGCCGGTCGAGCCCGCCTAGACGAGCTCGATCTGCACCATCGGCGCCGCGTCGCCGCCCCGGGGTCCCAGGCGCGTGATGCGCGTGAACCCCGACCCCCGGTCGGCGTACTTGGCAGCCAGTTCGCCCATCAGCTTTTCGATGATGAGCGGCTCATTGGGCAGCTGGGCGACCAGCTGCCGGCGCGCGGGCAGGTCCCCACGCTTCGCGGTGACGATCAGGTGGTCGACCATGCCGCGCACTTCCTTGGCCTTGGCCTCGGTGGTCTTCAGCCGCTCGTAGCGGAGCACGGCCACCGCCAGGTTCGCGAGCATGTGCTCGCGATGGGCGGTGGGGCGGCTCAGCTTGCGGCCGGCGATGCGGTGCGGCATGGATCCGATCAGCCCTCCCGGTTCAGCTCGGCGGCAACCGCCTCGTCGAGCTCGGCGGCACCCGGCAGGTCGGCCTCGTCGGCGACCGGGGCCCCGTCCTCGGGAGCGATGAACCCGCGGAGGGCGAGCCGCTCCTTCATGTCGTCGAGGCTCTTCTTGCCGAAGTTCCGCATCCGGAGCAGCTCGTCGTCACCGAGGGCGAGGAGCTGGCCGATCTTCGTGATGTTGTTCCGCTTCAGGCTGTTGTAGGCCCGCATCGGGAGGTCGAGCTCCTCGATCGGGGCGTCGAGCAGGCTGGCCGACAGCGGCGCCGGGACGTCGTCGCCGGTGGCCATCGACGGGCGACCGATCTCGGCGAATCGGCTG
This sequence comes from Candidatus Limnocylindria bacterium, assembly GCA_036555375.1. Classification (GTDB taxonomy): domain Bacteria; phylum Chloroflexota; class Limnocylindria; order QHBO01; family QHBO01; genus DASTEQ01. Next base: position 31,617 of record DATBLJ010000106.1, read on the forward strand.
AACTCCCGCACGAGGATGCTGGCCGCCTGGGCGAGCGCCGCCTGCGGCGTCGAGGTCCCATCGGTCTCGATCTCGAGGGTGAGCTTGTCGAAGTTCGTCATCTGGCCGACGCGGGTGTTCTCGACCGCGAAGTTCACCCGGCGCACCGGGGAGAAGATCGCGTCGACCGGGATGACGCCGATCGGCATCTCCTCGGTGTGCTCCGCGGCGCGGTAGCCGACGCCGGTCTCGACCGTGATGTCCATGTCGATCGACCCCGCGTCGGAGTCGAGGGTCAGGAGCTCGAGGTCGGGATTCACGATCTCGACGTCGGCCGACTCGCTGATGTCGCCGGCGGTGACCAGGCCCGCGCCGTGCTTGGCGAGCTTGAGGGTGACCGGGTGCGGGGCGAAGGACCGGAGGCGGATCTTCTTCATGTTCAGCACGATCTGGGTCACGTCTTCCTTGACGGCCGGGATGGTGCTGAACTCGTGGTAGACATTCGCGACCTGGATCGAGGTCACGGCCGCTCCCTCGAGCGACGAGAGGAGGACGCGGCGCAGGGCGTTGCCCAGGGTGACCCCGTACCCAGCCTGGAGCGGCTGAATCTCGAAGCGGCCGGCGACGCCGGTGGCCTCGACCTCTTCGATGCGCGGGGTGGACTCGGGTTCGATCATCAGCAAGGGGAACTCCTAGCGCGAGTAGTACTCGACGACGAGCTGCTCGTTGAACTCCATGGGCATCTGCTCACGGGTTGGTTCGGCGGTAACGGTCCCGGACAGCTTGGTCGGGTCGACGCTCACCCAGTCCGGGACCTGGGCGGCGCGCATGGCCTCGGGCGCGGCCTGGAAGTAGGTGCGGCTGCGACGCGTGTCGCGAACCTCGATCCGGTCGCCGACCGCGACCTGCCGGCTCGGCGACTTCGTGCCGCGGCCGTTCACGCTGAAGTGGCCGTGGGTGACCAGCTGCCGGGCCTGGGCCCGCGAGGTGGCGAAACCCATCCGGTAGACGGTGTTGTCGAGCCGCATCTCGAGCATCCGGAGCAGGTTCTCGCCGGTCATCCCCTTCTGGCGCGCCGCGCTCCGGAAGTAGTTCCGGAACTGGCGCTCGACAACGGAGTAGCTGCGGCGGACCCGCTGCTTCTCGCGCATCTGGAGCCCGAACTCGCTGACCTTGCGGCGGCGCGTGGGATTCATGCCGGGCGGGGTGCTCCGGCGCTCGAACGAGCACTTCTTCGAGTAGCAGCGGCTGCCCTTCAGGAAGAGCTTGAGGCCTTCCCGGCGGCAGATCCGGCAGACCGGATCGGTGTAGCGGGACATGGCTCAGACCCGCCGCCGCTTGGGTGGGCGGCAGCCGTTGTGCGGGATGGGCGTGACGTCGGTGATGGCGGTGACCTCCAGGCCAGCGGCCTGCAGTGAGCGGATGGCCTGCTCGCGGCCGGCGCCGGGTCCCTTGACGAAGACCTCGACCTGCCGGACGCCGTGCTCCATCGCCTTGCGAGCGGCGAGATCGGCGGTCTGGGCCGCCGCGTACGGCGTGCTCTTCCGCGACCCCTTGAACCCGACCAGTCCGGCGCTGCCCCAGGCGAGGACGCCCCCACTCGGGTCGGTGATCGTCACGATCGTGTTGTTGAACGTGGCCTGGATGTGGGCATGCCCGGCCGGGACGTTCTTCTTCTCGCGCTTCTTCGTGCGCGTCGCGCGCTTGCGTTCTGCCATTCGTTCTCGCTGCTACTTCTTGCGGCGCACGCCGACCGTCTTGCGCGAACCGCGCCGCTGCCGTGCGTTGGTCTTCGTCCGCTGTCCGCGGGCGGGGAGGTTGCGCCGATGGCGGACGCCGCGGTAGGCCCCGATCTCCATCAGCCGCTTGATGTTCATGCTGACCTCGCGCCGGACGTCACCCTCGACGCGGTACCGGCGGTCGACGATGTCGCGCAGGCGCGTGACCTCGTCCTCGGTCAGGTCCCGGACGCGGGCGTCCGGCGACACGTTGGCGGCGGCGACGACCTTGGCCGCGGTGGCCGGGCCGATGCCGTGGATGTAGGTCAGGGACACGATCACCCGCTTCTCGCGGGGAATGTCGACGCCGGCGATGCGCGCCATCAGCTCTCCCTAGCCCTGCCGCTGGCGGTGCTTGGGGATCCGGCAGATGACCAGCACCACGCCCGAGCGCCGAATCACCTTGCAGCGTTCGCAGCGGGGCTTGACCGAAGCAGAAACCTTCATCGCATCCTGTACGTGATTCGACCCCGGGTGAGGTCGTAGGGACTCAATTCGACCCGAACCGTGTCGCCGGGCAGGATGCGGATGAAGTTCTTCCGGAGCTTTCCCGAGATGTGGGCCAGGACTTCGTGGCCGTTCTCGAGTCGCACCTTGAACATCGCGTTCGGCAAGGGGAGGATCACCTCGCCCTCGACCTCAATGGCATCCTTCTTCGGCAAGCGCTTAACGCACCCTCATTCGCGGTCGTATCGATCTCAATTTGGGGGGACACACGGAAAGGGCCGCCGCACGCGGCGACCACGGAAAAGGGAGTATACAACAGGCCCGTTTGGAGGGGCAACGGGGACCAATTCGAGCGCCATTGCAGCCTGGAGGACCTACACCGAATGGCTGAAATCGAGACATCGGTCGATCTCGGCGCATTTGCCGCCGGGCTCCGGGTATCCGGTGACGCGCTGGACCTTGCGACGATCGATCCGGATGGGACACCCGGATTCGCCGGCGACCGGGACGCCGCCGACGAGGAGCTCGAGGACCTGGGCGGCGAACTTGCCGATTTCCAGGAGCGGCTGTGGGCCGAGCGCCGGCAGTCGCTGCTGATCGTGCTCCAGGCGATGGATGGCGGCGGAAAGGACGGCGTGATCCGCAACGTGTTCACCGCCTTCAATCCGCAGGGCACCCGGGTGACGGGCTTTGGCGTCCCCACCGATGAGGAGCTGCGTCATGACTTCCTGTGGCGCATCCACACCAACACGCCGGGAGCGGGCCGGATCGGGGTCTTCAACCGAAGCCACTACGAGGATGTCCTGGTGGTCCGCGTGGCCAAGCTGGTCCCGGAGAAGGTCTGGCGCCGGCGCTATGCCGCGATCAACGACTTCGAGGCACTGCTCGTCCAGTCCGACACGACGATCCTGAAATTCATGCTGCACATCAGTCGGGACGAGCAGAGACAGCGCTTTCAGGAGCGGCTCGACAATCCCGACAAGCGCTGGAAGTTCCGCCTCGGTGATCTCGATGCACGAGCCAGCTGGGACGGATACATGGCGGCCTACACCGAGGCGCTGTCCCGATGCTCGCCCGCCCACGCGCCGTGGTTCGTCATTCCTGCCAACCACAAGTGGTACCGCGACCTCGCGGTGGCCCGGATCGTGACCGATGCCGCGCGCCGGATGAACCCGGCGTACCCGGCCCCAGAGGAGGACCTTTCCGGAGTCGTCGTTCCCGACTGACCGATCTCGACCGCACTCAGCGGCGGGGCCCCAGCCCGCGCAGGATCGAGCGGAGGATGGTGTTGAACGTTCCGCTCCGCGCGAAACGCGCGCCTTCCTGCGCCACGTCGCCCCAGTCGACGCCCTTCTCGGGCGGGCGGGTCGGGTGCTTGCGACCGCCAGACGGCGGTGCCGGGTCGTGCACGTCGACCGATGGTTCGGCCAGGACCTGCTCAGCCGACTCGGTATCGACGTCCTCCGCGTAGCGGGGAGCGATCGATGACGCCCCGACGACCCCGTTGAACGCGGCCGCGTCAAGCTGGGCCATCAGCGACATCGGGGGTCGCATCATGGTTCGGACCGTGGGCATGGGAACGCCTTTGGGGCTCAGCCCGGTGATGAGCGCCTCACCGATCCCGAGTTCAGTGAGCTCGCGACGCACGTCGTAGAACTCGGTGACCGGGAACGTCTCGGCGGTCGCCTTCACCACCTCGAGGTCGTCGGGAGTGAAGGCTCGCAGCGCATGCTGCACCCGATTCCCCAGCTGCCCCAGGACCTCGGCGGGCACGTCCCCCGGCGCGTGGGTGACGAAGAAGACGCCCACCCCTTTCGATCGGATCAGTCGGGCCACCAGCTCGATCTGGTTCAGGAATGCCTTGTTCGCGTCCCGGAACAGCAGGTGGGCCTCGTCGAAGAAGAAGACGAGTTTCGGGTGGTCGAGATCGCCGACCTCGGGAAGCGACTCGTACAGGCGCGCCAGGAGCCACAACACGAACGTCGAGAACAGGACCGGCCGGTCCTGCATGTCCGCCAGCTCGAGGATGCTGATGACACCCGATCCATCGGGGTTTGTTCGGAGGAAGTCGGCGACGTTGAACTCGGGCTGACCGAAGAACGCGTCGGCGTCCTGCTGCTCGAGGCCGACGATCTTTCGAATCATCACCCCCACGGTCGCGCCGGAAACACCGCCGTACTCCGCCATCTCGACCTTCCCGGCGTCGCTGTCGAGGTGGTTCAGCAGCGCGCGCAGATCGGCAAGGTCTTCGAGGGGGAGGCGTTTGTCCTCCGCGTACTTGAACGCGAGGGCGAGCACGCTCTCCTGCGTCTCATTCAGCTCGAGCACCTTGGCCAGCAGGATCGGGCCAAACGAGGCGACCGACGCACGAAGCCGAACGCCGGGCTTGTCGCGGACGAGGGTGAAGAACTCCACCGGGAATGACCGCGGGGCGTAATCGGTCAGGGCCAGGGCGTCGAGCCGCGCCGCGACCTTGTCGTTGGGCACGCCGGGAGCCCCGAGCCCCGAGATGTCTCCCTTGATGTCGCTGATGAACACCGGCACACCCGCGGCCGAGAGCTGCTCGGCCATGACTTGCAGGGTCTTCGTCTTTCCCGTTCCGGTCGCCCCGGCGACCAGCCCGTGACGGTTGAGCATCGCGATCGGGATCCGGACGGGGGCGGCTGGATCAGTCGCCCCGTCGTGCATCGCCGCCCCGAGCTCGACGGCCGCACCGTCGAACGCGTAGCCGGCTCGAATGGCCTCCTCGAAGGCGGCGCTCACGAGGGGCTAGTCACCAGTCTGGTCGTCGGTTTCGGCGCCCGGCGCATTGGCCTTGACCGACGCGATCCCGTCGGTGGCGGCCGACTTCGAGTTGTACATCTCGGACTGGGCGATGACCTGGCCGTTGGAGGCCTTCAGGACGAAATAGAACTGGCCATTTGCGCTCTTGTGAATGACAAAGGTGCCTGCCATCGGTTCCTCCTGCCTGTTCCGCGCGGTATCGACGTTCCAGTCTACCGGCGCGTCGTGCCGGGGGCGATAGGGGCGGCAGGGGCTTTAGCCGCGTCCGGTCAGGCGCTCCGCGCCGTTCGGCCCGATCGCGATGGTGTCCTCGAAGTGGGCTGATCGGGAGCCGTCGGCGGTCACCACCGTCCAACCGTCATCCAGGAGCCGGACGTCGTCGCCGCCGAGGTTGAACATCGGCTCGATCGCCAGGCACATCCCGGCCTCGAGCTTGAGCCCGGTGCCCGGCCGCCCATAGTTCGGGACCTGCGGCTCCTCGTGCATCGCGGAGCCGATGCCGTGCCCGACGAAGGGCCGGACGATCCCGTAGCCGTGCTCGTGGGCCACCGCCTCGATGGCGGCGCCGATGTCGCCGAGCCGGTTGCCGGGTCGGGCGGCCGCGATCCCGGCACGCAACGCCTGGCGGGTGGCCTCGATGAGCGTGATCTGGGCCGGAGGCACCTGGCCGACGGCGAAGGTTCGGGCGCAGTCGGCGTGCCAGCCCTGCCAGATACAGCCGACGTCGAGGCTGACCAGGTCGCCGTCGGCGATCCGCCGCTTGGACGGGATGCCGTGGACGACCTCGTCGTTGAGCGAGGCGCAGATCATGGCCGGGAACGGCGGGTTCGAGCCGTAGCCCTTGAACGAAGAGACGGCGCCGGCCTCGCGGATGTGGTCCGCGGCCAGGGCGTCGAGCTCACCAGTCGTGACCCCCGGGGCGAGGGCGAGCTCGAGCTTGTCGAGCAGCTCCCCGAGGATGCGGCCCGCTTCCCGCATCCGGGCAATCTCCTCGGGTCGCTTGATCGTGGCGCTCGCGTGGCGCAGCGGGATGCCCATCAGGCGCTCAGGTCGGCGAGGACGTCGCGGATCGCGGCGGTGACCGCGCCGATCGCCTGCTGGCCGTCGACGGTGGCCAGCTTCCCCTGGGCGTCGTAATAGCGCGCCACGTCCTCCATCGGGGGGAGCTGCTCGCGGAGGCGGGCCCGGAAGACCTCCGGCTTGTCGTCGTCGCGCTGGACGAGGGTGTCGCCCTCCTTGTTGCAGATCCCCGGCTGGCGGGGCGGGTCGTCGGTCGCGTGGTAGGGCGTCCCGCAGGTGGGGCACACCCAGCGGCCCGCGACGCGCTCGACGAGCACCTCTTCTGGCACCTCGATCAGGACCGCCCGGTCGACCGTCGTCCCCCGCTCCTCGAGGAGGCCATCGAGCGCCTCGGCCTGGGCTTCCGTCCGCGGGAAGCCGTCGAAGACGACCCCCGACGCGGCATTCGGAGCGCCCAGCGCCTCGCCGACCATCGCGACCGTGATCTCGTCGGGAACGAGCTCGCCGCGGCGCATGTATCCCTGGGCGACCTCGCCGAGCTCCGTGCCCTGCCGCATCGCGCGCCGGAACAGGTCGCCGGTGGACAGGTGGAGGAGGCCGTTGTCGCGGGCGACCGCATCGGCCTGGGTGCCCTTGCCCGCGGCCACCGGGCCGAGCAGCACGATCATCATCGGATGAAGCCCTCGTAGTTGCGCATCATCATCTGGGCCTCGAGCTGCTTCATCGTTTCGACGACCACCGAGACGACGATCAGGACGCTCGTCCCGCCCAGCCGGATCGCCTCCGTGCCAGGGATGAATGCCGAGACGACGAGCGGCATGACCGCCACCGCGCCGAGGAACAGCGCACCGCCCAGCGTAATCCGGTTCGCGACCCGCGACAGGAAGTCCTCGGTCGGCTTACCCGGCCGGATGCCGGGGATGAAACCGCCGTTCTTGCGCAGGAAGTCGGCGGTCTGGTCGGGCCGGAACTGGAACGCGGTGTAGAAGTAGGTGAAGAACACGACCAGCGCAAAGTACAGCCCCCCGTAGACAAGCGGCGTCTGCGGGCTCAGCACGGTGCTGATCCAGGTGGCGATGTTGGCCACCACCTCGTTCGAGCTCGTCGTGAAGTACTGGGCGATCTGGGCCGGGAACAGCAGGATGCTGATGGCGAAGATGATCGGGATGACGCCGGCCATCGTGACCTTCATCGGCAGGTACTGGGTCTGGCCCTGGTACATGCGCCGGCCGCGGACCCGGGAGGCGTACTGGACCGGGATCCGGCGCTGGCCTTCGTTGACGAAGACGACCGCCGCGATAATGAAGACCGCGACCACGATGAACGGCGCGATCCGAAGCAGGCCGTCGGGCGCGCCGATGATCGGGCCCGCCTGATCGGGCAGCCGGCCGACGATGCCGGCGAAGATGATGAAGCTGATGCCGTTGCCCAGCCCGCGCTCGCTGATGAGCTCACCGAGCCACATCAGGAGGATCGTGCCCGACGTCCAAGCGATGAGCAGCGAGATCGTCTCGAAGCTGAAGAACGGCGTGACCGGGATGACCCCGGCGTTCTGGAGCAGGACCGAGAAGCCGAAGCCCTGGGCGAAGGCCAGCGGGACCGTCAGGTAGCGGGTGTACTGCTGGAGCTTGTTGCGCCCGTACTCACCCTCGCGCTGCAGCTCGCCGAGCCGGGGGATGACCCCCTGCATGAGCTGCATGATGATGCTGGCGTTGATGTAGGGGTTCAGGCCCAGGCCGATGATCGACGCGGTCGCCAGTCCACCGCCGGAGAAGATGTCGAGCAGGGCGAGGAGCTGGTTCGTGGCGAACAGCTCGGCCAGGCGCGCCTGGTCGACGTTCGGGACGGGAACCGCGGTCAGGACCCGGAAGATCAGCAGGATGAAGGCGGTGAAGAGGATCTTCCGCCGGATATCCGGCGCCTGGATCGCGGTGACGACCGACTGAATCACTCGGTCGGGCCCTCGCCGGTTTCCTCCTCGCCTTCGGTGGCCTCCGCGCTGGCCTCGGTCGGGGCCGGCTCGGCGGTCTCGTCGTCGGCCTCGGTCGACGCCTTGGACTTCGACTTGGTCTTTGCCTTGGCCTTCTTGCGGGCGGCGGCCGTGGCTTCGGCCTCGGCAGCGGCGGCCGCCTCGGCTTCCTCGTCGATCGGGTTGCCGTCCGGCCAGCTGATGCGCTGGGCGGTCGACCCGGCGGCGGCCAGCTTGTCGAGGGCCGCGCGTGAGAAGGCGTGGGCGTGGACGGTGACGCCCTTCGGGGCATCACCGTTGCCGAGGATCTTCACCGGGAGCGCCTTGGTCTTCGAACGGCGCAGGAGGCCGTCGTGGAGCAGGACGTCGGGCGTGATGAGGGTGCCCTTCTCGGCCTCGGTCAGCGCCGAGAGGTTCACCGCCGCATAGGCGACCCGGCCGCGGTTGCGGAAGCCGTGGAGCTTCGGGGTACGGACGTGGAGCGGCGTCTGGCCACCCTCGAACCAGGCCGGGATCGAGGAGCCGGCACGGGACTTCTGGCCTTTCGTGCCGCGTCCCGCGGTCTTGCCCTTGCCCGAGCCGTGGCCGCGCCCCACCCGCTTGGCGGGGGTGTGCGATCCGGGCGCGGGCCTGAGGTCGTGGAGCTTCATCAGGCCGTCTCCTTCGAGGTGCCCGCCTCGGGCTCCTCGACCTCGATCAGGAACGCGACCCGCCGCAGCATGCCGCGGGTCTGGGGCGTGTCCACGACGTCAACCGTGTGGTGCAGGCGGCGCAGGCCGAGTGCCCGGATCGTGCCCCGCGCGGCGGCCTTGTGGCCGATTTCGGAGCGGATCCAGGTCACGCGGACCGTGCCCGGCTTGACGGGGGTGCGCTCAGCGGCCACGCGGGCCTCCCGGGAAGTTGACGGGCTCTGGCCGCTCGACGTAGACGTGCGGCTTGCGGGATGCCTCGGCGCCCCGCTTGCCGAGCAGCTCCTCGGCGGTGCGTCCCCGGCGGCCGGCGACTTCGTCAGCGGAATGGAGGTTGGCGAGGCAGTCGATCGTGGCGCGCACGACGTTGACCGGGTTCGTGCTGCCCATCGACTTCGAGAGCAGGTCGTGGATGCCGGCCACCTCGACGACGGCCCGAACCGAGCCGCCGGCGATGACGCCGGTTCCGGCCGACGCGGGACGCAGGAGGACCTTCGACGCGCCGAAGTCGCGCTCGATGGCGTGCGGGATGGTGGTGCCCACGAGCGGCACCCGGATCAGGTGCTTCTTCGCGTCCTCGACCCCCTTGCGGATGGCCTCCGGCACCTCGCCGGCCTTGCCCAGCCCAGCCCCAACCACGCCGCGGCCGTCCCCGACGACGACGATGGCGCTGAAGCTGAACCGGCGGCCGCCCTTGACGACCTTGGCGACCCGGTTGATCTGGACGACCTTCTCTTCGAGGGTCAGCTTGGTGGGATCGATGCGTGGCATGGGTTCTCCGCTCTACAGGTCGAGGCCGCCCGCGCGGGCGCCCTCGGCGAGCGAGCGAACCCGCCCGTGATACCGATAACCGCCCCGGTCGAGGACGACCTGGGTCACCCCGGCCGCCTTGGCGCGCTCGGCGAGGGCCTTGCCCACCGCCTCCGCGGCCGCGACCTTGCCATCGTTGCCGGCGAGACCCGGTTCGCGGCTCGAGGCCGCGGCGAGGGTCCGCCCGGTGGCGTCGTCGATGACCTGGGCGTAGATGAAGCGCGAGCTCCGGAACACGCTCAGCCGCGGCCGATCGGCGCTGCCGGCGAGGCGAAGCCGAAGGCGGGCGTGGCGCTTGCGGCGCTGGGCGTCGCGGGAGGTCTTCTTGATCATCAGGCGGCTCCCCCGACCTTGCCGGCCTTGCCGGCCTTGCGCCGGATCTGCTCCCCGGCGTAGCGGATCCCCTTGCCCTTGTACGGCTCGGGCTTGCGACGGGCACGGATGGCCGCGGCCACCTGCCCGACGAGCTCGCGGTCGGCGCCGTTCACGGCAAGCCGGGTCGGGGTCTCGACGTTGAACGAGATGCCCTCCGGCGGCGCGATCTCGACCGGGTGCGAGAAGCCCAGGGCGAGGACCAGGGTCTCACCCTGGAGCTGGGCTCGGTAGCCGACCCCGCTGATCTCGAGGACCTTGGTGAAGCCCGAGGTCACGCCGGTGACCATGTTCGCGACCAGCGACCGGGTCAGGCCGTGGAGGGCCCGATGGCGCGGCGCATCGGACGGTCGCTCGATGCGGAGCATCCCGTCCTCGTGGACGATGGTCATCTCGGGGTGCACGTCACGCTCCAGCGTCCCGAGGGGACCCTGCACGCGCACGTGCTGGCCGTCGAGAGTGACCTCGACGCCGTCCGGGATGGAGATGGGCAGGCGCCCGATGCGCGACATCAGCCCCCTACCACACGTAGCACAGGACTTCGCCCCCGAGGTTCAGCTTCCGGGCCTGCTGCCCGGTCATGATCCCGTGGGACGTGGAGAGGATGGCGACGCCCAGGCCGCCGAGGACGCGCGGAATCTCGGTCTTGCGGGCGTACACCCGGAGACCGGGTTTGCTGATCCGCTTCAGGCCGGTGACCACCGGCGTGCGGCCCTCGACGTACTTGAGGGTCAGCACCAGCTGGTCGTGGCCGTCATCGGTCCGTGAGCCCACCGAGGCGATGAACCCCTCCTCGGCGAGGATCCTCGCGATCTCGGCCTTCACCCGCGAAGCGGGCAGGACGACCTCGGTGTGGCGCGCCGCGCTCGCGTTGCGAACGCGTGTCAGCATGTCGGCGATCGGGTCGGTGACGTTCATGGCTACCAGCTCGACTTCGTGACGCCGGGCAGCATTCCCTCGAGGGCACGCTCCCGGAAGCAGATGCGGCACAGCGCGAAGCGGCGCATGTACGCGCGCGGGCGGCCGCAGACCGTGCAGCGATTGTGGCCGCGCACGGGGAACTTCGGCTTGCGCTGGGACTTGGCGATCATCGATTTCTTGGCCAACGGTCTAGATCCTCAGGCTCAATTGGACGCGAACGGCATGCCCAGCAGGGCGAGGAGGCGACGGCCCTCCTCGTCGGTGTGGGCGGTGGTGACGATGCTGATCTCGAGGCCGCGGAGGCGGTCGATCTTGTCGTAGTCGATCTCCGGGAACATGAGCTGTTCCCGCAGCCCGAGGGTGTAGTTGCCGCGGCCGTCGAACGAGCGCGGAGAGACGCCCCGGAAGTCGCGGATCCGCGGCAGGGCGAGGCGCAGGGTGCGCTCCAGGAAGTCGTACATCCGCTGCCCGCGGAGGGTGACCTTGGCGCCCACCGGCATCCCGGTCCGGAGCCGGAACTGGGCGATCGAACGGGTGGCGCGGGTCACGATCGGCTTCTGGCCGGTGATCGCCGCCAGGTCGCCGACCGCGGCGTCGATCGCCTTCGCGTTCTGGATGGCCTCCCCGAGGCCGATGTTGACGACGACCTTCTCGAGGCGCGGGACCTGCATCGGGTTCGCGTAGCGAAACTCGCGGAGCATCGCCGGCACGGCCTCGTCGCGGTAGCGCACCCGCAGCCCGCTCGGCTCGGGGCGCGCGGAGGACCGGCGTGACCCCGTCTTCGGGGCGTCGCCGGCGGCCTCGGCCCGGTTCACGGTTTCGGTCTCGGCATCAGCCGGCTTGGCCTTCGCGCGCGGGACGCGGGTCGACGCCGGCTTGGCCGATGCGGGCTTGCGGGCGGGCTTCGGGGTCGCTTCGTCGGTCACGACTTGCCCTCCAGCTGCTCACCGCAGTGCTTGCACACCCGGACCCGGGTCTTGTGCTGGTCCTCGAGCCGGGCATGACCGATACGGGTCGGCTTGTCGCAGTTCGGGCAGACGACCATCACGTTGCTGACCTGGACCGGCATCGGGAGCTCGATGATTCCGGCCGTCTGCGATCCGGTGCGACCGCCCTTCGACCGCTGGTGGCGCTTGGCCATGTTGATGCCCTGGACGACCACGGCCGGGCCGCGCCGCGTCCGGGTGACGTGGTCGACCTTGCCCCGCTTCCCGCGGTCCTTGCCGGCCATGACCAGCACCGTGTCGCCCTTCCGAACGGCCATCACAGCACCTCCGGAGCGAGCGAGATGATCTTCATGTAGTTCCGCTCCCGCAGCTCGCGGGCGACCGGGCCGAAGATGCGGGTGCCGCGCGGGTTGCCCTGGGGCGTGATCAGCACCGCCGCGTTCTCGTCGAAGCGGATGTGGCTGCCGTCGGGGCGGCCGTAGCCCTTCGTCGTCCGGACGATGACCGCGCGGACGACCTCTCCCTTCTTGACGCCGGAGTTCGGGAGGGCCTGCTTGACGCTCGCGACGATGACATCGCCGACCGAGGCCGTCTCGCTCGTGGAGCGACCCACCACGGTGATGCACATCAGCTCTCGGGCGCCGGTGTTGTCGGCGACGCGGAGCCGCGTCTGGCGTCGAATCATGCGGACTCGGCCTCCGCGGCCACGGCTTCAGCCTCCGGCTCGGCCTCGGCCGGCTCGGGGTTCAGGATCGCCTCGTCGGCCATCGGGCCCGAGGCGTCTTCGGCGACGCCATGGCCCAGGACCTCGATCACCCGCCAGCGCTTGTCGCGCGACAGCGGCCGGCTCTCCTCGATCCGCACCGTGTCGCCAACCGTGGCGGCGTTCTCCTCGTCATGCGCCTTGAACTTCGTCGAGCGGCGAATGACACGCTTGTAGATCGGGTGGCGCTGCAGGCGTTCGACGCTGACGACCACCGTCTTGTCCATCTTGTCGGACACCACGCGCCCGACCTTCGTCCGTCGCTTGCCGGCCATCACGCGGTCTCCCGGGCGGCGAGCTCGGCCGCGCGCTCACGCTCGGTCATGACGGTGAGGATCCGAGCGATCCGCTTTCGGGTCGCCGGCAGGCGGCTGTAGTTCTTCTCCTGGCGGGTGGCCAGGTCGAAGCGGATCTTCCACAGCTCGAGCTTGGCATCGGCCAGCGCGGCGGCGAGATCGGCGTCGCTGAGGGTGCGGATCTCACTGATGTCCATGCTCGACACCCTCCTTGATGACGAACTTCGTCGAGATCGGCAGCTTGTGACCCGCCAGCCGCATCGCCTCGCGGGCGATGGGCTCGGGGACGCCGGACATCTCGAACATCACACGGCCGGGCTTGACAACGGCGACCCAGTGGTCGGGCGCGCCCTTGCCGGAGCCCATCCGGACTTCGGCCGGCTTCTTCGTGACCGGCTTGTCGGGGAAGACGCGGATCCAGACCCGACCACCACGCTTGATGTGGTGGGTCATCGCCCGCCGAGCGGCCTCGATCTGGCGGCTGGTCAACCAGCACACCTCGGTGGCCACCAGGCCGTAGTCGCCGAACGACACGGTCGTGCCGCCCTTCGCCAGGCCGGAGCGGCGTCCGCGCTGGACCTTGCGGTGCTTGACGCGCTTGGGCAGCAGCATCAGCCCTTCTCCTCTGCCGATGCGTCGGCCTCGTGCTCTGGGGTCTCGGCGGACTCGGCCGGCGCCTCGCCGGTCGCCTCGGTCGGCTCGGCCTCGTCGGCATCCGCAACCTCAGCCGCCACGGCGACGGGCTCCGCCGCCGGGGTCTCCTCGACGGCCTCGGGGGCGGCCTCGACTGGCACCTCGGCGATCACCTCGGGCTCGGCCACCGCCACGGCGGCCTCACTCGGGGCGGCAGCCTCGCCATCGGCATCCGCCGCGGCAGGGGCCGCGGCGCGGCTGCGCGACTTCGGCCGGGCGCGGGTGTTGCGCGCCTCGCGCGGCTCGGTGCGGGCGGATCCGGGCAGATCGGCCAGGGTCTCGCCCCGGTAGATCCAGACCTTGACCCCGATCCGGCCGTAGGTTGTGTGGGCGTGGACGACGCCATAGCTGATATCGGCGCGGAGCGTGCCGAGCGGGATCCGGCCTTCCTTGTCCCACTCGCGGCGGGACATCTCGGTGCCACCCAGGCGACCCGAGACCTGGATCTTCACGCCCTTGGCGCCGGCCTTGATGCTCCGCTGGACGCCCTGCTTGACGGCCTTCCGGAACGCAATCCGGCGCTCGAGCTGGCCCGCAATGCTCTGGGCCACCAGCACGGCGTCGAGCTCGGGCTGGAGGACCTCCTTGATCTCGAGCTTGACCTTCTTGTCGGTCTGCTTGCCGATCGCGTTGCGGAGGAACTCGACGTTCGCCCCACCCTTGCCGATGACGATCCCCGGCTTCGCGGTGTGGACCGTCACGGTCACGTGGTTGATGCCGCGCTCGATCTCGACCTGGCTCACGCTGGCGTTGGCCAGCTGCTTGGCGACCAGCGCGCGGATCCGCATGTCCTCCTGGAGGAGGGTCGCGTAGTCACGGTCGGCATACCACTTCGCCAGCCACGGCTTGTTGATCCCGATCCGGTACCCGTACGGGTGCACTTTGTGGCCCATCAGTTGTTGCCTCCATCGGCCACCGAGATCGTGATGTGGCTCGTGCGTTTGAGGATCTGGAAGGCCCGGCCCTGGGCGCGCGGACGAATCCGCTTCAGGGTCGGCCCCTCATTCGCGACCGCGGACTCCACGTGGAGCTCGTCGGCCGTCAGGTTGAAGTTGTTCTCCGCGTTGGCGGTTGCGCTGCGCAGGACCTTGGCCACGTCCTCGGCGGCGGCGTTCGGCAGGAACCGGAGGATGGCCGCCGCTTCCTCGACCGGGCGGCCGACGATGAGGTCGGTCACCAGGCGGACCTTGCGGGGGCTGATCCGGACGAACTTGGCGGTGGCGGAGACACGCATCGGTCGAGTCCTACTTCAGCGCCGAGCTGCGTTCGGTGTGGCGGCCATGGCCACGGAAGGTGCGGGTCGGAGCGAACTCGCCCAGGCGGTGGCCGACCATGTTCTCGGTCACGAAGACCGGGACGTGGCGGCGGCCGTCGTGGACAGCGATCGTGTGACCGATCATGGCCGGGAAGATCACCGAAGCCCGGGACCAGGTCTTCAGCACCTTCCGCTCGTTGTGCTTGTTCATGTCCTCGATGCGACCCAACAGGCGGGGGTCGACGAAGGGACCCTTCTTGACGGAACGGCTCATCGCGTCTCCTTACCCACGCCCGTAGCGACGGCGAACGATCAGCCGATCGCTCGCCTGGTGGCGGCGGGTGCGCAGGCCCATGGCGGGCTTGCCCCACGGGGTCTTTGGCGGCATACCGATCGGCGACTTGCCCTCGCCACCACCGTGCGGGTGATCGTTCGGGTTCATCACCACGCCGCGCACCGACGGCCGGCGGCCGAGGTGCCGGTTGCGGCCGGCCTTGCCGATCTTCTGGTTCTCGTGGTCGAGGTTGCTGACCTGGCCGATGGTCGCCGTGCA
>DATBLJ010000057.1:0-38308 GCA_036555375.1 Candidatus Limnocylindria bacterium
CTGGACCCTGAACCCGGCCGTGGCGGCCGGCGCGATGGCCCTGTCGAGCGTGAGCGTGGTCACGAACTCGCTGCGCCTCCGCCGTTTCCCGATCCGACCCGACTGAGACCGATGGAGGAACTCATGGACACGACGATCGGCACCCTGCCCCACGACCCGGTGTGCGGGATGAGCGTCGAGCCGGCCGAAGCCGAAGCCAAGGGCCTGGTCGCCGAGCACAACGGCGTCACCTACTGGTTCTGCGGTCGCGGCTGCCTGCTCGAGTTCCGCGACGACCCCGAACGCTTCCTCGATCCGGGCTACCAGCCGAGCATGTAGGCTCGGTCGATGAGCGATCGGGACGGCACGGAGCATGTCGGGTGGGCCGCGGTCGGGCCGCCGTGGGGGCACGAGTGGCAGGGCGCGTTCCACGACCACGTCTTCGAATCGGAGGTCCTGGCCGGCAACCCGCTGGGTGACCCGCATCGGCGCCCGCTGACGGTCTACACCCCGCCCGCCTATGCGCAGGAGCCGGATCGTCGGTTCCCGGTCATCTACCAGATCCAGGGACTGACCGGCCAGCTCGACATGTGGCGCAACCGGAAGGCGTTCCAGAAGACCGTGCCCGAGACCGTGGACCTCGCCTTCAGCGCGCCGGGGCAGGCCCCGGCGCTGGTCGTGAGCGTCGACTGCTGGACGAGCCTGGGCGGCAGCCAGTTCCTCGACTCCCCGGGGACCGGCCGCTACCTGACCTACCTGTGCGACGAGATCATTCCGTGGGTCGACGCGACCTACCGGACGCTCCCAGGGGCGCGCCACCGGGCAGTGGCCGGCAAGTCGTCAGGTGGCTACGGGGCGATGGTCCTGCCCATGCTCCGACCGGACCGCTTCGGGGCGCTGGCCACCCACGCCGGCGACGCCCTGTTCGAGGTCTGCTACGCCCCGGACATCGCCAAGGCAGTCCGCACCCTGCGCGACAAGTACGACGGCTCGTTCGACGCGTTCTGGACCGCCTTCCATGCTCGGACCACGACGATCCAGTCGAGCGACTACGACCCGCTGAACATGTGGTGCATGGCGGCCTGCTACTCGGCCGACTCGGACGGCACCGTCCGGATCCCGTTCGACCTCGACACCGGCGAGCTGATCCCCGAGATCTGGGATCGCTGGCTGGCTAACGACCCGGTCCGGATGGTCGCCGGCCACGCCGACGCGCTCCGCGGGTTGCGGGGCATCTGGATCGACGCCGGCCGGAAGGACGAGTACTTCCTCGACCTGGGCGCCGAGGCGTTCCGCCGGGAGCTCGACAAGATCGGCGTCACCGCGCCCATCGTGCAGTTCGAGCTGGTCGAGGGCACCCACTCGGATCTCGAGCACCGGTACCCGATGGCGCTCGCCTGGCTGGCGGAGCGGATCGCCTAGCCCTTCGCGGCGTCCTAGGCGGCGACGACCCGATCGCGCCCGCCACGCTTGGCCATCGACAGGGCGACGTCGGCGGTACGGAGCATGGCCTCGCCGGTCGGCTCGTCGTCGTCGAGCGCCGCGCAGCCGGCGGACACGGTCAGCCGCAGGGGGGCGCCGTCCTCGGCCGGGATCGTCCGCGAGCCGAGCCGGGCCCGGATCTCCTCGGCGACCGATACCGCCTGGTCGCGGTCCGCGCCGTCGAGGACGATGACGAACTCCTCGCCACCGTACCGGGCCGCGAGGTCGGTCTGGCGTAGCCGTTCCCGAAGGGCGTGGGCGAAGACGCGGAGGGCCTGGTCGCCGACCTGGACCCCGTGGAGCTTGTTGAACCTCCCGAAGTGGTCGAGGTCGAACAGGATCGCCGCCATCGGGCGGCGCTCGGAGGCCGGCATCGCGGCCCGGGCGGTGAGCAACCGGCCCAACGCCTCGTCGAAGTAGCGTCGGTTGTGCAGGCTGGTCAGCGCGTCACGCACCGCCAGGTCGGCGAGCGCCTGACGGTCGCGGGCCAGGGCCAGCGACGCGGCGATCTTGCCGGCCATCGTCGCCACGAGGTCGCGATCGGTCCGGTCGAGCGGGTTGGGGTCCATGGACTCGATGTTCAGGACGCCGAGCAGCACCCCGTCGAGGGTCATCGGCGCGGCGATCTCGCTGACGACCCGCTCGTCGCCGGCCACGTAGTCCGGGTCGGCCGCGACGTCCTGGACGAGCTGGATCTCGCCGGACCGCGCGGCCCGGCCGACGACGCCGGTCCGGGCGTCGAAGCCCGAGACGTCGAAGGTGTAGCCGCGCTGAGCGCCCAGCTTCAGGCCATCCCCCTCGGCCATGAAGATCACGGCGTGGGCATAGCCGAACTTCTCGACCATGACGTCGGCGACCTGCTGGAGCAGCTCGGGGGTCGCGCCGGCGGTCACGAGCAGGCGGCTGACCGCCTCGAGACCGGCAATCTGGCGGGATCGGCGCCGCTCGGCCATCGCCGCGGACCGGAATTGGAGGTTGATCTCCTCCATCCGGGACACGAGCCGGCGGGTGCCGATCGCGAGCAGGGTCGAAATGCCAACCAGCGCCACGCCGCGCGGCGTCAGCTCGGCGACGGCCAGCGGGTTGAGCACCGCGGCCGGATCGAGCAGCCGCGCCAGCTCGGGGACGAGGTAGATGACCGCCGCGGTGACGCCGATCACGATCGCCTGCGCCGTGCCGAGCGCAGCCGCGGCCACGACGACCGGCAGGTAGAGGGCGAACAGGGGTCGGGCCGGCCCGCCGACCGTGTTCACCAGGGCCCAGACGTAGAGGAGGGCGATCGCGAGGCGGAGGAACGACCAGCCCTGCGGCGTCAGGACCCGGTAGCGGGGCGGAATGAGCCCGACGGCCGCCTGGATGGCGATGAACCCGATGCTGAGCAGGATGGCGGAGGCCGTGTCATCGGCGAAGAAGCTGACGGAAGCGACCGCAATCGCGACCGGAGCCAGCAGCGCGGTGTACACGGTGAACGGGTCGCGGCCGATCCGACGGAACACGCGGAGGCGCGTCGGACGAAGCCGCGCGCTCGCGCGCCGGACGCGCGAAAGCCGCCGAGGGTCGGACAGGCCGGCCACCGGCAGATCGGCGACCCCCTGGTTCACCAACTCCGACATCCGGGCCGGACCGTACCCAACTGCCCAGCAACGCACCATGAACCGGAAGTACCGATCGCGCCGCGTACACTCGCTGCCGATGCGCCTCGCTCATGTCCGTGCTCGAACCGCCCCGATTGGCACCCCGTGGCGGCTCGCGGCCGCCCTCGACGGGGAGGGCCAGCGCTGGCTCGACCTCGAGACGGCCCGGGCCGTGCTCGGCGCGGCTGATCCCCGGCGGGCCCACAACGCGGTCCTCTACCGGCAACCGGTGACCACCATCGACGCGCACCTCGCCCGCGGCCTACGGGTCGACGCCCTGGCCGAGCTGGTCGAGGGCTATCCCGTTGCGAGCGGCGGGGCGGACGACGACGCCATCAGCGACGGGGGCGACCTCGCCTTCGGACCGCCGATCCTGGTCCCGACCTCGCTCCGCGACTTCTACGCGTTCGAGCAACACGTCGGGACGATGTGGAAGCGCCGCGGCCACGACATCCCCGAGGCATGGTTCCGGCTCCCGATCTTCTACTTCGGTAACACCTCGGAGATCCGGGGGCCCGGCGATCCGGTCTGGGCGCCGGACGGATCGGTCGAGCTCGACTACGAGCTCGAAGTCGGCGCCCTGGTCGACACCCCGGCCATCGACCTCCCGGCCGAGCGGGCGGAAGAGGCGATTGGTGGCTACTTCGTCCTGAACGACTGGTCGGCGCGCGACCTCCAGCGTGAGGAGACGACGGTCCGGTTGGGCCCGGCCAAGGGCAAGGACTTCGCCACCAGCATCGGTCCTTGGCTGGTCACGCCCGACGAGCTGACCGATGCGCGGTCGGGCACCGGCTACACCCTGGAGATGACGGCCGACGTGAACGGGGCCGAGATCAGTCGCGGGACGTGGTCGGCGGCGCACTTCTCGTTCGGGGAGATGCTGGCCCGGGCGTCGGCCGACGTCCGGCTTCGCGCGGGCGACCTGCTGGGCAGCGGGACGGTGGGGACCGGGTGCCTGCTCGAGGTGCGCGAGGAGCGATTCGGGCGCTGGCTCGAACCGGGGGACGAGGTGGCGCTCCGCATCGAGCGCCTCGGGGAGCTGCGAACGCCGGTCGTGAGCCGGCCCGAAGGGAGAGCTGCACGATGACCGGCCACAACGACCTCTTCGCCCGGATGGCGGTCGCGGAGGGCCGCCTGGCGGCCTTCGCCGAGGACCCGCCGCCGGGCCTCACCGACCCGGACCCGGCCACCGGGGAGCAGTGGGACGCCGGACAGGCCTGGGCCCACGTCGCGGAGTTCGTCCCCTACTGGCAGGGCGAGATGGCGCGGGTCGTGACCGGTGCGGCGCGAGGGGTCGAGCCGGTGCCGTTCGGCCGGTCGGTCGCGGACGAGGGTCGGGTGGGCGCCATCGAGTCCGGGCGCCACGAGCCGCCGGCCGAGCAGATGGCTCGCCTGGCGGGGTCGCTGACCCGGCTGCGGACCTACCTGGTGGGGCTGGACGATGCCGCCTGGGCGGCGCGTGGGCTCCATCCCCGGCGAGGCGAGATGACCGTGGCCGAGATCACCGAGCGGTTCGTCGTCGCGCACCTCGAGGAGCACGCCGACCAGCTTCAGAAGCTGGCGACGGACCCCGCCTAGTCCTCCTCGTCGTCCTCGGGCTCGCCGATGTCGAAGTCGATCGCGACGAACGGTTCGTCGCCCAGGACCCAGGCGCGGTGGCCGGGTCCGATCCAGAGGTGGTCGCCCGGACCGGCCTCGACCTCGTCGCCCTCATCGGTCAGGTACCGGATCCGGCCGGACAGGACGTACTCGTGGTGGGTCAGGGTGCAGCTCTGGTCACCGTCGGTGAAGGGCTTGACGTACTCGTCCCAGCTCCAACCGGGATGGAGGACCGACCGCGAGACCATCGAGTCGACCACGATCGTGTAGCCCGAAGTTCCGGCATCGCCGTAGGCGAACGCCTCGTCCGGCTGGTCGAGGTTCTTGACGACGATCGGCATCTGCGACTCCTCTGGCGGTGGGCGACGTCCGGTCCACGGTACGCCGGATCGGCGCCGCGGGAGCCGGCGAACGCGCGGCTAGAATCGGCCGACCATGGCCTCGATCCACGTGTCCTGCGCTCCGGTGACGGATGGATGGACGTGCCAGGTCACCGTCGGCGACGACGCCGGCGCGACGCATCACGAGGTCGCGGTCGAGGCCGGGGTCCTGGGCGATCTGGCCCCGCCGGGCACGACGCCGGCCCAGCTGGTGGAGGCCTCGTTCGCGTTCCTCCTGGAGCGGGAGCCGCGAGGGTCCATCCTCGGCCGATTCGACCTGCCGGTGATCGGTCGCTACTTCCCGGAGTTCCCGACCGTGATCCGGGAGCGGCTCGAAGCCTAGAAACAGCGCAGGGGCCTCGGCAAACCCCTTGCGGGGATCACCGCGGCCCCTATCGGGTCGCCTATCGGTCCGGTTTTCACGCCGGACAAATTGACGCTCCGTGCGCCGCGCCCGACTTCGGATCGAAACCCCACGTCCATCATCCAAGCGGGACGATGGGCCTGGTGCCCGGGCCTCTATCGGACTTCTTTAGCGACGCCTGACTTGAAGTGCCGCCCGGCGACGAGCCCGTCGCCGAACCAGGACCGTAGGCCGGTCCAGTCGAGTTCGAGTCACACCCGTGAGAGTGAGGACCCACCGGTTCCCGACTGTAGCCGACTCGCCCGCGACCTTGTCACCGAGTCATCCGGGTCGTCCCCGACAACGTATTTCGACCCTGTCGGGGGCCAACCAGGCGGTGGCAGTGAGCCGCTTGCGCGCCGGAGCGGGCGCTTACCTCCGCTTCCTACGCTACCAGCACCCGGTGGAAGCACCGACTTCGATGAAACACCGTTATCCGTGCCTCCGTACCCCCCGAACGCGACCGGCCGTGAAGCCAACCGCGGGGACTCGAAGGGCTCGCCGAGTCTACGACTTTCGTCCGCCGCCGGGAAGGGGTTTTTGCACAACTTTCGCCGCTCCCGGGCGGAAAAGGTCAATAGTGGATTCGGTCCGGGATGGCGGCGAACTCGCGCCAGACGGGAAGCATCTCCTCGCGCAGCAGCTCACGGGCCGGGACCTTGCGCTCGGGGCCCGGTCTGGTCACGGCGTCGTAGATCGCCTCGTCGTCGAAGGCGCCGTAGGCGAGCGCGTCCTGGATCGTGGACGAGTAGTAGATCTCGTCGATCCGGGCCCACCACGCCGCCGCGTAGCACATCGGGCAGGGCTCGCCGGTGGTGTAGACCGTGCAGCCGGTCAGCTCGTAGGTGCCGAGGGCCGCGCAGGCGTTCCGGATGGCGACGACCTCGGCATGGGCGGTCGGGTCGTTCGAGGTCGGGACCGCGTTCACGCCCTCGCCCACGATCGCGCCGTTGCGGACGATCACCGCGCCGAAGGGACTCCCGGTGCGGTCGACGATGGCACTCTGGCGAGCCAGCTCGATGGCCCGCCGCATGTGGCGGTCGTGGTCGGTCTCGGGCATGGGGCAAGCCTCCGGTTCGGGAGACTGTACCCGGGCCGGTCAGGGCGCGGAGCCGACCTCGACCAGGCTCAACGCGCCGCTTCCGCCGGCGATGATCTCCTCGAACACGACGCCCACGCCCGGCGCGTACCACTTCCGCTCCCGGATGTCGGGATCGAGCGGCGTCCAGTCCTCGGTGACGAGCACGTCGTCGTAGGCGCCCGCCGGGACGGTCACCGACTCGCCGAGCAGGTGGACCTGGCCGACGTCCTCCGCCTCCCCGGCGTAGAACTCCTGCCGATACGCGTCACCCAGCTGGGGGTCGGCCAGCATCGCGATTCCCGGCTGGGCGCCGTCGATCCCGGTTTCCCACGAGCCGGCGGTCGTCGTCACCTGGCCGTGCTCGTACTCCGCGGTCTGCTCCCCGAGGTACCAGACGTTGCCCGCGTTGTCGGTCGCGTACCAGTCGAT
Source organism: Candidatus Limnocylindria bacterium (assembly GCA_036555375.1). Lineage (GTDB taxonomy): Bacteria > Chloroflexota > Limnocylindria > QHBO01 > QHBO01 > DASTEQ01. The sequence goes on from DATBLJ010000057.1 coordinate 6,988, forward strand.
CGTGTCCTCGACCAGCTCGCCATCGATGAAGACCTGGTCGGTGACGACGATGGCTGTCACGCCCGCGATCTCGCGCGTCTGGTCGGTCACCGTGACCTCGACGTGCTCGTCGCCCTCGAACACGGTTCGCGTGCCGGGCTCGAGCGGGAAGTACGGGTTCGGGACGGGGTGCTCGAAGTTCGCCGGGTCGAAGGCCGGAGCGTAGGTTCCCCCTTCGACGTAGGCGGCCGGGTTGCGCGGCAGCTCGCCGGCGTCGCTCGACGCGCAGGCAGCCAACGCGACAGCACCCAGAGCGACCAGGGCAATGGCTGGCGGGCGCGCGATCAAATGCATGTCCACGACCTCAAACGATGCGTCACACCCATCGAGCACCACCCGGACACGAAAGGTTCAATCGCCGCTTCGCGCACACTGGCGCCACATGCGTCCGTTCCGATTCGGGGTGACCTCGAGCGTGGCCGACCGCGGCGACGCCTACCTCGACCGTGCCCGGCGCGCCGAGACGCTCGGTTACGCGGTCCTGCTCGTCACCGACCACCTGACCCGCCAGCTGTCACCGATCCCGGCCCTGGCGGGCGCCGCGGCGGTCACGACGAGCCTGCGCATCGGCTCCTACGTCTTCGCCAACGACTTCCGCCACCCGCTGCTGCTGGCCCGGGAGGCGGCCACCGTCGACGTCCTCTCGGGTGGACGGCTCGAGTTCGGGCTGGGGGCCGGCTGGCGGGTGAGCGACTACACGCAGCTGGGCGTTCCCTACGACCCGCCCGGCCAGCGGATCGATCGGATGCAGGAGGCGCTCGGGATCATCCAACGCCTGTTCGCCGGCGAGACGGTGACCCACGTGGGCGCGGCGTACCGGGTCCACGGTGCCCGGCTCTCCCCCGCGCCGGTGCAGGCGCCGATCCCGGTCATGCTGGGTGGGGGCGGGCCGCGCCTGCTGGGGATCGCTGCCGAGCGGGCCGACATCATCAGCTTCATCCCCCAGTTCAGCCCCTCCGGCCGGCCGATCATCCGGCAGGCCACCGAGTCGGCGCTGGCCGACAAGGTGGCGACCGTTCGGGCAGCCGCCGGCGAACGCTTCGACCGGATCGAGCTGAGCGTGTTCCTGGGCGCGGCCGGGATGGTCGGCAGTGGCACCTCGGTTCCAGCCTCGGTGGTCGCCGGGGGCATGGCCACCGCCGCCGGGCTGGCCGACAGTCCATATGTCCTGGCCGGGACGCGGGCGCGGCTGCGTGATGTCCTCGAGCGACGCCGCGAGCGGCTGGGGATCAGCTACTACGTGATCCCGGGTCCGGCGATGGAGGCCATGGCTCCGCTGGTGGAGGACCTGGCCGGGCGCTGATCCAGGGTCGCGTCCTGTCAGCGCCCGACCAGGCGGGGCATGCGGCGGACGACGGCGATGCCGGCGAGGAAGACGACGAGTCCGATGAGCAGGCTGAGCAGGGCCAGCGTTGCCTCGGAGATGGCCGTCATCGGCGGCTGGGCCGTGTCGGGAAGGTCGGTGTCGTCACCCGTCTGGAGCTCGCCGATCGCGAACTCGCTGAACGAGGTCAGGTTGTAGGCGGTCACCGAGGTCGGGCTCGCCGCGCCGCCGGCCGGGAGGACCCAGCTGCCGTCCCATTTCGCGACGACGAACGCATCGGTCTGGGCGCCGGGGTCGACATCGGTCGGGGCCCAGGTGAATGCGGCATCGACGGTGTCGAAGATCGCGCCAGCGTTGACGACCGACCACCACAGGTTGACATCGGCGCTCGGGTCGATCATCGAGGCGGCCAGGTTGGCGTGCTCACCGGCGGTCTCGGCCACGGTGATGGCGCCGGGCACGATGACCGTGTCGAAGTGGAAGCTGACCGGCTTGTAGTCGACCAGGTCGCCGATCTCCCAGGTCGCGTTCACGCCGATGCCGATGGGCACCGTCTTCTGGAGGGCGCCCGCGACGTGACCCGTGGTCCGGACGACGGTCGCGGCGGGGTCGATGACGACCAGCGACGGGCCGGCGTCGAGGACGCCGGTGGCCAGGGTGAGCTGGGTACCGATGGTGATGGGTCCGGCGAGCGCCGCCCCGTTCGGGTTGTCGAGGACGAGGTTCGCCAGCTGGACGAGCGTGGCCGGGACGACGATCCCCGCCCCGCTGCCCGTGATCTGGAGGGATGAGGCCGGATTGGCGGCCAGGTTGGCGAGGGTGCCGGCGATCGCGTGCTGGATGCCGAGCGTCTGGCCGCTGATGTCGAACGGCCCGTCGAGGGTCAGGGTGCCGGCGACGTCCAGGTCCTCGGTGGTCGTCGTGCCTGAGCCGTTGGTGATGGTGAGGTGATGGAAGGCCAGCGGCGAAGTCCCGGACAGGACCTGGGGCGTGCCCCCGTCGAAGACGACCGTGCCGGTCCCCGGATTGAACGTCCCGTTCACGGTCATGTCGCCCCCGACGAACAGGGTCGCGGTGCCCGCCGACATGGTCCCGGCGACGAGATCGAGGTCGTGGTTCACGTCGAGGTCGGAGGCGAGGCTCGTCGTCCCGGCGTTCACCGTGACGTCATGGAAGCTCATTGCGCCGGCGTCCACCGTCAGTGTGCCGGATAGCACGACGAGGCTCGTTCCCGGGTCGACGCCCCCGCCGACGTAGGTCCAGTCATGCGTCGTTCGGAGCGTCCCGACCAGGGTCAGGAGCCCGCCGGCGTCGATCCGCACGTCCGGAAGGTCCCCGGCCACCGTCGTCGCCAGGCCGGTGAAGGTCTTGGGCCCAATGCCGGTCAGCTCGAGCGTCCCGCTGCCGCCGTCGAAGGTCGCGTTCTGGACGACGTCGCCGGCCGCGCCGAATTTGCCGCCATCGATCGTCCCGTTTTCGAGGGTCAACGTCCCGCCGCTGGTGGGCGTACCGGCCCCGACGCTGTGCGCGCCGCCGCGAAGCAGGACGTCGTGGAGGGTGTGCGTCCCGCTCACCGTCACCCCGGCCTCGAACACGACAAGGCTCGTGCCGGGGCTGAGCGCACCGTTGACGTAGGTCCAGTCATTCGCCGTCCGAATCGTGCCGACCAGGCTCAGGGGACCGCTGGCGTCGATTCGCAGGTCCGGTAGATAGCCGGCGGTGGTGGTCGCCGACCCGCTGAACGTCTGGGGGCCGGTGCCCCGGAGCTCGAGCGTCCCGGTGCCGCCGTCGAACGTCGACAGCTGGATCACGTCACCAGTCGCGCCGAGAGTGCCGCCATCGATCGTCCCGTTGTCCAGGGTGAGCGTGCCGGCGGCGGTGGGCACACCGGCGCCGACGGTGTGGCTGCCTCCCTGGAGCAGGATGTCATGGAGGGTGTGGGTCCCACTGATCGTCGTGCCGGTGTCGAGGATCAGCAGGCTCGTGCCTGGGTCGACGGCGCCGGCGACCCAGGTCCAGTCCGCGGTCGTGAGCCGAATGGTGCCGAGCAGGTGCAGGGTGCCGGACGACTTGTCGATGACGATGTCGGGTGCGTCGCTGCCCGCGGTGGCGAAGCCGGTCAGCGTCTGGTCCCCGGTTCCGGCGATCCGCAGGGTCCCGGTCTCGCCGTCGAACGTGGCGAGCAGGCTGATGTCGCCGAGGGCCGCGATCGTGCCGCCATCCAGGTCGCCATCGGTCAGGGTCAGCTGGCCGGAAACCGCGAGGGTGTCGGCGAGGGAGACCGTCTTCGATCCGCCACCCCGCAGCTCGACGTCGTGGAGGGTGTGGCTCCCGGTGATCGTTACCGTGCTGTCGAACACGACCAGGCTCGTGCCGGCGTCCAGAGTGCCGCTGGTGTAGGTCCACGAGCCGGTGCTCAGGCGGAGCGTACCGGCGAGGCTGACGGTGCCGGACGAGGCGAACTGGACGTTCGGCAGGTCGCCGGCGGTGGTCGTGGCAGATCCGGTGAAGGTCTGCGTGCCGGCGCCGTCGAAGCGAAGCGTGGCGCTGCCGCCGTCAAACGTGGCGAGCTGGGTGACCGGGCCGGTCGCCGACAGCGTGCCCACGTCCAGGCTGCCGTTGTCGAGGGTCAGGGTGCCGGGAACGATGAGGGTCGTGCCCGCGGCCATCGTCTTGCTGCCGTTCCCGATCAGGTACACGTCGTTCAAGGCGTGGCTTCCGGTGATCGTCACGGCGCCGTCGAACACGACGAGGGTGGTGCCCGCGTTCAACGTCCCGCTGAGGTAGGTCCATGAGCCGGTGCTCAGCCGGACCGTGCCGACCAGGGTCAGCGAGCCTCCCGGGGCGATCTGGACGTTCGGCAGGTCTCCGGCGACGGTGGTCGCCGAGCCGGTCAGGGTCTGGCTCCCGGTTCCGTTGAACAGGAGGGTCGCGCTCCCGCCGTCGAACGTCGCCGCCTGGGTCACGTTGCCGTGGGCCTCGACGGTCCCGGTGTTGAGGGTGCCGTCGTCGAGGGTCAGCAGGTTGCTGACGACGATGGTCGTCCCGGCGGCGATCGTCTTCACGCCGGTGCCACGGAAGTCCATGTCCCAGACCGTCTGGCTGCCGGTGATCGTCTGCGTCCCGGCGAAGATGAGCAGGCTCGTGCCGGGGTTCACCGTGCCGCTGGTCCACGTCCAGTTCGAGCCGGTCCGGATGGTGCCGACCAGCGACAGCGTGCCGCTGGGCTTGGCGATGTTCACCACGGGGAGCGTCCCGGCGGCCGTCGTGGCCGAGCCGGTGAAGGTCTGCGCGCCCGTGCCGTTGATGAGGAGCGTGGCGCTGCCACCGTCGAACGTGGCCGCCTGGATGAGGTTGCCGTGGGCTTCGAGCGTCCCGGTCGCGGCGGCCTGGTTGAGGGTGCCGTCGTCGAGCGTCAGCAGGTTGCTCACGGTGAGCGTGGTCCCGGCCGCGATCGTCTTGACGCCGGTCCCTCGGAAGTCCACGTCCCAGAAGGACTGGTTGCCGCTGATCGTCTGCGTTCCGGCGAAGATGACCAGGCTGGAGCCGGGGTCCACCGTGCCGGCGGTCCACGTCCAGTTCGAGCCGGTCCGAATCGTGCCGACCAGGGTCAGCGTGCCCGATGGCTTGTTGATCACCACGACCGGCAGCGCCCCGGCGGCGGTCGTGGCCGAGCCGGTGAATGTCTGGGCGCCCGTTCCGTCGAACAGCAGGGTCGTCGAGCCGCCGTCGAAGGTCGCCGCCTGGGTCACGTTGTTCTGCGCGGCGACAGTGCCGGTGGTCAGGGTGCCGTCGTCGAGGGTGAGGAGGCCACCCACGGTCAGGGTCGTGCCGACCGCGATCGTCTTGGTGCCACTGCCCCGGAAGTCGACGTTCTCGAGGGTGTGCGTGCCGCTGATCGTCTGGGTGCCGACGAAGGCCACCAGCGAACCGGTCACGGTCAACCCGCCGGGGGCGGCGGTGTAGGTCCAGTTCGCGCCGGTCCGAAGGGTGCCGGCGATGGTGAGTGCCCCCGACGGCTTGTTGATCTGGACGACCGGCAGCGCGCCGACGAGGGACGTGTGGAAGCCGGTCAGGGTCTGGTTGCCGGCCCCGTTCAGGAGAACGGTCGCCGAACCGCCGCCGGTGAAGCCGATCTGCACGTCGACGTTGCCCTGGGCGGCGAGGGTGCCAGTCGCGGCGGCCTGGCTCAGGGTGCCGCTGAACAGGTTGAGGCTGCCGCCCGCGGTCACGGTGGTGCCCGCCGCGATGGTGACGTTGCCCCGGATCTCGACGTTGTTCAGGGTGTGGCTTCCGGTCACCGTGCCCCCCACCAGCGAAACCGTGCTGCCGGTCACGGTCAGCCCGCCCGGGGCGGCGGTGTAGGTCCAATTCGCGCCGGTCCGCAGCGTGCCGGCGATCGTCAGCCCACCCGACGGCTTGTTGATGTTCACGACCGGCAGCGCGCCGACGGTGGCGGTGTGGAAGCCGGTCAGGACCTGATTGCCGCTGCCGCTCAGGAGGAGGGTCCCGGATCCGCCGCCGGTGAAGCCGATCTGGACGTCGACGCTGCCCTGGGCGGCGAGGGTGCCGGTCGCCGCGGCCTGGCTCAGCGTGCCGCTGAACAGGTTGACGCTGCCGGCCGCGGTCACGGTGGTGCCCGCCGCCAGGGTGATGTTGCCCCGGATCTCGACGTTGTTCAGGGCGTGGGTGCCGGTGATCGTCCCGCCGGCGAAGGCGAGCGTGCTCCCGGTCACGGTCAGCCCGCCGGGGGCGGCGGCGTAGGTCCAGTTCGCGCCGGTTCGCAGCGTGCCGGCGATCGTCAGCCCGCCCGAGGGCTTGTTGATGACGACGACCGGCAAGGCACCGGTCGTGACCGTGTGGAAGCCGGTCAGCGTCTGGCTGCCCGAACCGTTCAGGAGGAGCGTGGCCGAACCTCCGCCGGTGAAGCCAATCTGGGCGTCGACGTTGCCTTGGGCAGCCAGGGTGCCGGTCGCCGCGGCCTGGCTGAGCGTGCCGCTGAACAGGTTGACACTGCCGCCCGCGGTGAGCGTGGTGCCCGCGGCCAGGGTGACGTTGCCCCGGATCTCGACGTTGTTCACGGTATGTGAGCCGGTGATCGTCCCGCCGACGAAGCTGAGCGTGCTCCCGGTGACGGTCAGCCCGCCCGGGGCCGAGGTGTAGGTCCAGTTCGCGCTGGTCCGCAGCGTGCCGGCGATCGTCAACCCACCCGACGGCTTGTTGATGTTCACCACCGGCAGCGCGCCAGTCGTGACCGTGTGGAAGCCGGTCAGCGTCTGGGCGCCGGAGCCGTTCAGGAGCAGGGTCGCCGAACCCCCGCCGGTGAAGCCGGACTGGACGTCGACGTTGGCCTGGGCGGCGAGGGTGCCCGTGGCGGCCGCCTGGTTGAGGGTCCCGCTGAACAGGTTCAGGGGGCCGTTCGCGGTGAGGGTCGTGCCAGCCGCCAGGGTGACCGTGCCGCGAATATCGACGCCGGCCAGCGCGTGGGATCCGGTGATGGTCCCCCCCGCGAAGACGACCGTGCTGCCGGCCGTCGTGAACGTACCGGGGACGGCGGTGAAGGTCCAGCTGTGGGTCGTCCGGAGGATCCCGGTGCCGGCCGGCGACAAGGTGAGGTTGCCCGACGGCTTGTTGATCGTGAGCGCCGGGAGGTCACCGGCCGTGACGGTGTGGTTGCCGGTGATCGTCTGGTCGCCGGCGCCGTTGACCAGCAGCGCGGCGCTGCTCGCGGTGGTGAAGGTCGCCGCCACGTCGATGTTGCCCTGCGCGGCCAACGTGCCGGTGTTCACCGCCCCGTTGATGAGCGAGAGCGTCCCCAGCGCGACGATCGTGTCGCCGGCCGCGATCGTCTTCGTGCCCGACACGAACTGGACGTTGTTCAGGTTCTGCATGGTGACCACGTCGAGGGTCGCCGAGCTCGTCGAGAACGCGACCGTCCCGGTGCCGGGGAGGAACGTCCCGCCGGAGAGCGTGAAGTTGCCGGTGACGGTGAGCGTGCCGCTGGTGCTGGTGAAGGACCCCGCGCTCTGGGTGAACGCGCCGTTGACGGTGATGGCCGAGTCTCCACCGACGAAGGTCCCGGCGGCCTGGATGAAGGCCGCGGTGCCGACGGTCAGGGTGAAGCCGGGGTTCTGGGTGATCGTCCCGGTGTAGCCCGCCGCGATCGAAACGCCCTGGACCGAGACGTTGGCGTTGATCGCGACGTTCGAGGTGTTCGTCCCGTCGAAGAGGGCCGTGTCGCCGGCGCCCGGGGCGAGGTTCGACGACCAGTTGATCGGGTCGGACCACAGGCCGTTGCCGGCCCCGCCGTCCCAGGTGCGGACGGCGCCGCGGACCGCGCCGGGCGGGCCGAGCACCGCCACCACCAGGGCGGCGACGGGCAGCAGCATGAGCAGCAGCTCGCCGAGCCGGCGGACAGCCGTGACTAGGTGTGTCGTACTGGCCCGATCCCTGGGCGACTTCTGGGAAATGGATTCAACTCCCTAGGCGCGACCCCCTAGGAGTTCGAAATCTCCGGGCCTTGAGTAATGGAGCCAATCGAACGCGTCCGTACTTCACCGCACTTCGGACGCTCGGAACAGTGACCCAATCGGACGTCCCGGCTAGTACCCGGGACCAGTACTCAGCCCTGGTGGCCGCGCTTCAGGCGACGGTCTTGGCGGCTCGCAGTGCCACGATGCCATCCGGCGAGTAGCCGATGTCGCGGAGGATCTCGTCGGTGTGCTCCCCCAGCCGGGGCGGCGGCAGGCGCCACGGCAGGCGCTCGCCGTCGACGACGATCGGCGATGCCGGCATCTCGATCCCCCACATCGTCGCGACCCAGTCGGGCTCGATGCGACGCATCGCCGATACCGCCTCGCCGACGCCATGCACCGGTCCGCCGGGTACGTCGGCCACGGTCATCGCCGCCACCAGGTCGTCGCGCGCCCACGTGGCGATGACCGGTGCCAGCCACGCGAGGACGGCCTCGCGGTCGCGGACCCGTCCCGGGTTGGTCGACCAGGCCTCCTCGGGCTCGACCTCGAGCACCGTGCATAGGCGCGCGAACTGCTCGTCGTTGCCGACGGCCACCACGACATGCCCGTCGCGGGCCGCAAACACCTGGTACGGGACGATGTCCGGGTGCCCGGTCCCCCAGCGCCGGGGCTCCTGCCCGGTGATGAGGTGGTAGCCGAGCACGTTGGTCAGGCCCGCCACGGCGGCCTCGACGAGGCTGACCGATACCTGGGCGGCCGGCGGGCCGGCCGCCGCCTCGCCATCCCGCCGCAGGCCCCGGGCCGCCAGCCCGGCGAGCCCGGCCACCGCCGCCTCGAGCCCGGCCAGCAGGTCCAAGAGCCCGACGCCGATCTTGATCGGTCCGCCGTCGGGCTCGCCGGTCACCGCCATCTGCCCGCTCCAGGCCTGGGCCACGAGGTCGTAGGCGGGGCGCTCGGCCTCCGGCCCGCTCCCTGGGAAGCCGCGGACGACGGCCACCACGAGGTGCGGATGCCGCTCCCGGAGGCGTCCGGGCGCGAGGCCCAGCCGCGCGGCCACCGACGGCAGGTAGTTGTGGATCAGCAGGTCCGCTCGTCCGGCCAGGCGATCGAGGACCTCGCGCCCGGCATCGGTCTTCAGGTCGACGACGATGCTCCGCTTGTTCCGGTTCACCGAGGCGAAGTACGCGCTCCGTCGCTCGTCCGGGTCCCCCCAGAACGGCGGCCCCCAGCCCCGGGTCTCGTCGCCGGCCGGCGGCTCGAGCTTCCAGACCTCGGCGCCCAGGTCGGCGAGCAGCATCGTGGCGTGGGGCCCGGCGAAGACCCGCGAGCAGTCGAGGACGGTGACCCCGCTCAGCGGCAGGCTCATCGGTCAGCTCGCCGCCGGAAGGCGGTCAAGGATCCGCTTCTCGAGCTCCTCGATGCGCTGGAGCAGCTCCCGGTTGCCCTCGATGAGCTCGTCGTTCTGGTCCTTCTCGACGTCGGTCTGTTCGGCGGCGTGCTCGAGGGTCATCCGGTCGCGCTCGACCTGGCGGTTGCCGGCCAGGAGGATGAGCGGCGCCGCGTAGGCGGCCTGGGTCGAGAACGCGAGGTTCAGGAGGATGAACGGGTAGGGGTCGAAGTTGAACACGAGGTAGACGTTGCCAGCCACCCAGATGATGACGATCACGGTCTGGATGATCAGGAACGTCCAGGACCCGATGAACGCGACCACCCGGTCGGCGACGCGGTCGCCGAGGGACGCCTCGTCGAAGGAGCGGATGTTGACCGGGTGGCGGTAGGGGTCGCGACGGGCGGATCGTGAGCGCTGCATGGGCTGACCTCCGCGACGGGCTGGGAGGTCAAGGCTAGCGTCCGGCGAGGTCAGGCGCGGGCCTGCTCCGGTGGGGAAGGCGTCGACGGCGGCTTGGCGGGTCCCTCGTAGAGGCCGAGCTTCGCGACCGCTCGTTGGACCCAGGCCGGGGCCCACCAGTTCCAGCGGCCCATGACCCGCATGAAGGCCGGCACCAGGATCCCGCGGATGAGGGTGGCGTCGATGAGCACGGCGAGCGCCATCGAGAAGCCAATCGCCTTCAGGAACAGGACGTCGGACAGGGCGAAGGCGAGGAACACGACGCCCATGATCAGCGCCGCCCCCGTGATGATCCCACCGGTGATCCCGATCCCCTCCCACACCGAGCGGGTGTTGTCGCCAGTCGCCACCCACCGCTCGCGGATCCTGGACAGGAGGAGCACCTCGTAGTCCATCGACAGTCCGAACAGGATCGCGAACATCAGGATCGGCAGCCAGGCAGCCAGGGAGCCGCTGGCCTCGAAGTTCAGCAGGCCCGACAGGTTTCCGTCCTGAAAGATCCACACCAGCGCCCCGAAGCTGGCGGTGATCGAGATCAGGCTCATCAGGACCGCCTTGACCGGCAGGAAGACCGATCCGAAGGTGAGGAACAGGACGACGAGGGTGACGCCGATGACGATGGCGACCGCCACCGGGATGCTCGAGCGGAAGCTCGTCATGAAGTCGGCCGATCGAGCGGCGAGGCCGGTGACCCCGACCGTCGAGCCGGCCGGATCGGGCACCTCGCGGACCTCCTCGACCAGGCCGCGCCCGGCCTCGGAGTCGGGCAGCAGGGTCGAGAACACGGTGACCTTGGTCGTGTCACCGGCGACGGTCTGGGCGACCCAGTCGGCGAGCCCGGCCGGCCACTGGTCCGCCGGCGCCGACAGGATGGCGAGGTACTGGTCGGCGGGGATGCCCGCCGGCGGGTCGAGGACGCTCTCGACCTCCTGGACGTCGTGGAGGACGGCGAGCTCGTCGACGTAGGCCTGCAGATCGGCCAGCCGGTCCGGAGTGAGGCCGCCGTCGGCGAGATCGTTCACCCCGTCGTACGTCACGGCCGCGATCATCGGGTCCGTGTCACCGCCCGGGAACTCGTCGCGGAGGATGATGAACCCCTCCTTGGCCGGCGTGTCCGGCAGGTCCTCGAGGTTGCCGCCGGTCGAGAGCTGGATGTGGAGGAACGGCGTGCCGGCGATGAGGAGCAGGACGAGGATCGGTACGCCGATGGCGACCGGATGGCGCATGACCCGGGCAGCGATCCGCGACCAGAACCCGTGGCCGTGCCGACGTTCCGCCTCGACCGGGTCGTCCTCGACCGAGCGCAGGGCGCGCGGCAGCGGAACCTTGAGGCGGTTCACCCGGTGTCCGAGCATCCCGAGCAGCGCGGGCAGGACGGTCAGTCCGAAGAGCAGCGTGGCGACCACCACGACGACCCCACCGATGCCCATCGACCGGAGGGCCTCGGCTTCGAACACGGTCAACGCGCCGAGGCCGATCGCGACCGCGATGCCCGAGACCGCGACGGCCTTGCCGACGGTCGCCATCGTCCGTTCGACCGCCTCCTCGACGTCGTGGTGCAGTAGCTCCTCGCGGAAGCGGCTGACGAGGAACAGCGAGTAGTCGATGGCCAGGGCGAGGCCGATCATCGTCGCGAGGTTGGTGACGAAGATCGACATGTCGGTCTGGTTGGCGATCAGGGCAATCGCCGCGAAGGTCGTTGCCAGCGACAGACCGGCGATCAGGAGCGGCAGGCCGGCCCCGACGAGCGTTCCGAAGACGACGATCAGGATCGCGCCGGCGATCGGGAGGCTGATCAGCTCGGCCTGCTGGAGGTCGGCCTCGATGACCGCGTTGAACTCGTCGTAGACCACCGGCACGCCGGTGACCCACATCTCCACCCCGGTCGGCTGCTCGACGAGCTCGACCAGCCGGCGTGAGTCCTCGACCGCCTCGTCGTCTGGCGAGTTCAGCCGGACGAGAGCGAACGTCGAAGCGCCGTCGAGCGAGAGGAACCGGGCGTCCTGGGTGTCGGCGTAGGTGATGATCTCGTCGACGGCGGGATCGCCGTTGAGCGGGTCGACCGCCGCGGCGACGGTGTCCTGGAAGGCGGCCGAGGCGGCGTCGCCGTCGGGATCCTCGAGGATCACGAAGATCGCGGTCGCCTGCACCCCGAACCGATCGGCCAGCAGTGCCTCGGTGGTCGCCGATTCGGACCCCTGGATCTGCCAGCCACCCTGCGACAGGTCGCCGCCATTCGCGCTGGCCCACGCGCTCAGCCCGATGACGACAGCGAGGCCGATGGGTGGGATCCAGCGCCGGAATCGGTAGGTGAATCGGCCAAGCGCGGCGAACATCCGCGCGCCACTCTAGCCGACCTTCTGAAAACCCGCCGCGGCTATGATCGGCCGCATGCAGGGGCTGCCCGTCCCGTGACCGCGCTCGCGCCAGCGACCTGGTGGCGCGGCCTCGGCAACCTCACCCGGTCGGGGAGCCCGGTCGAGGGCCTGTCGTGGGCCCTGTACGACTTCGCGAACACGATCTACTCGTATGCCGTCGTCTCCTACGCGATGGGCCTGTGGACCGTCGACCGGCTTGGGCCCGATGCCGGGCAATTCTGGTTCGGGGTCGCGTTCGCCGTCAGCGTCCTGCTCAACGCCATCGTGTCGCCGATCCTCGGCGCGGCGAGCGACACGGTTGGGAGAAGGCTCCCGTTCCTCCTGGTGTTCACCGTGATCTGCATCGGCGGTACGGCCCTCATTGCGTTCGTGCCCGAGGGCGCGGCCGCGGCAGCCATCGGCCTCGGCCTCTTCGCCGTCACGAACTTTGCGTATCAGGCCGCGCTGATCTACTACGACGCCACATTGCCCTCCGTTGCGCGAACGGACGCACGAGGTCGCATGTCGGGCGTGGGCGTCGCGATCGGCTACCTCGGAACGATCTTCGTTGCCCTCCTGATCCTCATCCTGGGGACCGAGGCCAGCGGCGCCACGTTCCTCTTGGCGGCAGCCATGTTCGCGTTGTTCAGCGTGCCCCTGTTTGCCTTCGTCCACGAGCGGAGCGCCACCACGAAATCCCTCTCGGTTCGAGAGGTCGCGGGCTCCTGGTCGCAGTTGGCAACCACCGTGCGAGACGTTCGGCAGATCCCCGGGCTCGGCCGGTTCCTCGTCGGACGCTTCTTCTACACCGACCCGGTGAACACGGTCATCGTTGTCATGGCGGTGTTCGCAACCCAGGCGATCGGGTTCACCCAGGCCGAGGCGAATCTCGTTCTGCTGACGCTGACGGTGGCGGCCGTCATTGCCAGCCTCATCTGGGGCCAGATGGTGGAGCGCATCGGTCCGAAACGCACGTTGATGATCGTTCTCGCGACGTGGGTGCTTGGGCTCTTCATCGGAGGGATCTACCTGAGCGTGCCAACGTTCTTCATCGCCGGCGTGTTGTTGGGCGCCGCGCTGGGTGGGGTGTGGACCTCGGACCGGGTCTTCATGCTCCGCCTTTCGCCGCCGGACAAGGTCGGTGAGTTCTTCGGGCTGTACGGCCTGGTCGGCAAGCTCAGCGCGGTGACGGGACCTCTCCTCTACGGGCTCATCGTGAACCTCCTGCTCGAGCCACTCGGAACCGCGGCATACCAGGTGGCCATCTTCTCGCTCCTCGGGCTGATGGCCATCGGGTTCTTCCTCCTCCGTGGTGTGCCTGAACCACCCGCGGGCGCGGACGAACCCGACGTCATCGGCTCGGCAATCCCGGACTTGTCGTGACCCTCGTCGTCGCGCACCGGGGGGCGTCTCGCGCCATCCCCGAGAACACCCTCGAGGCCTTCCAGGCCGGGGTCCAGGCCGGCGCCGATGCCATCGAGCTCGACATCCACCTCACCGCCGATGGGCACCTGGCGGTCATCCATGACCCGACCCTGGACCGGACCACCGACCGGACGACCACGGTCGCCACGGCCAGCCTGGCCGACGTGAAGGTCGCGGACGCCGGTTGGGCGTTCCCCGGCGAGAACGGCGAGTACCCCTTCCGCGGGAAGGGGATGACGATCCCGACCCTTCCCGAGGTGCTCGCCTGGCTGCCGGCGGGGATCGGGCTGGCGGTCGAGATCAAGGCCCCGGCCGCCGTCGAGGGCGTCGTCGAGGCTCTGGCCGGATCTGCGGTCCGCGAGGCGCGGCAGGTGACCGTGATGAGCTTCCAGGAGGTCGCCATCGACCGCGTCCGGGAGCTGGCGCCCGACATCCCGACCGGCCTCCTGCTCGTCCCGGGCGACTCGTTCGAACGCGGGCTGAAGTGGGTCGTCGAGCACGGCCACGCGGCGGTGTTCCCCTACGACCCCGACCTCGGTGGCGATCCGGCGCCGAACATCGCGCTCGCCACCTCGTGGAATGCGCGGGTCGGCTGTTACGTCGTCAACGATCCGGAACGCATGGCGCAGCTGGCCGCAGCCGGCCTGTGGGGGTTCGTGACCGACATCCCAGATGTCGCGAGGGCCGCGCTCGGCCCGCGCACGGACTAGGTCAAACCGGTTGGGCTAGACCCCGAGCGCGGCCTTGGCTGCCTCCGCGTTGTCGACCCCGAACAGGACGCCGACCTTTCCGTCCTGCATGCCGACCGGGACGATGGCCTCGATGTTCACGCCGGCGTCGCCGAGCGCGCGGGCCGTCGCGGCCAGGCTCCCCGGGTGATCGTCGAGCCAGGCGGTGACGGTGGCCGACTCGGTGAAGCTGGCACCGGACTCCTGGAGGGCGGATCGGGCGCCCTCGTCGTCGTTGACCTGGATGGCGACCGATCCGCTGTCGCCCCAGGTGGCACCGCCGAGGGTCGTGATGTTCACGCCGCGCTGGGCAATGCCATCGAGGACGCCGGCCAGGGCACCGGGCTTGTTGGGGGGCGCGATGATGAACAGGTGCATGGGTTCCTCCTCAAATCGGGCTGCACGTTCGGGTTGATGCCAGCCTACGCCCGAATCGCAAACACACATCAACCGGCGGCCACGTGACCGCTCCGCCCCGGCTCGCGTTCGGCCTCTCCGCCGGTGACCGGCCGTGGCTGCCCGAGCTCGGCGCCGAGCTGGCGCGGCTCGGCTACGACGAGGCGTGGAGCAACGAGATCCCCGGCGCGGACGGGTTGACGACGCTCGCCGCACTCGGCGCGGATGCCCCCGGTCTGCGGCTCGCGGTCGGGGTGATCGCCCTGAGCGACACCACGCCCGCGCGTCTCGCGGGGCGGGTCGAGGCCTCGGGAATCGATCCCCACCGGCTGACCCTCGGGGTGGGTACCGGGTCGGGACGTGCCCTGGCGCCGATGCGCGACGCGATCAGCGAGCTCCGCCGGCTCCTGCCCGGCCAGGCGATCGGCCTCGCCGCGGTCGGTCCGCGGATGGCCGCGCTCGGCGGGGAGGTCGCCGACGTCGTCCTCCTGAACTGGGCGGGGCCGCAGCTCGCGGGGGAACGTCGCGACGCCATCCGCGCGGCGGCAGCCGCTGTCGACCGGGTCGCGCCCCGGGTGGCCGCCTACGTTCGCGTGGCGGTGGGCGCCGGCGCCGCCGGGCGGGTTGCCGCCGAGCAGGGCCGCTACCACGGCTACGGCGGGTCGTATCGGTCGGTCCTCGACGAGCAGGCCGCCCGCGGCGAGACGCGCATCGGCATCGCCGGCGAGCCCGAGACCGTGCCCGCCGAGCTCGTCGCCTATCGGTCCGCGCTGGACACCGTGGTCGTGCGCGGACTGCCGGCGGAGGACACGCTGGAGGCGTGGCTGGCCATCGCCCGGGCGGCTACCCTCCGGGCATGACCTACAGCATCGTCGCCCGCGATCCCGAGACCGGCCAGCTCGGCGTCGCCGTGCAATCGCATTTCCTCGGGGTCGGGCCGGTCGTGCCATGGCTCGAGGCCGGCGTCGGCGCCATCGCGACCCAGGCCCAGGTCGACGTCTCGTTCGGTCCGCTCGGGCTGGAGCTCCTCCGCGAAGGGCGCAGCGCGGAGCAGGTCGTGGCCGCGCTCGTCGCATCGGACCCGAACGCGCAGGTCCGCCAGCTCGGGGTCGTCGACCGCGAGGGCGGCGCCGCGGCGTTCACCGGCCAGAACACGATCCCCGCCGCCGGCCACGAGATCCACGAGGGGTTCACGGTCCAGGGCAACCTCCTCGAGCGGGACACCTGCTGGCCGGCCATGGCCACCGCCTACGAGGCCGCCCTCGCCGACGGTGCGCCCTTCAGCGAGCGATTGATCCGGGCGCTCGAGGCGGCGGAGGCCGAAGGCGGCGACGTCCGGGGCCGCCAGAGCAGCGCGATCATGATCGTCGAGGGCTCGGTCCAGGCAGCGCCATGGCGGGGCAAGGTCCTCGACGCACGGGTCGACGACCATCCGAACCCGGTTCCCGAGCTCCGCCGCCTCGTCGACCTGTACGAGAGCTATGCCCTGGTCGAGACCGAGGACGAGGTGACCAATGCCACCCGCTACGCGGAGGCGCGGCGCCGCGCGCCGGACGCCTATGAGCTCGTCTTCTGGATGGGCATCGAGCATCTCCGCCACGGCGACCTGTCCGGCGCGCGGCGCGAGCTGGACATCGCATTCGCGGCGGACACCCGATGGCGGACGACGCTCCAGCACCTGGTCGACGCGCGGTGGGAGAACCTGACCCCGGAGCTGCTCGCCCAGCTCGAGGCCTGAGCCCGGCGACTCGCGAAGCGGCTACCAGTTGGTGGCGGTGGTCGCGACGTGCTCGCCGACCGACTCGAGCCAGCGCTCGGCGTCGATGGCGGCCTTGCAGCCCTCACCGGCGGCGGTGACCGCCTGCCGGTAGCGATGGTCGTGGACGTCGCCCGCCACGAACACGCCCTCGATGTTCGTCGAGGTCTCGCCCGGGCCGCGGCCCGCCACCTCGCAGTATCCGCGCGCGTCGAGGTCGAGCTGGCCGACGAACAGGTCGGTGTTCGGCTTGTACCCGATCGCGATGAACAGTCCCTGGGCGTCCATCGTCTCCTCGGACCCATCGGTCGTGTCCCGGACACGAAGCTGGTTGACGGTCGTGTCGCCCATGACCTCGGCCACTTCCCGGTTCCACTTGACGTCGATCTTCGGGTGGGCGAAGGCCCGGTCCTGCATGATCTTCGAGCCGCGGAATTCGTCGCGGCGGACGAGCATCGTGACCTTGTTCGCGAACTTCGTGAGGAACAGGGCCTCCTCGAGCGCGGTGTCGCCACCTCCGACGACGGCCACGTCACGGTCGCGGAAGAAAAACCCGTCACACGTCGCGCAGGCGCTGACCCCGCGGCCGCGGAACTGCTCCTCGCTGTCGAGGCCCAGCCACAGGGCACTGGCCCCGGTTGCGACGATGACCGCGTCGGCCAGGTACAGGTCCTCGCGCACCCAAAGCTTGAACGGGCGCTCGCTGAGGTCGACCCTGGTGACGTCCTCCTCGATGAGGTGGGCGCCGAACCTCTCGGCCTGCGAGCGGAACAGATCCATGAGCTCCGGCCCGAGGATGCCCTGGGGGAAGCCGGGGTAGTTCTCGACGTCGGAGGTGATCATCAGCTGGCCGAGCGGCGCGTTGCCGGCGAACACGAGCGGGGCGAGGTTCGCCCGCGCGGCGTAGAGCGCCGCGGTCAGCCCGGCGGGGCCGGATCCGATGATCGCCAGCTTTGGATGGGAGAGGTCGACGGCCGGCGATTGGCCGTTGGTGGGCGTGGCGGTGGTGGTCATGTCCTCGGGTCGCAGTCTAGCCCGCGGAAGGTCCGCGGAACCGGCGCCATCGTATCATCACTTGCGCAAGTACGCAAGTAGAACGAGCCGCGACGACCCGTGGTCCCCGCGCATCGGTACACTCGGTTCAGCCATGAGCCAGGCCTTCACCGACGCGCCGAACCGGCGCCAGACGACGACCGTCGACATCGGCGGCGTGCTGGTCGGCTCCGGCCACCCGGTCGTCGTCCAGTCGATGACGAACACCGACACGGCCGATCCCGACGCGACCGCCATCCAGGTCGCCCAGCTCGCCCACGCCGGCTCCGAGCTGGTGCGGGTCACCGTCAACACCGATGAGGCGGCCAAGGCGGTCCCCGTCATCCGCGACAAGCTCGACAAGCTCGGCGTCGGGGTGCCGATCATCGGCGACTTCCACTACAACGGCCATCTCCTCCTCACGAAGTACCCCGACTGCGCGGCGGCGCTCGCGAAGTACCGGATCAACCCGGGCAACGTCGGGACGAAGCGGCGCGACGAGCAGTTCCGGACGATCGTCGAGGTCGCCATCGCGAACGACAAGCCGGTCCGGATCGGGGTGAACTGGGGGTCGCTCGACCAGCAGCTCCTGACCGAGCTGATGGACGCCAACGCTGCGAGCCCCGAGCCGCGCGACAGCCGGGACGTGATGATCGATGCGATGCTCGAGTCCGCGCTCCGCTCGGCGGCACTGGCCGAGGAGACCGGGCTCGGCCACGATCGGATCCTGATCAGCGCCAAGGTCTCGGGGGTCCCGGACCTGGTCGAGATCTACCGGCTCCTGGCCGCCCGCTGCGACTACCCGCTCCACCTGGGCCTGACCGAGGCCGGGATGGGTGCCAGGGGGATCATCGGCTCGACTGCCGGGCTCGCCATCCTGCTGGCCGAGGGGATCGGCGACACGATTCGGGTGAGCCTGACGCCCGATCCGGGCGGTGACCGGACCGAGGAGGTCCAGGTCGCCCAGCAGGTCCTCCAGTCGCTGGGGCTCCGCTCGTTCGTGCCCCAGGTGTCCGCCTGCCCCGGCTGCGGGCGGACGACCTCGACCTTCTTCCAGGAGATGGCCCGCGACATCCAGGCCCACCTCCGCGAGCAGATGCCGGTCTGGAAGGCCGACCACCCGGGTGTCGAGGACCTCCGGGTGGCGGTGATGGGCTGCGTCGTGAACGGCCCGGGCGAGAGCCGCCACGCGGACATCGGGATCAGCCTGCCGGGCACCTTCGAGGAGCCGGTCGCCCCGGTCTACGTGGACGGCGCCCTGAAGACGACCCTGCGGGGCGACGACATCGTCCCCCGCTTCCTCGAGATCCTCGACGCGTACGTGGCGGCCCGCTACCCCGCCGACGAGGCCACGACCGCCTGACCAGGCCCGGGCCTCAGCCTAGGTGCAGATCCCCGTGGCGGCCGGCTTATTGATGTTGCGTCCGGCCTCGACCGCCTGGCCGCGCACCGAGTCGCCCTCGTCGGCCTCGACCGTCCCGTCCTCGAGGATGTTGATCGTGGCGACCATGTCGGTCTCGCCACCGAGCGGGATGCCTTCCGGCAGCTCCCCGGAGACGATGATCGGGACGCCGTCGACGAGGAGCTCGAACGGGTCAACCACCCCGTACCAGACGATGATCGCCGAGCAGGTCTCGACCGTCTCCTCGTCGGGGCTGTCGGCCAGCGGCGCGCCCCCCGAGTAGCTCAGGGTGTGGGAGTCGGCGCTGGCGTTCACGACCAGCACCTTGAGCGTGTAGTCCGATTCGCCGCCATCCCCGCCGTCGCCGCCTCCGCCACCACAGGCGCTGAGCGCGAGCATGAGGGTCATGGTCACCACCAGGGGCGTGACCACCCGGCGCGGGCGCCGGCCCGGGATTGGGCGCATCGGGGTCTCCTCTCCTTGACGCCGTCGACGACGGCTGGCGTGGATCGTACTCAGTCGCGCCCCGGATGACGAGGGGATTTTTCGAGGCGTCGAAGTGCGGCTAGAGCGAGCTCCCGGTGGTCGTCATCAGGGTCCAGAAGGCGAGAGCGACGAAGACGACGATCAGCACGCCGAGGGCCAGCGGGAAGAGGCCGGTCGTCACGTTCTGGGGGCGCTGCCGCGCCGGGGCCGTCGGCGGCGGGGCCTCCGCCACGACGGGCAGCGCGGACTCGTCGGTGATGGCCGGGAGATTGGTGTCGTGGGTCATCGGTCCTCCGCTGTCCTGGTCCCGTCGCCGGTCCCGAGCACCCGTTCCAGCTCCGCCTCGAGCGTCTCCGCATCGTACGGCCCGATCTGGCGGCTCGCCACCCGTCCCTCGCGGTCGATGAGCCAGCTTTCCGGCGGGCCGAAGACCCCGTAGGCCTCGGCCACCGCCTCCGCGGGATCCATGACCATGGGCCACGCGGCGCCGAAGCGGTCGGCGAACTCGCGGGCCGCCTCGGAGCGGTCACGGTACACGATCCCGATCATCGCGAGACCCTCATCCGCATGCGCGGCCAGGGCCTCGTCGAGGACGGGAAACTCGTCGACGCACGGGAGGCACCACGACGCCCAGAAGTTCAGGAGGACGACCTGGCCCTCGTAGTCGGCGAGGCTCACCGGGTTCCCGTCCAGGTCGGCGAGAGCGAACGCCGGGGCCCGATCCCCAGTCCTGACCGCGGGTGTCAGGAGGCCGCTGCTCGCGGCCCAGATCGCCAGCAGACCGATGACCAGGGCAAGCGGGACGGTGGCGGCCACGACCAGCCACCAGCGCGGGAGACGGGAGAAGTCGAGGTCCCGGATGTCCGCGGCCTCAGTGGTGGGCCGCGCCCTCGTCATGCGATCCGTGCTCGGTCTCGCGCCATTCCCGGCCGGCGGCGCGGACCGAGAGCACGGCCGAGATGACGATGAGGCCCAGGGCGGGCAGGGCGAACATCCAGTTCAGGAGCTGGTCCTCGGGCTTGAAGGCGAGGCCTGCCCCGAGCAGCCCGCCGGCGACGGCCCACATCATCGGCAGCCAGCTGCCGGGCGGGACGTGGACGCCGGGCGGTGGATGCAGGGCACCCCGCGGCTTACCCCGCGCCGCGCCCGCCACGATGGCGGCAAGCGCGACCACGCCGGCTCCGATCAGGAGGAAGCCAAGGAGCTGGTCGGTCATCGGTCAGGGGCCTTCAACGCAGGAAGTAGAGGGTCGTGAACAGGGCGATCCAGACCACGTCCACGAAGTGCCAGTAGTAGCTGACCGCCTCGACCGCGACGTGGTTGCGGGCCGAGAACTGGCCGGCCCCGGCCCGGGCGGTGAGGATCGTGAGCCCGACCACGCCGCCGAAGACGTGGGCCCCGTGGAAGCCGGTCAGCGTGTAGAAGACCGTCCCGAACACGCCGTCGCTGATCCCGAATCCGATCTGGGTGTAGTCGTAGGCCTGGCCGATCAGGAACAGGATGCCGAGGCCCAGGGTGACCACCAGCCACAGCCGCAGCCGGGAGCTGTTGCCACGGCTGATCGCGCGGACCCCGAGGTGCATGGTCAGGCTCGAGGTCAGCAGGATGAGGGTGATCGGCAGGGCGATGGGCAGGATCTCGAGCTCCGGCGCTCCGGGCGGCGGTCCCCACTCCCCCTCGAACGAGGCACGGGCGTTGAAGTAGGCGGCGAACAGCCCACCGAAGAACATCACCTCGGAGCTGATGAACAGGAGCATCCCGACGAGCGGGATCGGGAACCCTCCCTCGCGGCGGACCGGCGCCTGGGCGCTCATGGGTGCGGGACCTCGTCGCGGTGGCGCAGGTCGAAGACCGGACGCTCGGAGCGGATCGGCGGCAGGCTGTCGAAGTTGTAGGTGGGTGGCGGCGAGGTCGTCGCCCACTCGAGGGTGTTGCCCTCCCACGGGTCGTCACCGGCCTTCCGGCCGTTCATCAGCGAGGTCACGACGTTGATCACGAACGGGACCATCGAGACCGCGATCAGGAAGGCGCCGGCGGTCGAGATCAGGTTCATCTCGGTCCAGCCCGCATCGGGCGCGTAGTCCGCGATCCGGCGGGGCATGCCCTGGATGCCGAGCATGTGCTGGACGAAGAACGTCATGTTGAAGCCGATGAACAGCAGCGCGAAGTGGATCCTGCCGAGCGTCTCGTTCAGCAGCTTGCCGCTCATCTTCGGGAACCAGTAGTAGGCCGAGGCGAACACGCCCATCGCCGCCCCGCCGAAGAACACGTAGTGCAGGTGGGCGACCACGAAGTAGGTGTCCTGGAGGTGGAAGTCGACCGGCGCCGAGGCAAGCATCACCCCGCTGATGCCGCCGATCAGGAACATGCTCACGATGCCGAGCGCGAACAGCATGGCCGAGGTGAACACGAGCGACCCGCGCCATAGGGTGGCCAGCCAGTTGAAGAACTTCACCCCGGTCGGGATCGCGATCAGGGCGGTCATGAAGGTGAAGAACGGCAGGAACACGACGCCGGTCGTGAACATGTGGTGGGCCCAGACGCTGAAGCTGAGCAGTCCGATGCCGATCGTCGCCCACACGAAAGCGGCGTACCCGAAGAGCGGCTTCCGGGAGAAGACCGGCAGGATCTCGCTCACCACGCCGAGGGCCGGCAGGATGACGATGTACACCTCCGGATGGCCGAAGAACCAGAACAGGTGCTGCCAGAGGATCGGGTCGCCGCCGACCGAGGGGTCGAAGAACGAGCCGCCGTAGTTGCGGTCGATGAACAGCGCGATCAGGGCCGCGGTGATGACCGGCGTGGCCAGCAGGATCAGGGCCTGGGTGACGAGCACGGTCCAGACGAAGATCGGCATCCGGAAGAGGGTCATCCCCGGTGCCCGCATCTTGAAGATCGTGGTCAGGAAGTTCACCGAGCCCAGGATCGAGGCCGTGCCGACCACCGCCAGGCCCATGATCCACAGGTCGGTGCCGTCGCCCGGCGAGAATCGCTCCTGGGTCAGCGGGTTGTAGCCGGTCCAGCCGCCCGCCGCCGCGCCCCCGACCAGGTAGCCGGCGATGATCAGCCCGCCGCCGAGGGGCAGCATCCAGAACGACAGCGCATTGATCCGCGGGAACGCCATGTCCGGCGCGCCGATCATCAGGGGTACGACGTAGTTCGCGAAGCCCGAGAAGATCGGCACGATGAACAGGAAGATCATCAGCGTCCCGTGCATCGTGAACGACTGGTTGAACGTGCTCTCGTCCACGAACTGGAGACCCGGGACCGCCAGCTCGCTGCGGATGACGAGCGCGAGCAGACCGGCGAAGAAGAAGAAGAGGAACGAGTTGGCGATGTACAGGACCCCGATCTTCTTGTGGTCGACCGTCGTCAGCCAGTCGAGCACCCAGGAGCGCTCGTAGGCCGAACTGCCGGGAGTAGCGGTGGTGGTCGCCATGTGTCTCGTTCGCGCTCCTACTCTGCCGTCAGGGTACCGGTCATTTCGGCGATCGGATGGAAGTCACAGATGAACGTGTACTCGCCGGCGTCGAGGGGCTGGATGAGGTAGTCGATCGTGGCATCCGGGCCGGTCACCGCCTGGCCCTCGAACAGCGTCTCCTCGTTGTCATAGACCGAGACGTTGTGCTGGACCGACTCGAGGTTGGTGAAGCGGATGACGAACGGCTCGTTGGCGGGGACGGTCAGCTCGTGGGTGCTGAACGCGATGTTCTCGGCGCTCAGCTCGACGACGAAGGTGTCCTCCGGGATCGAGGGTTGGGCGGTCGGCGTCGGCTCGCCCGGATCCTCGAGCCAGGCCGCGTACTCCGCCTCGCTCCGCGCGTCGACGGTGAACGTCATGTCGGCGTGGAGGTCGCCGCAGAACTCGGCACACTGCCCCCGGTAGATCCCCGGCTCGGTGATCGTGAACTCGAGCTCGTTGGGCGCCTGGCCCTGGCCGAAGGGCACGACGTCCTTCTTCACCAGGAAGGCCGGCACGTAGAACGAGTGAATGACGTCGTCGCTGCGCAGGACCAGGCGGACCGGGACCCCGGCGGGGACGACCATCGCCGGCGGATCGCCCGGGGTGCCGGTCACCTCGTAGCCGGTGTCGTAGCGGAACGTCCACTGCCACTGGAAGCCCTCGACCTCGATGACGGTCGCGTCGTCGCTCCGGGCGCTGATGCTGCCCAGGGTGAACATGCTGGTCACGAAGAGGATCAGGACGATGATCGTCGGGATCACGGTCCACACGATCTCGACCTTCGTGTTGCCGTGGTGCTGGACCGGCAGCCGGTCGTCGCGGCGCCGGTAGCGGACGACCGCGTACAGGAGGAACCCCTCGACCCCGACGAAGACGATCGCGCCGAGCGCGAAGATGACGAGGAAGAGGATCCGGACCTCCTCCGCCTCGGTCGTCTTGGGCTCGGGCGGGAAGATGCAGCCGGACAGGAGCAGGGCGGGCAGGGCCACCGCCGCCAGGCGGATCAGCTGCTTCACCGGTCGTGGTGCCCGTGCTCGCATGAGTCCGAGGGTGGCTCCTGTATGGGAGGCGCTACGGACCGAACGCCGGGGCGCCCCGATCAGGCCTACCGGTCGACGTGGCTCGACCGCGGCACGGCGGGCATTGTACCCGTCGCGTCCGGTCGTTCGGGCCGGGTTGTCAGAGCGCGGTGACGGCGGCGAGCGTCAGAGGGTGAACGTGCCGCAGTCGAGCGCCTCGTCGGGGAGGAGCGGCCGCGGGGTGACCCGGTACACGTGGCCGTCGGCCGACCAGCGGGTCAGCTGGTTGGCGGAGGCCAGCGCCTCGAGCCAGGTGGCTGCCTCGTCCCCGCTCACGACGCCGCACCGGAAGTCCTGGACCTGGCTGGGGTCGCCCAACTCGTCGGGGGCCGTCGTGCCTGGCCAGGGCAGGGGGTCGCTGTCGAGGCCGTCGGGGTTCGGCGGCTCGGCGTCGACGTTGGCGACGAGCAGGCGCAGGTCGGTGGGCTGGTACGGCTCCCAGGCGGGCGTGGCCCAGTCATCGGCGGAGATCCACGACTCGAGGTCCTGGAGGTCGGCGTCGAGCTCGGCCAGGGCGGCGTGCGCGTCGCGCTCGGCCTGGGTGATCGATTCCGGGGTGGTGGCGTCATCGGTCAGCAGGCCGAGGGCGTAGACGTCGACCACGACCGACCGGTCGTAGGCGTTGACGGTGAAGACGGTCGAGTTCGCGTCGGCGATGTACTGGGTCGCCGCGTTGAACGACTGGCTGTCCTCGAACAACCCCGTCTCGGCGATCCGGAACAGGACCGACTGGGTGCCCTCCTCGGTCAGCTGCCGGACCTGGAGGTTCGGGAGCGCCGGGCCGGGGTAGATCATGATCACCGGGCCCTGGACGATGACCCGGCCGTCACCCAGCAGCGTGAAGTTCGGCAGGCTGCTGAAGTTCCACTCGTAGGGGACGAAGCCACCGGTCCACTCGACACGGACGACGACCTCGTCGCCGGCCGGGTGCGGGACGTTGCCCGAATACGGGTTGGGGCTCGCTCCGCTGCAGCCGGCCACGGCGACGGCGAGCGGCAGGCCGGCGAGCAGGACGGAGCGAGGGCGTTGCATGGTGGTCAGACGCCGGCGACGATGATGTGGTTCCCGGTCCGATGAACCAGAATGCCGCCGTGACTCGCCGAACCGTCGCCGGCATCCTCGTCGCGGGCCTGGTGGGGGTGGGTTTGGCCGCCCCGGCGACGGTCCTCGCCCACGGTCCGGTACCCCCGGCGCCGACCTTCCCGGCCGTCCTGTTCGCCTGGTCGTTCCAGCCGATCCCGCTGGTCGGCGTCCTCGCCGGCGCCATCGGCTATGCGTGGCTCGTCCGGCGCGTTACGCGGCGCCACCCGCGCAACCCGGTACCTGTCTACCGCCACTGGGCGTGGGGCGGCGGACTGGCGGCGATCGTGCTGGCCCTGCTGTCGCCCATCGAGACCTACTCCGGGGCGCTGCTCACCGTCCACATGCTCCAGCACCTGCTCCTCCAGTTCGTGGCCGCTCCCCTGCTGCTCCTCGCCGCCCCGGTGACCCTGCTGCTGCGGGCCGCCGACCAGGACACCCGACGGGCGCTGCTCGTCGTCCTCCACAGCCGGGCGGTCAAGGTCCTCACCTTCCCGCTGCTGACCTGGTTCCTGTTCGCCGCGGTCAACTGGGGCTGGCACCTCTCCGACCTGTACGACTACGCGCTCGAGGTCGACTGGGTCCACTACCTCCAGCACGCGATGCTGTTCGGCGCCGCGCTCCTGTTCTGGTTCCCGGTCATCGGCGCGGATCCCGGTCCGTGGCGGCTCCCCTACCCGGCCCGCCTGTTCTACCTCTTCCTGGCCATGCCCCAGAACTCGTTCCTCGGGGTCGCGATCATGAACGCGTCGCACGTCCTGTACCCCCACTACGCCACGTTGGTCCGCGACTGGGGCCCCGACCCGCTGGCCGACCAGCAGGCGGCGGGGACCCTGATGTGGGTGTGGGGCGACCTCACCTTCCTGCTGGCGATGCTGCTCGTGATCGTGGCCTGGGTCCGCCAGGACGAGCTGCGGAACGCGCGGGAAGAGGCCCGGATGGACGCCGACGCGGCGCGGGAGGGCGCCAGCTAGCCGATGGCGGCGCGGACCAGGGTGTCGGCGGCGACCGCGGCGAACAGGAGGGTCAGGTACAGGGTCGAGTACTTGAACAGGCCGATGGCGGCGGCACCCGCCGACGGCGCCCGGTGGAGGCGGACGGCCCACACCACGAACCCGATCCCGAGGGCCACGGCCGATACGAGGTAGACGAGGCCCATCCCGGCGGCCGGCAGCAGGGTGAGGCTCACCCCGACGAGGACCAGCGAGTAGAGCAGGATCTGGCGGGCGGTCTCGACCTCGCCGCTGACCACGGGAAGCATCGGCACCCCGGCCGCCTCGTAGTCCGAGCGGTAGCGGAGGGCGAGCGCCCAGAAGTGGGGCGGGGTCCAGACGAAGATCACCGCGAACAGGACGATGGCCGGCAGGGCGACCGTGTTCGTGACCGCCGCCCACGCCACGAGGACCGGGACGCAGCCCGCCGCGCCACCGATCACGATGTTCTGCGGCGTCGAGCGCTTGAGGACCGCGGTGTAGACCACCGCGTAGAAGACGATGGCGCTGGCGGCGAGAATCGCGCTCAGCAGGTTGACCGTGACGGCCAGCCAGGCGAACGAGACGACGCTCAACAGCAGGCCGAAGATCAGCGCCTCCCGGGGCTCGACGGCGTGGCGCGGCAGCGGCCGGTTGCGGGTCCGCCGCATGCGCTCGTCGATGTCGCGGTCGAGGTACTGGTTGATCGCATTCGCGCCGCCGGCGGCGAGCGTGCCGCCGATGAGGACCGCACCGATCAGCGGCAGGGGCGGCAGCCCGCCCTGGGCGAGGACCATGGTCGGGACGGTCGTCACCAGCAGGAGCTCGATGATCCGCGGCTTGGTGAGGGCCACGTAGGCACGCAGGACGTCGGCCCGGGCCGACGGGGCAGGCTCGCCCTCGGTGGCCGTGGCGGCCGCCAGCCGGCCGGCGTAATGGGCGGTCATCGCCAGCATGGTGAGGACCCCGAACACGGCGGCCCCGACCGCGACGTGGGCGACCTGGGTCGAGGGCGCCAGATCGGTCAGCACCTGGATGCCGCCGATGACCACCTGGAGGAGGTACAGGCCCGCGCCCAGGATCGCGAGCCGGGCGATGCGCGGCGGCTCGGCACGCCACGCCAGCCAGGCCGTGCTCGCCACCAGGAATCCGACCGCGACGGTGGCCCAGCGGTGGAGGACGTGGGGCCAGACCCCCGGGTCGAGTGTCGGCACCAGGCCGCCATCCATGAACGGCCAGTCGTCGAAGACGAGCGCCGTGCCGGTGGCCGTGACGTGGGCGCCGAGCAGCATCAGGCCGTAGACGCCCAGCGCGGTCAGCGCGGCGAGGATCGTGAACCCGCTCCAGCCGCCGCCGGCGGTCAGGCGACTCGGGTAGTGGCTGCGGACCCACACGAACAGGAGGACCGCGAACAGGCCCATCGCGGTGGCCAGGTGCGCGGTGACGATCTCGCCGGAGAGGTCGCTTTCGACGGTGACCTTGCCGAGCCAGGCCTGGAACACGACCAGCCCGGCGGCCACGAGGCTGCCCACCACCAGCGCGGGGCGCTCCCGCTCACGAAGGACGGCGACGATCGCCAGCAGGGCGACCACCGCGCCGGTCAGGGCGGCCGTGGTCCGATGACTCCACTCGATGATCGCGTGGGGGTCGTCGAGCGGCGGGATCCAGGACCCGTGGCAGGTTGGCCATTCCGGGCAGCCAAGGCCGGAGTCCGTGGCACGCACGATGGCGCCGACCACGACGAGCAGGTAGGTCATCACCACGGCGACCGCGGCGAGGGTGCTGAACCGGGACACGGGCGCGACCATCATAGTCGGCGGCGCATCGCGCTCAGCCGGCACGGACCCGTGCCGGCGGGACGTGCCGCACGCGGGTGGGCAGCAGCGGATACAGGCGCCGGCTGACCGCGGCCAGGCGGGCCACGCCTCGGTCGCGGCGGGCGTTCCAGGGCAGGCCGTACTGGCGCCGGATGCGCGGGTCCAGGATCGAGATCGAGGCCAGGTGGGCGGCGTCCCACGCGACCCGTGGCGGGAACGCAGTCGGGTACAGGATGAACGGGGCCAGCGACCGAGCGGTCGGCCCGACCCGAACCTCACCGCTCGCGATCCGGGCGTCCATCCAGGCCCGGAGATCGGCCAATGAGGCCGGGATCATGCGCTCCGGCACACCGAGCCGGATCGCGATCTCGGCCGCCTCACGGTGGTAGGTGTCCATCTCGTCGGGGCTCAGCCGGGCGATGAACCGGTCGTGCATCCGGAGCGCGGTGTCGACCAGTGTGGCGTGGACCCACAGCAGGAGTTCCGGGTCGAGGGCGCGGTACGGCCTCCCGGTCTCGGTCACGACGCCGTTGACCACCCGGTGCACGGCATTGATCCGGCCGATCGCGCGCTCCGCGGTCGATCGGTCCCCGAAGGCGATCGCCCAGCTGGTGCCCAGGGTGCGGCGCAGGCGGGCGAATGGATCGGCCCGGAAGTCGGAATGCGCGTCGACCCCGGCCGCCACCGCCGGGTGCGCGACCTGGAGGAGCAGGGCGCAGGTGCCGCCGGCCAGGACGAGGGCCTCGCGGTCCACCCGCCGGGAGATCGACCCCGGCGCGAAGAGGCCCGCCGCAGCCTCAGTCCGCGAGGATGGTGAGGCGATCGCCGACACGGATGCGGCCCCCGGTCACCACGTCGGCCCGCAGGCCGCCGCGGCCCGACAGGCCCTCGCGGACGCCGGGCGCGGTGAGCGACTCGAGGTGGATGCAGGGATGGCATTCCTTGACGCCGTAGCAGACCACCTCCCCGACCTGGAAGCGATGGCCGACGAGGCCCGGCACGTCGACGCCACGGACGAGGATGTTCCGCCTGGTCTGGTGCGGCTCGAGCGGGATGCCGGTCTCGCTGACCATGGCCTCGATGCCCTCGGCGCCGATGAACGTGACGTGCGTGCCGGGGATCCCGAGCCCGCTCATCCGGTCCCCGACGATCCCTTCGCCGGCGACCAGCTCGGCGTCATCGACGACGCGCATCGGCTCACCGCGCTCGCCGTGGAGGTGGATGCCCTCGACGACCGCTTCGCTCATCCGACCCACGGCAGAGTGACCGGCAGGAGGATGTTCAGGACGAGGCCCAGGACGAGGGTGGCACCCGCCCGGCGCGTGTGGAGGAACGCACCGCCGACGAACCACAGTGGCCAGCCGACGTACGCGTTGGGCGGGGACTCGGGCTTGGCCTGGCTGAACTGGCGCAGGACCTCGAGCAGGCGCGGGATGGCGAGGATCACGAGGGCGACCCAGGGACCGATCCAGCCCACCAGCGCCGAGCCGATGACGATCGGGTAGAACGCGATCATCAGGACCGAGGCGACGTGTCGAGCGCGCCGCTCCCCGAGGATCACCGGGAGGGTCCGGATCCCCCGTTCCGCGTCCGGCACGATCTTGTCGATGTGCTTCCCGAAGAGGACGGTGGTGACCAGGATCGCGTAGGGCAGGGACGCGATCCACACCCAGCCCGGGATCGTTCCGGTGGCCACGAAGTAGGTGCCCACGATCATCAGCGGACCCCAGGTCACGAACACGCCCGGCTCGCCGAGGCCCCGCCTCTTCAGGCTGATCGGCGGGGCGACGTAGAACACGCTGATGAACAGGCCGGCGAAGGCAAAGACCGCGACCAGCGGTCCGCGGGCCCAGACCAGGAACGCCAGGACGGCGAGGTCGATGAGGTTGACGAAGATGATCGCGTTCCGCAGCTGGGCCTTCGTCAGCCAGCCCGAGAGCACCGGGTGCGGGGCGTACAGGGCCCGCACGTACTCGTCGGTGTCGATGCCCTCCGACATGTCGAAGTAGTCGTTGATCATGTTGTTCGCGGCGTGGGCGGCGACCAGGCCGACGATCGCGATCACGAGGTACAGGTAGTTCACGGCGGCCGGATCGGCGCCGACGGCGAGCAGGCCGCCGATCAGCCCCGACGTCACCGTCATGCTGAACACCGCGGCCCGGGTCACGACCAGCCACTTCGTGACGCCGTCCAGCGGGACGCCGGGCGGCGGGTTGGCGGTGGCGAGGGCGTAGCGCCAGTTCGAGACGCGCTGGCCGATGGTCACGATCCGATTCTAGCCGTGCCCGTTCGACTCGGCGGCTGAGGCAACCAGCCGGATCCGCCAGGCGGTGCGGCCGGCGGTCGGGTTGCGGAGGAGTCGCTTGCCCCACGACGAGTGGACGGCCGCCGCGTCGGCGAAGGTCGCCGGCGCGAGCTCGGTGACGCGCAGACCGAGATCCGTGAATGCCCCGGTCACCGTGTCGGGGTCGACCGGTTGCGCGGCGTCGCGCTCGCCGTCGGCGAGGAGCAGCTCGAGGACGCCGCCCGGCTGCAGGAGGCGAACCAGGCGGGCCGTGGCGGTGGGATCGTGGCCGGCCGCGGCGGCGCGCAGCGAACCCCACGGGAAGTGGACCGTGACGCGGTCGGCGAGACCGTCAAGCTCGGCGGGGAGGGCCTCGAGCGCGGCTACGACAAATCGGGCGTTGGGCTGGCCGCCACGTCCTGCGGGTTGGGCCGCTCGGCGGGAAGCCTCCGTCATGCCGTCGGCGTTCGCGTCGACGCCGAGCACGAGTCGCTCGGGGTGCGCGGCCGCGTGAGCCAGCACGAACCGGCCGTCACCGGTTCCCAGGTCCACCGTCGTCGCGGCGTGGGCCGCGACGAGCTCGGACAGTTAGCTGACGTCCACCTCGGCGAGGCGGCGTCCGGTCAGGAGGCGCATCGGCCGCATCCTACCCTCAGGTCCGGGCGGACGCTACAACGGCTCGAATCGGGCCGTGAAGTGGCGGAGCGCCGGCGGCTGGTCGACGATCCGGAACCCGCGCAGGTCGGTCGCCTGGCCGGCGACCCAGCGCGCGACCTCGATGACGTAGTCGACGTGGCTCTGGGTGTAGACCCGGCGCGGGATGGCGAGGCGGACGAGCTCCATCGCGGCCGCCGACTCGGTCCCATCCGGGTGCTGGCCGAACATCACGGTCCCGATCTCGCAGCCGCGGATCCCGCCCTCGCGGTAGAGCGCCACCGCCAGCGCCTGGCCGGGATAGGCCAGCGGAGGGATGTGGGGCAGCAGGGCCGCGGCGTCGAGGTACACCGCATGCCCGCCGATGGGCTGGACGCACGGGATGCCGGCCGCGATGACCCCCTCCCCGAGATACTCGCTGGACCGGATCCGATAGCGGAGGTAGTCCTCGTCGACGACCTCGCGCAGCCCGGCCGCGATCGCGTCGAGGTCACGACCGGCGAGCCCGCCGTAGGTCGGAAAGCCCTCGGTCAGGATCAGCAGGTTGCGGGCCTGCTGGGCCCACCGGTCGTCGTTCAGCGCCAGCCAGCCGCCGATGTTCGCCAGCCCGTCCTTCTTGGCCGACATCCTCATCCCGTCGGCCAGGGCCGCCATCTCCCGGACGATGTCTGGAATCGGGGTCGACTCGTAGCCCGGCTCGCGG
>DATBLJ010000060.1:0-4787 GCA_036555375.1 Candidatus Limnocylindria bacterium
AGGCCGGGCACGATCCAGTCGGTCGAGCCCGCATCGGCGACGATGAACAGCCAGGCCGTTCCGACCAGGGTGGCAAGCAGCCCGACCCCGGCGAGTACCCAGGCGGGCCAGGCAGGCGGCTGGGCGGGGGCAGGAGCCGGCGGCGCGGGAGGGTCGGGCGACGGCCAACCGGCGGGCGCCGCCGGATCAGGCGCGAGCGTCAGGTCGGGGTCTGGGGAAGCCGGGGCGTCGGCCGGATCGGCCGGATCGGCCCGCTCGGTCAGGGGTTGTGCGCCGCCTGCGGGACGGCGCCCTTCTCGGTGCCGTAGTCAGGCCGGTCGGCGGTCGCGGCCGCGACGGGCGCCGGGGCGATGGCCGGTCGGGTCCGGGTCGGCAGCTCGGTGCCGCAGAACGCGCAGATCGACCAGGAGGGCTCGGTGAGGCGCTGGCAGGCGGGGCAGATCCGATGGAGCCGGGTGCGGCAGTTCGGGCACACGATCCAGTCCTCGGAGACGCGCGCGCGACAGGTGGGACAGCTCCGGTGCTTCTCCATCTCGGCCAGGAGCGACTCCTCGGCCAGCGACCGCTCGTAGACCTCGGCCATCGTCTCGCGGGGCCGGATGATGATGTACATCAGCCAGGCGAACAGGAAGACGAGCGGCGTGAAGAAGATGATCAGCGCCGACGCGAAGTACGGAAGGATCGGGTTCTCGGTCCGTGCCTGCATGTCGCGGAACGCCCAGTAGGCGGTTCCGAGCCACAGCATCACGACGTAGACGACGATCAGGGTGGCGGCGAGCTGGACGACCGGGTTGCTGGTGAAATCGCTCCAGATCTGGCCCGGATCCGGCAGACCTTCCATTCGCGAAATGCCTCACTCTGGGATTCGTGCGCGACCCGCACGAGCGCGGCACATCGTAGCAGATGGTCGTTCGAACCCCTTCCCGGCGACCCTGGCCAGATCCACCCTCGCCGAAGGTACGGGGTGGGTACTGCACCAGACCGCACCAGGGACTATTCCGGCTCCTCGCGCCCGTTCCAAGACGCACCGCCCCTACCTTCAGGGGATGGTTTCCGCACGCTCCGCGAGCGATTCTCCTGCAACCACCATCCGCCCGATTTCAGGAGGACACCGTTGCTCTGGCTGCTCCGGCTGCTCGGGTTCCTCTATCCCCTCGTGGCGGCCGTCTGTCTCACCCTGCTGGGGACGATGCTCGTCCACCAGCCGGCGGAGACCCGGGGCTTCATGGTCGGCCTCGTCGGGCTCGCCATCGGACTCGGCGCCAGCGCCATGGCCCTCACCACCTGGTTCTACTTTGCCCTCCGCCTCTCCCGGCTGGCCAAGGACCTGGAGAAGACGGTGGACGAGGGCGCCCCCATCGTGCTCAAGGAGAGCGGCGTTCCGGCCGAACGGCGCCTGGCCCGTGCCTTCAACCGCGCGGCGGGGACCTTCGCCGTCGCCGAGGCCCAGGCGACGCGCGACCGCCTGACCAGCATCCCGAACCGCGAGTCCCTGCTCCGCACGCTGGCCAACGAGGTCGACCGGGCGACCCGCCATTCGAAGCCGCTGGCGGTCGCGTTCATGGACATCGACCGCTTCAAGGCGATCAACGACACCTACGGCCACCGGGTCGGTGACGCCGTCCTGCAGCAGCTGGCCGGGCTCATCACCCGGAGCATCCGGGCCAGCGACATCTTCGGCCGCTACGGCGGCGAGGAGTTCATGCTGATCCTCCCCGAGACGACGCCGGAGGACGCCTTCACCCTGGTCGAGGAGCTCCGCGAGATGGTCATGCGACGCCCGATGAGCGTGGCCACCGGGATCCTCGTCGACGCCACGATCAGCATCGGGGTGGCCGGCGGCCACAGCACGGAGCTCCAGGTCGATCGCCTGGTGGATGCGGCCGATGCGGCGATGTACGTGGCCAAGTCCGAGGGCCGCAACCGCAGCTTCCTGTTCGGCAGCGTGACCGACGAGTCGGTCGTCCGCCGGGCGGCGATCACCCCCGAACGCCGGGACGCGGCGGCCGCCATCGGTCGCTGGGCGAGCGCCAGCGCCGCCCAGGCACTGGCATCGGTCCTGGCCCCGCAGCCGCACCACCGCGGCCGGCCGTCCGACATGATCGCCTCGCTCTCGATCGGCATGGCGCTCCACATGGGGCTGTCCCGGGCCGAGATGGATCGGATCCGGGTCGCGGCCCTGCTGCACGACCTCGGCAAGCTCGCGTTGCCGGGCGAGATCCTCGACAAGCCCTCGTCGCTGACCGACGTCGAATGGCAGGTCGTCGGCGAGCACCCGCGCATCGGCCAGGTGATCCTCGAGCAGGCGACCTCGATGCGCGAGGCGGTGCCGATCGTCCTCCACCATCACGAGCGCTACGACGGGACCGGCTATCCACACGGCCTGAAAGGCGAGGAGATTCCGCTGGGCGCGCGGATCGTGGCGGTCGCGGACGCGTACCACGCCATGGTCCACGAGCGTCCGTACAAGTCGGCGCTGAGCCATACCCAGGCCCTGAACGAGCTGCGCCGCCACGCGGCCGCCCAGTTCGACCCGACCGTGGTCGAGGTCTTCATCGCGATTTTCAGCGACGAGGTCCCCGGAGACGGGCTCGAGGAGATCCATCGCCTCCACGAGCACGCCGAGGGCGGCCTCGCGAAGATGGATCCCAAGGCAGCCGCCCTGCTGGCCGGGGAGCCGACCGTCGCCGATCCGGCCGAGCCGGTCTCGACCCGCTCCCGCGCCAAGCCCCGGGCGTCGCGTGCCCCGGCCCAGGACGCGCCCGACCCCGAGCCCGCCCTCGAGGAGACTGGTTCGGCGGCCTAGCCTCCAGCCAGGCGGGTCAGTCCGCCGATCGCGCCGATCACGCCTGACAGCGACCCGATCAGGCCCGCCGGCGAGAGTCCGCGGAGCAGACCGATCAGGCCGCCCCCGAGCCCGGATCCGATCTCGACCACGACGAACAGGGCCGCGAACGCGGCGCACCAGGTCACGGCGATGATGAGCCCCACCCGCTGGATGCGGCCCGGCGCGGCCCGGACGATGCCGGCGACCGCCAGCACGCCCAGGAGCAGGGACAGCAGCGGCAGCGGCGCGGCAAGGCCGAAGTAGGCCGTCTCGAGGAAGTTCGCATCGGCCGGGTAGCCGGTCCAGAAGGCCAGTCCGTAGCCATCGCTGCCGAGCGCCTGGTCCGCCAGCGACCCGCCGCCCATCGCGAAAGGCAGCATCCAGGCCACCAGCATCCCGGCCGCGGCGATGAGCAGGACGAGTGGGCCGAGCCACGCCCGGGCGTGAGCCTGGGGCTGTGCCGTCGCCGGCGCCTCGGACGGGGAAGCGGTCACGGCGGCGCCGACCGGCGCGCCCGGGGCCGCCATCGCGGAGCGAATGTTGAACCCGCAGTCCGAGCAGAACGCGGCGCCGGAGCGGTTGATCGCCCCGCAGCGCGGGCACGGAGCGCTGTCGGCAGTCTCGCCGGGGCGGGCCATCGTCGCCTCGTCGGCGGCCACCAGCCGCTGGCCGCACGACGCGCAGAACGAGACCCCGAGCCGGTTCTCGGTCCCGCAGCGGGGACAGGCCTGTGATTCGGTCACGCACGCTCCTCCGCGGCCAGCTCGGCGCTCCACCACGCCGACGTCCAGGCCTGGCCGATCCCGGCCAGGACGACGAGCACGAGCCAGATCCAGACGAAGCCTAGCAGCAGGAACACGGTGGTCAGCTGGGCCAGCCCGCCGTCCGCGAGCCGGACCGCGAGCGGCTGCCAGAGCAGGCCGAGGAGGGTCGCGGTGAGCAGCTGGCCGGCAAGGAAGGCGACGAACGTGACGGCGGCCTGCGGAACGAGCCGCGCCCAGCGGCCGCGGAAGGCGGCTACCGCGGCTCGGCCGCGCAGCCGGAGCCCAACCGCCCCGAACGCCTGGGCGACGACGACGATCGCCCCAAGCAGGACGAGCAGCGGCCAGCCGGTGGCGAGCAGTCGCTCGCCGGCGACGGCGTCAACCAGGTCGGGGCCTATCGCCCACAGGACGAGCAGGACCAGGGCGGTCACCGGCAGCGCCACCCCGAGCAGGACGGCCATCGCCCGCGGGACCGTCCGGGGCAGCATCGGGACGGCGGGATCTGACAGGCCGAGCAGGATGGCGACCTCGCCGAAGGCAATGCCCACCAGCAGGGTGAGGAGTCCCGACAGGATGGCCAGGGTCAGCACGACGAGGTTCCAGGGCCACCACGGGCTGGCGGCCATCCGGAGGCCGAAGGAGGCCGCGTCCCCCGTGCCCGGCGCCGGCGCCACGGTCAGCAGCAGGACGATCCAGCCGGCGCCGGCGAAGGCGACCACCGCGCCGGGGAGCCACAGGTCGGATCGGTCCATCGCGACCCGGGCCGCAAAGGCGCCCCGGCTCAGCCAGCCACGCACCGGATCCTCAGGTCGCCGGGGACGCGGACGGCGCGACCGACGGCTCCGGGTTGCCGGTCAGCTCCGCGATCGCGTCGAGGATCCGGCCCAGCTCATCCACCGCATCCTGGTACGCGCCAAGGTCACCCGCGTTGAGGGCTGCCTGGGCGGCGTCGTACTGTTCCTGGGCGAGGGTGATGAGCTGGGAGACGTCATCCGGGAGCTCGCCGCCGCCTCCGCCGCCGCCTCCGTCACCCGGGTCGGGCACCTGCGTCTCGCCGAGAAGCTGACGGAGGCCCTCGTCGATCGTCTCAGCGAAGGCGATCCGCGTCTGGTCGGCGAGGATGACCCGCTTGAACTCGGGGAAGCTGGACTGGGTCGAGCGGAGGTAGATCGGCTCGACGTAGATGATCGAGTCAC
>DATBLJ010000081.1:0-5338 GCA_036555375.1 Candidatus Limnocylindria bacterium
CCGGGACGAGGCCCACCGGTTCGCGATCACCTACCACCGCAACGTCCGGGGCCGGCGCGCCCTGTCGAGCATCTTCGACGAGATGCCCGGGATCGGCCCGGCCCGGAAGGCGGCACTCATGAAGCGCTTCGGGAGCGTCCGCGCGCTGCGGGACGCCTCGGTCGAGGACATCGCCGCCGTTCCCCTGATGAGCCAGGCCCTTGCAGAGTCGGTGAAGAGTGCCCTCGCCCGGGAGGGCCGGCTGGCCTAGACCCGCGCGCGCCTCCGGTTCGAACTGAGGTTCACGTCGGCGAGGATCGCGATCCCCACGAGCAGGAGGGCCGCCAACGCGAGGGTTTCGAAGGGCCCGCCCGCCATCGCCGTGTTCGGCAGGGTCGGCGGCACGACGACCGTGTCGCTGTCGGCGGCAGTCACGTCCGGGAACGGGTTGCCAAGGACGTCCTCGTAGCTGACGGTCGCGATGTCGGCGAGCGTGCCCGTGGCATTCGCATTGACGGTGACCGTGATCTGGATCATCGCCCCGGCGCCGGCGTTGATCCAGTTGTTCAGGTTGGCGGTCACGACCCCGGCGCTCTCCGAGCAGGTCCCGGTCGCCGGGGCCACGATCGTGCAGCCGGTGAACGTGACCCCCGCCGGTAGGACATCGCTGACGACGACCTGGAGGGCCGCGCCGGCGGTCGGCCCGGAGGCCGTGTTCAGGACCGTCACGCTGTAGGTCAGGGTCTCGCCCGGCGCCGCCTGGGTGGCGCCATCGGACTTGAAGGCGGCCAGCGTGGGGATCGGCGGCTGACCGAAGTAGGCCCCGATGCCGGCCTGCGCCTCCTGGATGAACTGGTTCGTCGCCCCCAGGCAGCTGACGACCCGCCACCACCCGGGTTCCGGATTCGTGAGCACGTCGCCGCCACGGGCGATCGTGCCCTGGTTCCACTGGCCGTTGACGGAGAGCGTCCCTGTCGTCCCGCCGGTCAGCCCGGTGGGATCGAACGCGTCGGACGGGGCGTAGTAGGTGACCCGCGTGTTCCCGTCCATGTCGAAGTTGTTCATCGTCACGCTGGCGAGGCCTGCCGGGATGTACTGGTACAGCGTCAGGCAGGCCACACCGCCGGTGCTGTGCTGGTAGGAGATCTGGACCTGGCCGACGATGACCTCGTCGTTCGTGCCGGCGATGCCGTCGGGGTTGTCGGAGTTGGCTGGCGGGGCGTTGTTCGGGTCGCCGTCGTTGTCGCTGCCGACCCGGAGCCGCCAGCCGTTGTCATCGTCCCCGTCGGGCGCCACCAGGACCGCGGAGCGGACGAGGTACCGCCCGCAGCTCACCGGGCTGAGGGTGACCCAGCGGGTCCAGGCCTCGGCCACCGCCGGAGCGCCGGGCGGATACGTCGTCTGCGTCCCCGCGATCCCCGCTCCGGGCGCCGGGTTGGCATAGCCCGGACCAACCGTCGCGCCGGGGCCGTACAGCTCGAACTGGGTGGAGTCATAGCTGCCACGGACCTCGTCGCCAATGCCGAGCGACCCGGCGACGTTGTTCATCTCGGGGCTGAAGAGGTCGAAGTGGATCGGGGTCGACGCGGGCCAGCCGCAGGGAATCGTGACCTCGAGGTAGTGGTAGCCCGCCCCGGAACCGGCCGACGTCGCGGTGTACCAGTCGCCGATGGTGACGGCCGTGTTCGGGCCCGAGGTCTGGAAGTAGAAGCCACCGGCCGGCGGCACTTCGATGGCGGCGCCCAGCCGGGCGCCGGGACCGAAGGCGATGGCGATGGTGATCACTCCCCACCCGATGAGTGACCGCCGGCGGGCACGACTGCGAAGGGTCAAGCGAAGGGGTTACCGAGCACGCGGGTGGGGGCACAGCCGCGGAGTCAGCGCCGCGCATCGTACGTCCCGGGCGCCTCTGCGCGCGGCCCGAATCTGCACGCGAGGCGGCTTCCTTGCTGCCCCCGAGGGCCGCCCGTATACTCATCGCCGGCCGCCGGATGGCGGCGTGTTTGTTGTCCGAGGGCCCTGAACGATTTCCCACCGCGCATGACCTGGCGACGTATCGCCCCCTGGGTGATCCTCGGGATCACCCTGCTGGCCCTCTACATCACCATTCCACGCAAATCCACCGGGGCGACCTTCCTCCCGCTCCCGGACAGCGTTCGGACGGTGCTGGGACTCGACCTGCAGGGCGGCATCAGCGTCATCCTCGAGGTCCAGGCGGTGAACGGCGAGGAGCCGACCCCGGAGCGGGTCGAGCTCGCCCGCACCATCATCGAGCGTCGGGTGGCCGGCCTCGGCGTTACCGAGCCCCAGGTGCGGACCGAGGTCGGCGCCAGCGGCCAGGCCCGGATCGTCGTCGAGGTCCCGGGCCTCAGCGACCGCAACCAGGTCCTCCAGCTCGTCGGCTCGACCGGCCAGCTCCTGTTCCTCGACCCCGCCGGTCAGCAGCTGCAGGAAGGCCAGAACGTGGTCGACCTCATCACCGCCGGCACGATCAACGTCCTGTTCGACGGCGGCGAGATCCAGCAGGGGAGCGTCGTCCCCGACACCGACCAGAGCGGCACGCTGGGCGTCAGCTTCACGCTCACCCCGGAAGCCCAGGAGACCTGGTGCGACTACACGACCGGCCACGTCGGTCAGCCCGGGCCGATCGCCCTGGACGGCCAGGTCATCACCGTCCCGACGATCCAGAGCGCGATCTGCGGCGGCCGGACGATCATCACCGTCGGGGCCGGGACGGAAGCCGCCGTCGAGCAGACGACGCTCTACAACCAGCTCCGGTTCGGCGCCCTGCCCGTCTCGCTGACCGTCCAGGAGGTCACCGCCATCCAGCCGACGCTGGGCCAGAACTTCCTGACCCAGGCGTTGATCGCCGGAACGGTGGGCCTCCTGCTGGTCCTGTTCTTCATGATCGCGAACTACCGGCTGCCGGGCGTCCTGTCGGCCCTCGCCCTGCTCTTCTACACGCTGGTCGTCTACGCGATCTTCCGGATCATCCCGGTGACCCTGACCCTGGCCGGGGTGGCCGCCTTCATCCTCAGCATCGGTATGGCGGTGGACGCCAACATCCTCATCTTCGAACGGATGAAGGAGGAGATCCGGGCCGGCAAGACGCTCGGCCCGGCGATCGAGGCCGGATTCAACCGGGCCTGGTCGAGCATCCTCGACTCGAACGTCAGCTCGCTCTTGATCGCCGGCTGGCTGTTCTGGCAGGGCACCAGCGTGATCCGTGGCTTCGCCCTCGTCCTCGCCATCGGTGTCCTGGTCTCGATGTTCAGCGCCGTCGTCGTGACCCGGACGCTCCTCCGGATGGTGATCCACCGCGAGTGGGGCCGTCGGATCGAGCTCTACCACGTGGAGCGCTGACCGATGTACGACATCGTCGGCAAGCGCCGCTGGTACTACCTCTTCAGCGCCCTGATCACGATCCCGGGCCTGTTCTTCATCGCCATCGGCGGGCTGAAGCCCTCGATCGACTTCACCGGGGGAACGGTCTGGCAGGTTCGGTTCCTGGACGACCCGGCACCCGACGAGGTCCAGGCCGCGCTGGTCGAGCTCGGCCACCCGGAAGCGACCGTGGAGGCCGTCGACAGTGGCTTCCTCGAGATCCGCCTGGCGCCGATCGAGTTCCCGATCGTCGGCGGCATTCCGACGCCGATCCCCACGACGACGGCGGCCCCCACCCCCACTCCCGCACCATCGGTCACACCCAGCCCGAGCGGCTCGGCTGATGGCTCGGCAGCGCCCAGCTCGAGCCCGACCCCAACGCCGTCACCAACCCCAAGTCCGACCCCGCCACCAAGTGCCACGCCAACGCCGTCACCGACACCGCCTCCACCCCCGACCATCGAGGGCACTCCGATCGAGGAACTCACGACCGCGCTCCAGGACCAGTTCGGCTTCTCCGAGACGCGGTCGCTCGACACCGTCGGCCCGATCATCGGCGCCGAGCTGATCCGCACCTCGATCATCATCATCGCGGTCGGCGAGCTGTTCATCCTCCTGTACCTGTGGTACCGGTTCCGGAGCTTCCGGTTCGGGATGACCGCGATGGTGGCGCTGCTCCACGACGTGGTCGTCGTGGTGGGTTTCTTCGCGATCCTCGGCTTCTTCTTCGGGGTCGAATTCGATGCCCTGTTCGTGACCGCCCTGCTGACGATCGTCGGCTTCTCGGTCCACGACACGATCGTCGTGTTCGACCGGATCCGCGAGAACCGGCTCCGGCATGCCGGGGAGCCGTTCGGCGCCATCGTCAACCACTCGATCCTGCAGACCATGGGCCGCTCGATCAACACCTCCGTGACGGTCATCGCGACCCTGACCGCCCTGCTCGTCCTGGGCCCGGTCACGATCCAGACGTTCACGCTGGCCCTCCTCCTCGGCATCATCAGCGGGACGTACTCGTCGATCTTCAACGCGAGCCAGCTCCTCGTGACCTGGGATGCCTGGTCGAACACGCGGAAGGCCCGCCAGAAGGCGACTCGGTAACTCCGCGACCGGCGCCGCCCCGTACCATGGCGGGGCATGATCCCGCCCCGGCTGACCTGGCTACTCCCGGACCCGATTGACCCTCCACCGACCCTCGCCGCCTTCAGCCCACCGGTTGCCACCCTCCTCGCCCGACGCGGCGTCCGGACCGATGCGGAGGCCGCCCACTTCCTGAATGCCGGGGTGCTCGACCTCCCGCCGGTGTCGCTGATGACCGATGCCGATCTCGCCCTCGACCGGATCGACCGGGCGGTCACGGCTCATGAGCAGATGGCGATCTGGGGCGACTACGATGCCGATGGGATGACCGCGGTCGCGGTCTGGGTCCTCGCCCTCCGCCGGCTCGGCGTCGAGGCCGACCGCTACGTGCCGTCCCGGCTGGCGGAAGGCTACGGGCTGTCGGGGGAAGGGCTCCGCTCCCTGGCCGAACGGGGCGTCCGGCTGGTCGTCACCTGCGACTGCGGGGTCGGCAACGTGGCGGAGGTGGCCCTCGCCCGGGAGCTCGGGATGGACGTCGTCGTCACCGACCATCACGTCCCGCCGGCCGTCCTTCCCGACGCGGTCGCGGTCGTCGACCCACACCGCCCCGATTGTCGCTACCCGAACCCCGACCTGACCGGCGCCGGCCTTGCCTACCGGCTGGCGAACGAGCTCCTGGCACGGCACGGGACGTCCGCGCCGGATCTCGCGGCCCTGGCCGCGATGGGCGCGATTGCCGACGTGGCGCCGATGACCGGGGAGAGCCGGGCCATCGTCAGGCTCGGGCTGGCCGAGCTGGCAACGACGACACACCCCGGCCTCCGCGGCCTCGTCGCCCGGGCCGCCGAGGATCCGACCCACCCGACCGCACGGGACGTGGGCTTCGGCATCGTCC
>DATBLJ010000084.1:0-1667 GCA_036555375.1 Candidatus Limnocylindria bacterium
CGCCGAGGCGACCGCCACGGGTCGCGGCATCGAGGAGGCTGGGCGCGAAGCCCGCTACGCCTTCCTGGAGTGGGTCGCCAGTGGCCTGGGTCCGGAGGCACTGGTCGCCACGGCCCACACCGCCGACGACCTGGCCGAGACCGTGCTGTTCAACCTGACCCGGGGGAGCGGACAGCGCGGCCTGCGCGGGATGCCGGCCCGGCGGGGGCGCATCATTCGGCCCCTGCTCCACGCCCGCCGGGCGGCCCTGCGCGCGGCCCTGGACGAGGCCGAGCTGCCCTACCGCGACGACCCGACCAACCGCGACACCGACCGAGCGCGGGCCTACCTGCGGGCCACCGTGCTGCCGGTCC
The DNA here is from genome assembly GCA_036555375.1 of Candidatus Limnocylindria bacterium. Classification (GTDB taxonomy): domain Bacteria; phylum Chloroflexota; class Limnocylindria; order QHBO01; family QHBO01; genus DASTEQ01. The sequence continues at coordinate 354 of DATBLJ010000084.1, forward strand.
TCGAGGACCTCAACCCCGAGGCGGTGGCGGCCATCGGTCGCTACGCCGGGCTCGCCGCGGATGACGACGCGTTCCTCGACGGCCTCGCCGCCCGGGAGCTCGCGAAACGGCGCGACGGTGACGGGTCGATCGACTGGCGCAAGCCGCCGCCGAAAGCCCTCGGCCGGCGGGTCCTGCGCCTTGCCATCGGGGAGCCCGCGCCGGCCGCGGACCGGATCGAGGCGGTCCTGGAGGCGGCCTCCGGCCCGCGCGGCGGCCTCGTCATCGAGCTCGGACGGGGGCGAACGGCCCGCATTCGCGGCCGGCGGATCGTCATCGGTCTGTAAGCCGATCGGCCTAGCCCGAAGGAGCCCATTTGTTGGGTTTGGGGGCCGTCCCTATACTCATGGCCGCTTCCCCCCGTTCTTGCAGCAGGAGCATCGCCCCGACCCCGTGAACAGCCGACTCGTCCGCAGCAGCATCCTGATCGTTGGCGCGTTGTTCGCCATGGCCCTGCTGTGGACCTACCTGATGGACACCAGCGAGGGTCCGGCCTACACCTACAGCCAGCTGCTCTCCGATGCCCAGAAGGGCATCGTCACCGGGGTCCAGCAGGACGGGACGATGCTGACGATCAGCTTCGAGGGCACCGACCAGACCAAGACGGCCATCGTGCCGTCGGACAACATCAACGTCTTCGCTGAGGTCTGCGCATCGGCTGGGGCCAGCTCCCTGGCCGAGTGCCCGGTCGCGTTCGAGGCGGTCGAGGAGAGCGCAACCGGGCAGTGGCTCGGGTTGCTGGTCACCGCGCTGCTGCCGGTCCTGCTGATCGTCGTCTTCTTCTTCTTCATGATGCGGCAGGCCCAGGGCACCAATAACCAGGCGATGAGCTTCGGCAAGAGCCGGGCCCGGATGTTCCTCGGCAGCAAGACGGTCGTCACCTTCCAGGACGTGGCCGGGGTCGAGGAAGCCAAGCAGGAGCTGACCGAGGTCGTCGAGTTCCTGAAGTACCCGGAGAAGTTCAACGCGTTGGGCGCGCGCATCCCGCGCGGCGTCCTCCTGGTCGGCCCGCCGGGCACCGGCAAGACCCTGCTCGCCCGAGCGGTCGCCGGCGAGGCGGGTGTGCCGTTCTTCTCGATCTCCGGCTCGGAGTTCGTCGAGATGTTCGTCGGCGTCGGCGCCAGCCGGGTCCGCGACTTGTTCGAGCAGGCCAAACGGAACTCGCCGTGCATCGTCTTCGTCGACGAGATCGACGCGGTCGGCCGCCAGCGCGGCGCCGGCCTGGGCGGCTCGCACGACGAGCGTGAGCAGACGCTGAACCAGATCCTGGTCGAG
>DATBLJ010000068.1:0-2521 GCA_036555375.1 Candidatus Limnocylindria bacterium
CCGCCTGTCGCGCGAGGCCCCGCAGCCCCAGGACCCCGACGCCGACGAGCGGACGACGAAGCAGTGGTACGTGATCCACACCTACTCCGGGTACGAGAACAAGGTGAAGACCAACCTCGAGCACCGCATCGAGTCGATGGGTGTCGAGGACCAGATCTACCAGGTGCTCGTCCCGATGGAGGAGGAGATCGAGATCCGCAACGGCCAGCGGCAGACCGTCAACAAGAAGGTCTTCCCCGGCTACGTGCTGGTCGAGATGATCATGACCGACGAGTCGTGGTACGTCGTGCGCAACACGCCCGGCGTGACGAGCTTCGTCGGTTCGGGCAACCGGCCCACCGCGCTCCGCGAGGGCGAGGTCAAGGCCATCCTCAAGCAGATGGGCGTCGAGGCGCCGAAGTTCAAGGTCCAGTTCCAGAAGGGCCAGAGCGTGCGCGTCACCGACGGGCCGTTCGCCGAGTTCATCGGCACCGTGGACGAGGTCCATCCCGAGCGGAACAAGGTTCGCGTCCTGGTCAGCATCTTCGGGCGCGAGACGCCCGTCGAGCTCGACTTCCTGCAGATCGAAAAGTTGTAGAGGGAGGGGCGTGTCCCGCCCCGCCAGCACCTCGGAGGTATTCCCGTGGCCAAGAAAGTACGCGCCATCCTCAGGGTCCAGGGCGACGCCGGTCGGGCAACCGCGGCCGCGCCGGTGGGTCCGGCCCTGGGCCAGCACGGCATCAACATCCTCGAGTTCCTGAAGGCCTTCAACGAGCGGACGGCCAGCATGACCGGCTACAAGGTCGCGGCCGAGATCACCGTCTACGAGGATCGGTCCTTCACCTTCACGACCATGGCCCCGCTGGCTGCCGCGCTGCTGAAGCGGGCCGCCGGGGTCGAGAGCGGATCGGCGCAGCCGAACCGGGAGAAGGTCGGCTCGATCAGCCAGTCGCAGCTCCGTGAGCTGGCCGAGATGAAGATGGCCGATCTCAACGCGAACAGCACCGAGCAGGCGATGAAGATCATCGCCGGCACGGCACGCAGCATGGGCATCGAGGTGCGCGACTGATGGCTCACGGCAAGAAGTACCGCGCGGCGAGCGCGCTCCTGGAGACCGGCCGCCGCTACCCGATCGAGGAGGCGTGCGAGCTGCTCCCTCAGGTCTCGACCGCGAAGTTCGACGCGACGGTCGAGGCCCATCTCCGGCTGGGGATCGACCCGCGCCATGCCGACCAGCTGGTCCGCGGGACGGTGGTCCTGCCCCACGGCACGGGCAAGTCGACCCGGGTCATCGTCTTCGCCCAGGGCGAGAAGGCGCAGGACGCCCTCCGCGCCGGGGCCGATGAGGTCGGCGGCGAGGACCTCGTGAAGAAGATCGACGACGGCTGGTTCGAGTTCGAGGTCGCCATCGCGACGCCGGACATGATGGGCGTGGTGGGTCGCCTCGGGAAGAAGCTCGGCCCGCGTGGCCTGATGCCGAATCCGAAGGCCGGCACCGTGACCTTCGACATCGAGCGGGCCGTGGCCGAGGTCAAGTCCGGCCGGATCGAGTTCAAGGTCGACCGGGCGGGGATCGTCCACGCCCCGGTGGGCCGTGCCTCGTTCACGCCCGACCAGCTGCAGGCCAACGTGGCCACCCTCGTCGACGCCATCAACCGGGCCAAGCCGAGCGGTGCCAAGGGCACGTACTTGCGGACTTTGACGCTAGCCCCCACCATGGGCCCCGGCGTCGCGGTCGACATCCCATCGGCCCTCGCCGCCGCCCAGGCGTAGGGGAGCGCCGCGCGGACCCCAACTGAACAGCCCAAGACAGCGATGTGACCCGGGCTTCGGCCCGGGCTAATCATCGGCCGGAGACGACTCCGGTCGAGGCACGCCGAGGCAGGACGCTCCGCCCACCGAGTGGGTCTGGTCCTCGCCGCGGCGAGGACCTTTTCCATAGGTGGAGCCAGAGCACGCCATGCCAACCGATGCCAAGCGCCAGGAAGTGACCGAGCTCGCGGAGATGCTCCGCGGGAGCTCGGCGCTGGCGGTTGCCGACTACCGGGGCCTGACCGTGGCCGAGATGCACACCGTCCGCCGCTCCCTGCGCGCGAACGGGGTGAACCTCAAGGTCGCGAAGAACCGGCTCCTGAAGATCGCCGCCGATCAGGCCGGGCTCGACGAGCTCAAGCCGCTCCTCGACGGCCCGTCCGCGATTGCGACGACGGCCGGCGACGAAGTCGGTCTGGCCCGCGCCCTGCAGGACGCGTTCCGCCCGTACAAGGTGGTCACCCTCCGCGGTGGCCTGCTCGCCGGCCAGCCCGTGAGCGCCGCCGATCTCGGCCGTCTGGCCACCCTGCCGAGCCGCGAGGTCCTGCTCAGCCGGCTGGCTGGTGGGATGGCCGCGCCGCTGTCGGGGATGGCCGCGGTCCTGGCCGCGAACCTCCGGAACCTGGTCGGCGTGCTGAGCGCGGTCGCCGACCAGAAGCGGGCGACCGAAGGCGACACCGCCCCGGCCCCGACCGAGGCAGCCGCCGAGCCGGCCGCCGAGGTCGCCGAT
>DATBLJ010000029.1:0-15704 GCA_036555375.1 Candidatus Limnocylindria bacterium
GTCGGCGTCGAGGTCGGGTGCTCGCCGGGCGTGCACTCCTCGGTCGGCGCCAGCGGTGCGTCGAGCCCGCCGATCGGTCCGCGCGGGATGCTCGACTCGTGGCCGCGCTTGGCGGTGATCCAGGCCAGGTTCGACGTTTCCCAGACCGGGTCGTGGGACGCATCCCAGCCAACCAGGTCGAGGAACACCCGCAGCGCCGGGACGGCGGGCGGCGGCTCGGGGGCCGGCTCGCCGCTGGGCAGCGGTGTCGTGGGGCCTGGGGTGGCCGGGATGAAGTCGCCGCAGCCTTCCTGCCAGATCAGGCCGCTCGCGGCCTCGATCGCCAGCTCGCGGTGGCGCTCGTCACGTTCGAGGCCGGGCCCGTTGACCATGAACAGCTCGGTCATGGTCGAGGTCGTGTGCTCGCCGGGCGCCAGTCCGGTCATCCGGTCCACGGTCCGTTCCTCGATCCCGTCGGGCCGGACGAAGTCGCGGAGCGGCAGCGCGTTCAGGGCCGTGACCTCGGCCATGTAGTCGTGCCAGATGAACGTCGGCCCGTCGGCGGCGAACACCGAGTCGATGGCGGAGAAGTCGCTGTTGCCGACCCAGACGCCGGTCATGATCGCGCCCTCGTCGATCTCGGGATCGGCATCGGCGGCCAGGAAGCCAAAGGCCTGGAGATCCTTGAAGTCGGTGGTCGTGCCGGTCTTCAGGGTCGCCGGTCGCCGGCCCTCCGGGGTCTGGAGCTGGAATCGCGGCCCCCACAGCGGGTTCTGGGCCGGATCGGTGTTGTCGGCGAGGATGTCGGTCGCGAGGTAGGCCGCCTGCGGGGAGATGGCCTGCACGGCGTCCGGACCGTCGGTGTCATGGTCGTAGATGACGTTGCCGTCCCGGTCGACGATCCGTTGGACGAGGTACGGCTCGTGGTACAGCCCCGCGTTGGCGAGCGCGCCGTAGGCGGCCGCCAGGTCGATCATCCTCACCCCGATCGTGCCGAGGGTGAGGGAGGCGACGTGCGGATCCTGGCTCGGATCCCATTCGAGCCCGAGCCGCTCGGCCTGGGTGACGACCGTATCGGTCCCGATCAGCTGCTGGGCCTTCGTCACCGGAATGTTCAGGGAGTACTTCAACGCATCCCGGACGCGAACCGGACCACGCTCGTTGTTGTCCGCATCGTGGACCTCGTAGCCGGGCACGATCTCGGTCTCGACGTCCATGAACATCGTGGCCGGGGTGATGGCGCCGGACTCGAAGCCGGTTGCATAGGTGATCGGCTTGAAGGCCGACCCGGACTGCCGGAACGCCTGGCCGACGACGTCGAACTGCGGCTGGTGCTGCGGGGTGACCTCGCCGTAGAAGTTCGCACTCCCGACGTAGGCGACCACCGCACCGGTCCGGTAGTTCAGCGAAACGATCGCGTCGTTGCCGATGTTCCGGCCCTGGAGCTGGTTGATCCAGCCCAGCGCCTCGGCGCCGTACTTCGCGGCCAGCTCGTCATCGGTCAGTCGGTCCATGTCGTAGACGACCTGCGCCCACTTCTCGGCGGCGACCTGGTAGCCGGCGTACTGGAGCGTCGTCTCGATCGTGAGCCCGCCGCGGTCGATGATGTCCTCCGAGCCGAGAAGGTCGGCCACCTCGCGGCGGGTCGCGTACACGAAGTGCGGGGCGAGGTACTGCGGCACCTCGGGGACGACCACGAACGCGGACTCGCCGACCAGGTCGTCGCGCTCGTCCTCGGGCAGGTAGTCGAGCAGGACCATGTCGTTCAGGACGTCGTCGCGGATGAGCACCGGCTGGGCGTCGGCGGGAACCTCGAGGAGGTCGGGAATGGGTTGACCCGCCTCGTCGAGGGCGGGGACCCCGTACTGGGTCGGGTCGAGCTCCGACGGGGCGCGGAGGAGGCCGGCCAGCAGCGCGGCCTCGTCGGGTGTCACCTCGTTCGGATCGGGAGCCGGCTCGGCGGGCGTCGCGCCCGGGCTCGGGGCCACGCTCGGCGCCACGCTGGGTGCCGCGCTCGGGCTGGCATCCGGCCCATCCGGGCCACCCACCGCGGCGAGGAAGTCCTTCGCAAAGTAGCGGTCGACCGCGGCCCAGATCCCGTAGCCGTTGTTGCCGTAGTACATCTCGTTCAGGAAGAACTCCATGATCTGCTCCTTGCCCTCCTGGCCGGGGTAGGCCGCGTCGAGCTCGAGGGCGAGCATGGCTTCCTTGATCTTTCGCTCCAGTTGGCGGGACGGGTCGGCCATCAGGTCCGGCGGAAGCAGGACCGAGCGGACGAGCTGCTGGCAGATCGTCGAGGCGCCGGAGACCACTTCACCTGACGACACGTTCTGGAGGAAGGCGCGGACGATGGCCCGCGGGTCGACGCACGGGTTCTCCCAGAAGGTGTGGTCCTCGGCGGCGACCGTGGCGTCGACCAGGACCTCGGGGATGTCCTCGTAGTCGACGACCTGGCGGTTCTGCTCGGCGAAGGTCGCCAGCTCCTGGTCGTCGGCGGAACGGACGACCGACCCTTCGTCGGGGGCGTAGTCCTCGAGCGTGGTCACGTCGGGGAGCGAGCTCGCGTACGAGGCGTACAGCATGACCGCAGCGACGACCATCCCGACCGCGACCACGCCGAAGAAGGCGAAGATCAGGGCGGGGAGGGGCTGGATGCGCATGCCGGTGGCGGCGCCGGTCTGGACCGACGGTCCTTGGCCGCCCGGCGGCGGGGGTGACAAGGTCACGGCGGCGAACTCTAGCAGAGCGCCTCGAAGGGCGCCCGTGGGGCCCCAGACAGTGATGGCCCGGCGGGTACCATCCCCGGGCATGGCGGAATCGGCGGCGATCACCCAGCTCCTGACCCGGCGCGTGGCGCAGGTCGTCGAGCGTGACGCCCTCGCGGCGCTGCTCCAGGGTTCGCGGCCGCTCCGGGTGAAGCTCGGGATCGATCCGACCAGTCCGGACCTCCATATCGGTCACGGGGTCGTCCTCGAACGGCTGCGCGCGTTCCAGGAACTGGGCCATACGGCGGTACTGGTGGTGGGGGATACGACCGCCCAGATCGGGGATCCATCGGAGAGGAACGCGACGCGGCCGATGCTGAGCCGCGAGGAGGTCCACGCCAACGCGGAGACCTACCTGGCCCAGTTCCACCTCGTCGTCGACCCAGCCCGGACCGAGGTCCGGTGGCAGTCGGAGTGGTTCGACACGTTCGGCCTGAAGGAGGTGTTCGGACTGCTCAGCAAGTTCACGCTGGCCCGAATGATCGAGCGCGACATGTTCGCCAAGCGTCTGGCCGAAGGGTCGCCGGTCTCGATGCACGAGTCCCTGTATCCGCTGCTCCAGGCCTACGACTCGGTCGCCATCGAGGCTGACGTCGAGCTGGGCGGGACCGATCAGACCTTCAACCTGCTCGTCGGTCGGGACGTCCAGCGCGACTACGGCCAGGACCCGCAGCAGATCATGACCTCCGAGCTCCTGGTCGGGATCGATGGGGTCCAGAAGATGAGCAAATCGCTGGGCAACGCGATCGGTCTGACCGATGCCCCCTACGAGATGTACGCCCGGACGATGAGCATCCCCGACGGCCTGCTCCCGAACTGGGCGGGGCTCGTCACCCGATGGTCCGACGCCGACGTGGCGACGTTCGTCAACGACCTCGAGGCCGATCGGCTGCATCCGAAGGCCGCCAAGCAGCAGCTGGCGCGGGAGATCGTGACGCGCTGGCATTCCGAGGACGCCGCCTCGGAGGCCGAGGAGCGCTGGGAGCGGGAAGTCGGGGGCGGCGAGGGGATCGACGTCTCGACCCTCGAGGAGGTCGACGTGTCGGTCGCGTTGGCCGGGATCAGCCTGCCCGACCTGCTGGTCGTCGCCGGGCTGGCGTCCTCGCGGAGCGTCGGCCGGCGCCTCGTCCGCCAGGGCGGGGTTCGGATCGACGGCGAGGTCCAGTCCGACGAGAACCGGATGTTCGCGGCAGGCATCACCCACGAGGTCCGGGTGGGGAAACGGTCGGCGGCGCTGGTCCGCCTGACCTGATCGAGCAGCAACCGGGGAGGGCAATCATGGCAAACGTGCTTGGCATCGGCGGAGTGTTCTTCAAGTCGAAGGACCCCGCCGGGCTGACGACCTGGTATCACGAGGTCCTCGGCATCGAGCTCCAGCCGTGGGGCGGCGTGGTGTTCACCCCGGATCCGATGGCGGCCCACCCGGGTGCGGCCACGATCTGGAGCCCGTTCGCGGCCGACACCGACTACTTCGAGCCGTCCACCCGCGAGTTCATGGTCAACCTCGCCGTCGACGACCTGGACGGCATCCTCGAGCAATGCCGTGCCCACGGTGTCGAGGCCACGGTGCTGCCGGACCAGCCCCAGGGGCGCTTCGCCCATGTCCTCGACCCCGAGGGAACGAAGCTCGAGCTCTGGGAGCCGAAGGAGATGACTGCCTAGCGGTCGAGCCCGTCGGCCAGCGGGGCCGCGAGGACCCGTGCGCCCGGGGCCGTCATCAGTGGCCGCGCTCGGCGGCGGCGGGGGTCTTGGCCTGGTGCTCGGCGATCACCTTCTCGGCGATCGTGTGCGGGACCTCGGCATAGTGATCGACGGTCTGCGAGAAGCGGCCACGGCCCTGGGTGATCGACCGCAGCTCGGTGGCGTAGTGGAACATCTCGGCCTGCGGCACCTGGGCCCGGAGATACTGGGTGCCGTCCGAGGAGTCCATCCCCAGGACGTGGCCGCGCTTCGCGGTGATCTGCCCCATGACGTCACCCATGAACTCATCCGGAACGATGACCTCGACCTCGAGGATCGGCTCGAGGAGCGCGGGATCGGCCTCCGCGAAGGCCCGGGTCAGCGCCTGTGAGGCGGCGATCTTGAATGCCATCTCCGACGAGTCGACGGTGTGGTACGAGCCGTCGACGAGGGTGGCCTTCAGGTCGACGACCGGGTAGCCGGCCAGGACGCCCTCGGTCATCTTCTCGCGGAGGCCCTTCTCGACGGCCGGGATGTACTGCTTGGGGACCGCGCCACCGACGATCCGGTCGCCGAAGACGAAGCCGTCGCCGGACTCGGTGGGCTCGAACTCGATCACGACGTGGCCGAACTGGCCATGGCCGCCGGTCTGGCGCTTGAACCGGTTGTCGATCTTCGTCGCACGGCGGATCGTCTCGCGGTACGGAACCCGGGGGGTGCCGGTCTTCACCGCGGCCCCGAACTTCCGCTTCAGGCGCTCGACGATGACGTCGACGTGGGCCTCGCCCATGGCGGTCACGATCGTCTGCGAGGTCGCCTCCTCGCGGCGGACTCGCATGCAGGGTTCTTCCTCGACGATCCGGTTCAGCGCCTGGCCGAGCTTGTCGAGGTCGGCCTTGGATTCGGGCTCGACGGCGACCTGGAGGGTCGGCTCCGGGAACTGGAGCGGAGGCAGCTCGACGGCCGAGGCCCGCTCCGCCACCAGGGTGTCGCCGGTGTGCGTCGAGGTCAGCTTGGCGACGGCCGCAATGTCGCCGGGCCCGACCTGGGGCAGGTTGACCTGCTCCTTGCCCTGGAGGCCGAGCAGGTTGCCGATCCGCTCATCCTCGCGGCGGTTCACGTTGTGGATGTGCCCCTGCGCTTTGAGCGTGCCGGACACGACCCGGAAGTAGCTCAGCCGGCCGACGAACGGGTCGGCGGTGACCTTGAAGACCTGCGCCACGAACGGCCCGCTCGGATCCGGCTCGATGGTCTTGCCGTCGGTCGTCGTCCGGGCGCCGACCTCGGCCGGCGACGGCACGTGGCGGGCGATCATCCGGATCAGCTCCCGGACGCCGATGTTCTTCAGCGCGGACCCGACGAAGACCGGGACGACGGACCCGTCGCGGGTCCCGGCGTGGAGGGCGGTCTCGATCTCCTCGTCGCTGATCTCCTCGCCCTCGAGGTACTTCAGCATGAGCTCGTCGGATGCCTCGGCGGCCGCTTCGATCAGCGACGTCCGGCGGGCCTCCTCGGCCACCCGCATCTCGTCCGGGATCGGCTCCTCCTTGGGCTCACCACCGGTGTAGATCGTGGCGTGCTGCTCGACGACGTCGATGTAGCCGCGGAAGGTCTCCGCCGAGCCGATGGGCAGGTACACCGGCGCGATCTTCGGCCCGAAGGCCGCCTTGAGCTGGTCGAGGGTGGCGTCGTAGTTCGCGTTCTCGCGGTCCATCTGGTTGACGAACACCATCCGCGGCAGGCCGCGCTCGTCCGCCAACCGCCAGACCGCCTCGGTGCCGACCTCGACACCCGCTGCCGCGTCGACCACGACGATTGCCGCGTCGACCGCCGCCAGCGCCTGGACGACGTCGGCCTGGAAGTCGGCGTAGCCCGGTGTGTCGACGATCGTGATCCGTGCGCCCTCGGTCTCGACCGTGCCGATCCCGAGGTTGATCGACTGGTGGCGGCGCTGCTCGTCGGGCTCCCAGTCGAGCGCCGCCGTGCCGGCCTCGACCGAACCGAGGCGCGGGATCCCCCCGGCGTCGAAGAGGATGGCCTCGGCGAGGCTCGTCTTGCCGGCGCCCCCGTGGGCGATCAGGGCGACGTTCCGGATGCGATCGGGCGTGGTCGGCTTCACGACGGCTCCTCGACACGTTGCGCGGCCGACGGCTCGCGCGGGGCGGCCATTATAGGAAGCGGCTGCCGCTCAGCGGCGACGCAGCTCCAGCCCGAGGGCGAAGTAGAAGAACGGTCCGACGAGCACGCCGGCCAGGGCCGCGGGCACCGCGACCAGCGGGCTGGTCGGGGTCAGGATGATCAGCCGGGCGAGGTAGGTGAGGATCAGGAGCACGCCGAGCGCGATGCCAAAGGTCGCGACCGGCATCGACAGGGTGCCGGTTTGCCGCGCCCGGAGGGCGAGGATCAGCACGCCGAGTCCCGCCATCCCGAAGGTGAGCAGGCCACGCGGGTCCACCGGGCTCGGCAGGCCGGCCTCGGTGATGGGGTCGCCGGTCGGCGGATTCAACGCGTTCGCGAGGTCGTACCCGCCGTGGACGATGGCGCCGAGCGCCCCGAGGAGCCCGAACGCGAGGCCGATGAGCGCCATCGTTCCGCCACCGACCCGCTCGTAGATCGCCACCAGCACGACGGTGCTCAGGAGGCCACCGACCATCAGGGCGGCCGATGCGACCCGAATCCCGAGCTCCGGGTTCAGCTCGAGCACGACGCCACCCAGGAAGGCCGCGGAGTAGATCACCCCGCCGATGCTGGCCGCGATGGCGGCGGCCCCGGCCCAGCGGTAGAACGAATCGTGGGTCGACGCGTCGGAAACCATGGTCGGAGCATACATTTGGCGGCTCGCCGCCCGCTATCCTGCTCGGACATTCACCGATCGGGGGCCGTCCCACCAATGATCGTGACCACACCGGTCGGCGCCAGCGCCCAGGAGGCCCTCCTGTACCTCGGCCGCAGATGACCACCCGTCGAGCGGTGCTGGTGCCGCGCTGGCTCGAGCGCACCGGCGCGCTCAGCTGGCGGATCGCGGTCCTCATCGCGCTCGGCGCGGTCCTCACCTGGTTGGCCTTCACCCTCGGAACGGTCACCGCCTCGGTGATCGTGGCACTGATCGTGGCCGCCACGTTCGCCCCGCTCGGGCTGGGGCTCCGCCGTCGCGGGTGGTCGGGAACGGCCAGCGCCGCCGCGGTGACCGGGGCGGCCGTGCTCGTGGGCGGCCTCTTGATCGTTCTCCTGGCCCTTGCGTTCCTGCCCTACGTGCCTGGCCTCGTCTCCTCGGTCCAGGCGGGCGCGGCGGCGGCGCGCGAGCAGATCGCGGCGGCCGGCTCTCCCGAGATGGCGGACGAGCTTGCCCACGCCGTCGAGGGTATCCAGGCGTGGCTCAGCGCCAACCTGGCCTCGATCGTCGGCAGCGTCGCCAACGCGGTGACGGTCGGCCTGCTGGCCCTGTTCCTGACCTTCTTCCTCCTCCAGGACGGCGAGAAGGGATGGGGCCGCGCGATCGAGGTCACCGACGGCTGGCGTCGAGAGCGGATCGATGAGGCAGGGCACACCGCCCTGACCCGGGTCGGGGGATACCTGCGCGGCACGGCCGTGCTGTCCGCGGTGGTGGCGGTCACCGACCTCCTCTACCTGACCGTGCTCGGCGTTCCCCTCGCCGCGCCGCTCGCGGTGCTCGCCTTCGTCGGCGGGTTCATTCCCTACATCGGCGGCCTGCTCGCGACCGGGGCCATCCTGCTGACCGCGTGGGGAACGGCCGGCGTCCAGACGACGATCATCCTGCTCCTGCTCATCGCGGTCACCCGCGGGATCGTCTCGAATGTCCTCCGGCCGATGGTCTACGGCTCACGGGTTGGACTCCACCCCGGGATCATCCTCCTCGTCCTGCCGGCTGGCGCCGCGGTGGCCGGGATCGTGGGCGTGTTCGCCGCCGTGCCGGTGGCCGTGTTCGTCGCGTCCTTCACCGCGTCGGTGATCGCCGCCCTCGATCCAGAGGTCGAGACCGAGGAGGACCCGCTCGTCCCACATTGGCTGGACCGGGTGGCGCAGTGGGGATGGCGCATCCTCGCGGTGCTCGTGGTGGGGGTCGCCGCGATCTTCATCCTTGCCCTGATCCCGCTGGTGGTCGCCCCGCTCCTGCTGGCCGCGATCCTGGCCGCATCCGTCGTTCCCGTGGTTGCGGCACTCCGCCGCCGCGGGTGGAGCGCCCAACGCGCAGCGATGGTGGTGACCGGTGGCTCGATCCTGCTCATCGTGGCGATCGTGGTGGTGGCGATCGTGGCGCTCGGGCCCGGCCTCAGTGCGGCGGTCGACGGTGCGGTCTCGGGGGCCGGCGAGGCCGATGACGCGGTCGGCGGTGTCCTCGGATGGCTGGAGACCGCATCGTCCGAGATCGGTACTTCGATCGTTGCCTTTGCGACCGGCGTCCTGCGCGCCGTCTCGTCGCTCGCGATCGTGCTCGTCCTGGCCGGCCTGCTGACCTTCTACGTGCTGCGCGACGGCCGCCGCGGCTGGGACCGGGTCACCGCGCCGCTTGGGGGGTGGCAGCGCGACGAGGTCGAGACCACGATGCGGGACTCCATCGCGGTGCTGGGCGGCTACATGGGCGGGACGGCGGTCATCTCGGCCGTCGGGGCGATCTCCCAGCTGGCGATCATGCTCATCCTCGGCCTGCCGTTTGCGGTGCCGGTCGCCATCCTGTCGTTCTTCGCCTGCTTCATCCCGTACGTCGGCGGGTTCGTGACCACGGGCCTGGCGTTCCTCATCGCGGTCGCGTTCGGCGACGTGACCACGATCGTGATCATGGGCATCTACACCGTCGTCTTCAACATCGTCCAGGGGAACGTGGTGACGCCGCTGGTCTACCGGCGGGCGGTCCACCTCCATCCGGCGGTCATCCTGCTTGCGATCCCCGCCGGCGGCGCGCTGGCCGGGATCCTGGGCATGTTCATGGCGGTCCCGATCCTGGCCCTCATCGTGAACGCGCGGCTGCCGATCATGCGGTTGCTCGACGGTGAGCCGGCTCGCCCGAGCACCCCGGTGGACGACACTCCGGCGGGGGAGAGTGCGCCGGCCTCGGTCTAGGTCTTCAGGAACAAGAGGCCGATCACCCCGAGGATGTAGACCACCGCCACCAGCAGCGAATCCGGGCCGACCCCCAGGACCTTGCGCTCGGGTCGGGTGACGAGCCCATTCAGGTAGACGGCGGTGACGACGATGCCCAGGCACGCGAGCCAGATGGATTCTACGCTGGCGGTCGTCAGCACCGCCTGGCCGGCCAGCAGGTCGGCGACCAGGAAGAGCGTCACCTGGATCGCATTGCCGCCGAAGATGTCACCCATCGCCAGCCCGACCTGGCCCATGCGGACCGCGGCGAGGCCGGTGCTGATCTCCGGCAGGGCGGTGATGGCGGCCAGCACGGTGGCCCCGAAGATCGCACCGTTCATGCCGATGTCATCGGCCAACGCGTTGCCGCTCTGCTCGAGCAGGACGCCGGCGACCAGCGTCACGCCGGAGGCGAGCCCGAAGACGAGCAGCGTCCCGCCAATCGACTTCGAATCGCCACCTGAGCCCGGTTCCGACTCGGCAACGGGGGCTGACGCGGTTGAAGCGAGCAGCTCGGCAGCCTGCCATCGCGGCGACCGGCGGTTGCGATTCAGGGTGAAGATGCCGATCAGCCACAGGGCCACGATCGCCAGGGATGCCGGGCTCGCGGGGCCGATCGTTGCCGCCGCGTCGAGCTGGGTTCCCATCACCGCGATCCCCACCACCCCGATGACGAGGGCCGCTTCGTGGAGGGGCTCGAGCGAATTCGACAGGTTCGAGAGGGGTCGCCGGTTCCGTGACGTGGCGTCGAGGAGCACGAGGACGAGGGTCTGCATCGCGATGCCGCCGAGCAGGTTGCCGACCGCGAGGTCCAGGTGGCCGCTGACGGCCGCCGATACGGTGATCGCGATCTCCGGCAGGGTCCCGGCGATGCCCAGCAGGAGCATCCCGCCCAGCGCCTGGCCCAGTCCGAAGTGGTCGTCGATCCGGTCGGTCGCCTTCGACAGGAAGAAGCCGGCCACCCAGGTCGCGGCCCCGCCCGCCACGAGGATCGCGAGCAGTCCGAGGGTCCCCACCGACTCCATCGTCGGATTGTATGGGTCGCCTGCCACTGGTCAGGAGCCCGCAGCGCCGCTCGGTCCTGCGTCGTAGTCTTACGAGCGATGTCCGGACACAGCAAGTGGTCACAGATCAAGCGGCAGAAGGGCGCCAACGACGCGAAGCGCGGGGCGCTCTTCACGAAGCTGACGCGCGAGATCATCACCGCTGCCCGCCAGGGCGGCCCCGACACGGAGGCCAACTACCGGCTCCGGATGGCAGTGGACAAGGCGCGCGCGAACTCCATGCCGGCCGACAACATCAAGCGCGCGATCGAGCGCGCAACCGGCTCGGGCGCCGACGCCGAGCAGTACGAGGAGATCACGTACGAGGGCCTCGGCCCCGAGAACGTGGCCGTGATCGTGGCCACCATGACCGACAACAAGAACCGTACGGCGGCCGAGGTGCGCGCGATCTTCACCCGCGCCGGTGGCTCCTTTGCGCCGGTCGCGTGGCAGTTCGAGCACCGGGGCCTACTCTCCGTCCCGCTCAACGGCAACGATCCAGATGAGGTCTCGCTGGCCGCCATCGATGCCGGGGCGATCGATGTCGGTGCTCCGGACGGCGGCGCGATCCTCGTCGTGACCGATCCCGCCGCCCTCGAGCGGGTGCGCGGCGCGCTGGTCGATGCCGGCTATGCCCCCGAGACGGCCGAAGTGTCGATGGAGCCGACGACGAGGGTCGAGATCGGCGACGAGAAGGGCGCTCGCCAGGTCCTTGACTTCGTCGAGCGCCTCGAGGACCTCGACGACGTCCAGACCGTGTATGCGAACTTCGATATTCCCGATGCCCTGATGGAGCAGCTCGAGGCCTCGGTCGTCGGCGGATGATCGCCCTCGGGATTGACCCCGGCACCGCGGCGTGCGGGTTCGGGATCGTCGCCTCGGACGGCGCAAGCCTGCGGTTCGTCGACGCCGGCACGGTCCGGACCGATCCGGCCCACAGCGATGCCGCGCGCCTGGCGGAGCTCGAGGCGGCTCTCGACCGGATCGTGACCGAGCACCAGCCCGACCGGGTCGCGGTCGAACGGCTCTACTTCCAGCGCAACGTGCAGACCGCGATGGCCGTCGGCCAGGCACGCGGCGTGGCCCTCCTCGTAGCGGCCCGCCACGGGCTCCCGGTCACCGAGCCCACGCCCAACGAGGTCAAGCTCGCGGTCTGCGGCAACGGGTCGGCCGACAAGTCGCAGGTGGCGGACATGGTCGGTCGGCTGCTGAACGTCCGACTGAACGGGGCCACCGACGACGCGACCGACGCGCTGGCAGTCGCCATCGGCGCCCTGGCGCCGGGACGGATCGGATGATCGGCTCACTGCGGGGTCCGGTCAGTCACGTCGGGCTCGACCACGTGATCATCGATATCGGCGGGGTGGGCTACCGGGTCGTCGTCGCGCCGGCGCTCATCGGCCGCCTCCGGGTGGGTGCCGAGGCGAATCTCCTCATCCACCACCTCGTCCGCGAGGACCAGCAGGCGCTGTTCGGCTTCGCCAAGCCCGAGGAGCTGGCCTTCTTCGAGCTGCTGATGACCGTGAACGGGGTCGGGCCCCGGCTGGCCCTGGCGATCACCAGCGCACACCCGGTGACCCGCCTCCAGATGGCGATCGTGAGCGAGGACCTCGACGTCCTGACCTCGGTCAGCGGGGTCGGCCGCAAGACCGCCGAGCGGATCGTGCTCGAGCTCCGGGAGAAGATCCACGCCGCCGGAATCGCGGTCGGCCCCGGGGGCGCCGCTGACTCGGACGTCGTTGCCGCGCTCGAGTCGCTCGGCTACAGCGCCGCCGAGGCGCGGCGAGCTGCGGGGAGCGTGGCCACCGTCGAAGGCGGGCTGGACGAGCGGATCCGGGCGGCGCTCCAGGAGCTCGCCCGCGCCCGATGAACGAGCCGGGGACCATCGAGCGGATCCTGACCGAGACCGACACGTGGGCCGTCGTCGGCTGCTCGTCGAATCCCGAACGCCCGAGCCACGGTGTCTCCCGAACGCTGATCCGCCACGGCTTCCGGATGATCCCGGTCAACCCGAAGGAGACCGAGGTCCACGGCGAGCCGGCCTACATCGACCTCTTCTCGGCGCAGGACGCCGCGGTTGCTGCCGGGCATCCGATCGAGGTGGTCGACATCTTCCGCAACGCGGCGCTGGCCGGGATCCACGTCGACGAGGCGATCGAGATCGGCGCCAAGGCGGTGTGGCTCCAGCTGGGAGTCATCGACGAGGAGGCCGCCGAGCGGGCGGAGCAGGCCGGGCTGTGGGTCGTGATGGACCGCTGCCCGGCGATCGAGCTGCCGCGCCTCAGTCTCGGCGCATGACCAGGCTGATCCGCCCGATCGGCGGGCGCGGGTCGGCGTAGGTCTTCACCCGCGGGTCGTCCGGGCTCGTCGCGCCCGGGTCCCAGGTCCGGTTCTCAGCGTCGAAGCTGACCTCCGCCAGCTGCGGCCAGCGCTCGAGGATCCGTCCCCCGATCTCGTGGACGAGGTGCTGGATCGAGAGGCTCACGAACTCGTGGAACACCGATCCGGCCACGTCGGCCACCTGGTCGCCGGCGACGTAGCGCGCCGGGGTCGCGCCGAGCGCATCGGTCGCGTCGGCGTAGCGCCAGCCGATGTCCATCCAGGTGAACAGGGCGCGATCGGGCCGCTCGGGGAGGGTCGTGTGCTCGTCCCGGGCGAAGTCCGCGAACGACGAGCCGGTGATCTTGATCAGCTGGAGGTGCTCCCGGCCGCAGGCGAGATCGGCCAGCCGGGCCGATCCATCCGCGACGAGCTCGAGGTCGAGCCGGGCGGTCGATCGGTCGTTCCGGTCGCGGGCGAACAGGACCTCCGAGGCGACGAAGCCGTCGCCGTCGTCGGCCGGGACGGTAACGGCGGGGTAGGGGAGCTCGGTGCCGAGCATCGTGATCTGTTCCATGTGCGGGTAGTGCTCGAGGAACGCCCGCCCGATGTGGTCGAGCCAACCCTCGAGGGTCGGCGCCGGGTTCGAGGCCGAGGCGGCATGGATGAAGTTCTTCATCGTGTCGGTCGCCACGACCTGGCGGTTGTCGCCCTCGGTGTACGACTCGAGGAAGCCCTGGCCGCGGACCTGGATCTCGATCTCGGCCGCCATCAGCACGTTGTCACGGCCGGTGAACGGCGACTCGGGGATTTCGGTCACGCCGGTGAGCGGCGTCCCGTGGGTCCGGTACACGTTGACCTCGGCCTTCCCGTAGCGGATGTCGTACTTCACCGCGTCCCTCTCGAGGGCGGTGTGCTGCGCAGGTAGTGAAGCCGATTGGCGGCGATCGCCAGCGTGTCGTCCAGCGCCCGTCGCCGCTCGTAGACCCGGTCGCGGTCGAGCGCGGCCCGGAACTCGGGGAGCAGCGCGTCGCGGGATCGGCCGGACACGTAGACGAGGTAGCGGAACCCGAACTTCGCCTCGTACGCCGCGTTCAGCTCCGCCAGCTCTCGGTCGACGGCGTCCTCGGCCGTGCCCTGCTCACGGCGGGAGGCGTCGGAGAGCGCGCCGCGGGCCCCGAGCCGCGGATGGGCGTTGATGAGCTCGACCTGGTCCTCGTCGGCCATCTGGTGCGCGATCCGGGCGGCGGCCTTCAGCAGGTCCTCGTCGTTGGCGAACGGGCGAGCTGCGGCCAGCCACGCGGCGAAACGCGGCGCCGGCTCGAACAGCATGCCGATGGCGGCCGCGAAGCTCGGCACCGAGACCTCGTTCAGCTCCCCGACGGTCGGAAACGGGGCGGTGCGCGCCACGGCCACCCGCTGCTCGCCGGTCAGCTGCCGCGGTAGACCGTGGCGCCGAACGGCGCCAGCAGGAGCGGCACGTGGTAGCTCCGCTTCGCATCGGCGACGTGGACCGCGACCGCGATCCCCTGGAGGAAGGCCTCCTCGTCGCGGTAGTCGGCGAAGTCGAACAGGAGCTGGTAGTCGCCCCGGGTCAGCGGGCCGCCCACCAAGTCACCGATCCGGCCATCGGCATCGGTCTCGGCCTCGCTGAGGACCTCGAACTCGTCCTCGTCGTTGCGTCGGAACAGGACGACGCTGATCCCGGCGGCGGGCGTCCCGGTCTCGACGTCGAGGACGTGGGTCGAGATCGTGGGGCGCAGGGCGTCGGGCTTCGATACGGACTTCGCGCGCTGGGCCACGGCGTCCTCCTGTTCGATGTCGGCGGGGCCGTGGATAATCGGGGCCTCGGCCGAATGCAGCACGGAGAGGATGCCACATGACCAGCGCGGATCGGTTCCTGGTCCAGCGGATGGGCACTGAAGAGGGCCCGTTCAGCATGGCCGACCTCCAACAGCAGGTGCTGTCGGGCGCGATCAAGTACGACACCCCGATCCGGCGCGCGGACGTCGACGGCGCCGGCTGGTTCCGCGCGGCCGAGGTGCCGGGCCTCTTCTCCGACAGGGAGTGGCTGGCCGCCCTCCTCCTGTCCGGATTCCTCGGCACGCTGGGCGTCGACCGCTTCTACCTCGGCTACACCGGGCTCGGCATCCTCAAGCTGATCACCCTCGGTGGCTGCGGGATCTGGTGGATCATCGACCTCATCCTGATCGCGGTCGGCAGCCTGAAGGACTCGAACGGGAGGCCACTCCGCCGGTGACCGATGCGGCCGTCCTCCGCCGGCTGGCGGCCGCGGCTCTCGTCGCGGCGGCCGTCGTGCCGTCGGGCGTCGTTCGAGAGGGGCCGGTCGTCTGCCCGTTCCGGGCGGTCACCGGACGCCCATGCCCGTCCTGCGGCATGACCCGATCGTGGAGCGCGATGGGCCACGGTCGGTTCGTCGAGGCGAGCGGCCATCACCTGTTCGGACCGATCACGTTCTTGACCGCTGCGGCCCTGGTCGTGGGCGGCGACCAGCGGACAGCGAGCCTGCTTGACCCGAGCGGGCGGGTGCGGACCGCGCTCGGGCTCCTCGGAGCCGCCTGGGCGGTCTCCTGGGTGTGGCGGCTGGCGACCACGCCCGCGGAGCCGCGCCGATGAGCGATCTCCGGATCACGGTCGGCGACCTCGTCTTCACCGCGCGCTGGGAGCACGAGGCGCCGCTGACCCGGGCAGCGCTGGAGCCGTGGCTGCCCATCACCTCGCAGTTGGTCCACTGTCGATGGAGCGGGGAGGGGACCTGGATCCCGTTCGGCGACCGGAGGCCGGACGTGGGGTACGA
>DATBLJ010000001.1:0-9070 GCA_036555375.1 Candidatus Limnocylindria bacterium
CCGGGCCCAGCGCCAGCGCCACCGGGAGGTCATCCGCTGCACGCCGTCCATCGACTCGTGCATGGCGGAGTGGGCGGCCTCCCAGGGCCTCGAGGATGCCTGGCTCTTCATCCCGAAAGGACGGGTGAACGGGCCGCTCTCGCCCGAGGACTGCTGCCCCGCCCTGCGCGAAACCGTTCGCACCGGGACGTTGTACGAGGTCGTGTACGACGGTCCCGGGGCGACGATCGCCCGCCCTCGTGACTGACGCGCTCCGGGCTCGCCTCGCCGCGGTGTGGGGCGACCGGCGGGTCCGCCTCGTGGTCCGCGCCTTCGCTCTGGGCTGGATCGTGTTCTTCTGGCTGTGGCTGATCACCGCCCAGTCGACCTTTGGCGAGGTCGATGCCGAGGCCTACTGGGGCCTCAGCCTGGACAACCTGTACGTCGGGGTCCAGCTGGGCGACCAGGACGCCTTCCTGTACTCCCCGGTGGTCGCGTACCTCTTCCTGCCGTTCTCGGCCCTGCCGTTCCCCGTCTTCTACGCGATCCTGGCCGCGGTCAACCTGCTGGCCCTGATCTGGATCCTCAAGCCGGAGCTGGCCGCCCTGTCGCTCTTCCTGGTGCCGGTCTCGAACGAGGTCGCGCGGGGCAACATCCATCTCCTGATCGCGGCCGCGATCGTGCTCGGCTTCGCCTACGCCGGCAGCTGGGCGTGGGTGCTGCTCACCAAGGTGACGCCGGGAATCGGCGTGCTGTGGTTCGGGGTGCGCCGCGAATGGCGAGCCCTCGCTTGGGCACTGGGCCTGACCGGGGCGCTGGTCGCCGCCTCGTTCGTCCTGACCCCGGACCTCTGGTTCCGCTGGTTCGACGTCCTGACCGGGAGTGTCGACGTCACCCGACCCTCGGTCATCGAGATCCCGGTCCTCCCCCGCCTTGCGGTGGCAGCCGTGCTCGTCGTCGTCGCCGCGTGGCGCGGGTTGTACTGGGTCGTGCCCGTCGCGGCCATGCTGGCCCTGCCCGCCATCTGGGTGAACTCCCTCTCGATGCTCGTCGCGGTCGTCCCCCTGTGGGCGTACACCACCGCCCAGCGCACCACCCCCGCGCCGGCCGAGGCACCAGCCCCCGCCTCGGCGGACTAGTACTTCCGGGCCCGAAGTACTGTTGACCGCACGCACAGCGGTCGGGAGGATGGCCCACGGGTCCGGTACCAGCCTGCTTCTGGTACTTCCACGAGGTTTGGGTTTGGCACAGGCCGCCGACCGCAATGGCGTGGTTCAGATCGACCGGCTGAACGCCCAGGCTGCAGACAGCCTGGGCCGGTCGGCGCGTCGCCTCCATCGGCTCGCCGAAGGAGGCAGGGCGCTGTACCGGCGGCGGCTGGGCACCTGGCTCCAGCTCCGGGCCCGCCTCGAGCACGCGAACGGCAATG
The DNA here is from genome assembly GCA_036555375.1 of Candidatus Limnocylindria bacterium. Classification (GTDB taxonomy): domain Bacteria; phylum Chloroflexota; class Limnocylindria; order QHBO01; family QHBO01; genus DASTEQ01. The sequence continues at coordinate 1,409 of DATBLJ010000001.1, forward strand.
CCGATGGATCGGCCAACCCCGACGAGACCGATCCGCTCCGCGCCGAGCATGAGACGGTCGTCCGCGAGCTCGCCCTCGTCCAGCATCGGATGAAGCGGCTCGAGGTCGCCGAACGCCAGCTGGACCTTCTCGTCCGATACCTCTCGACCCCGGACGCCGCGGCCGCCGAGCCGACCCTCGACACGACCGACGAGTCGCCGGCCGCCACCGCGCTGCGGATCATCCAGGCCCAGGAGCAGGAGCGGCAGCGGCTGGCCGAGGAGATCCATGACGGCCCCGCCCAGGTCCTGACCAACGCGATCTTCCAGGTCGAATACCTCGACCGGGTGGTCGCCGGCTCGACCGTTGGGGGGCGCTCCGTCTCGAGCGCCCAGGCCCGGACCGAGCTGGCCCTCCTGCGCAGCATGCTCCGCGACGGCCTCGAGGAGGTCCGCGGCTTCATCGCCACCCTGCGCCCACCTGCAGTGGAGGTCGGCCTGGCGGCCGCCCTGCGGGACGCGGCCGCGGAATTCCAGGGTCGGAACGGGATCGCCGTCCGGGTCGAGGTCGACGGGATCGACGCCGGCCTGTCGGCGGCGGCCCGGGCATCGGTCCTGCGCATCACCCAGGAGGCCCTCCAGAACGTCCGCAAGCACGCGGCCGCCACGGAGGTCCGCATCAGTCTCGACGGCAACCGCCTCGTGATCGCCGACAACGGGCGTGGCTTCGACGTCATGCGCCTGGCGACCGGGGCCACCCGCAACTTCGGCCTCCAGTTCATGCGCGAGCGCGCCGAGCTGATGGGGTCGGAGCTGCAGATTGAGTCGCGGCAGGGCGAAGGGACGCGGATCCTACTCCGCCTCCCGGAACCCGTCCGCTAGCATCCCGGGGGGAAGAAGGGTCAAGGAGGAGATTCGTGGCAGGAGCCAAGACCGCACAGGCAGAACCCGAGGTCGAGGTGGCTGAGGCCGAGGAAACGGCGGCCAAGGAACGCCGTACCGGTCGCGACCGCCGTGTACCGACGGAGAAGACGCGCATCGTCATCGTCGACACCCACACCCTGTTCCGACGGGGCGTGCGCAACATCCTCGACCTCGAGGCCGACATGACCGTCGTCGGCGAGGCGGGGAGTGGCCGCGAGGCCATCAGCGTGGTCGAAGAGCTGACGCCGGACGTGGTCCTGATGGACCTCACCCTGCCGGCGCCGAACGGCATCGAGACCACCCAGCGCATCAAGCGCGAGCTGCCCCACACCGGGGTCATCGTCCTGGCCGGTGGGGACGACGAGGACCAGCTGTTCGACGCCATCAAGGCGGGAGCGGCGGCCTACGTCCTCAAGGACATCGATCCGACCGACCTGGTTGCCATCATCCGTCGGGTTCGTTCCGGCGAGTACCTCATCAACGACAAGGTCTTCAGCCGGCCGGCCGTCGCCAGCCGCGTCCTGAAGGAGTTCCGCGAGCTGGCCGTGTACGGGTCGGACGCGCAGCCGATCTTCGCCCCGCTCTCACCGCGCGAGGTCGAGATCCTCGACAACATCGCCCAGGGGATGACCAACAAGCAGGTCGCCTACACGCTGGGCATCAGCGAGCAGACGGTGAAGAACCACATGTCGTCCATCCTCCGCAAGCTGAGTGTGAACGACCGAACCCAGGCGGTGGTGTATGCCATGCGCCAGGGCTGGATCAAGCTCCCGGAGGACTGACGCCGGCGACGGCTCCGGCTCCTCCATGGATGCTGTGCCCGCGTCCCGCCGCGACCTCCGCGTCCGGCGGGACGTGTGGCTCCTCGTGATCTACGGCATCGCCAACCTCGGAATCCTGCTGCTCCTGCGGCCCGCGCCGAACGCGGACTGGGCGACGGCCTGGTGGAACCTCGAATCCTGGGGCGCCGAGGTCTATGAGCACCCGTGGCGGTACTCCCCGGTCCTGCTTCCCGTGTTCTCGGTCATCGTGGCCGCCGGACCGTGGGCCCTCGCCGCCGCCCACTTCGTGGCCCTTCCGTTGCTGCTCCGGCTCGGCTGGTGGCCGTTCTGGCTGGTCGCGTTCAGCGCCTTCTTCTGGGTGGACCTGGTCGTGGGGAACGTCTTCACCTTCGTGGCCATCGCCGCGGCATTCGCGATCGCGGGTTCGCGACCAGGCTCGATCGCCTTCTTCCTGCTCACCGTCGTCATGCCTCGACCGGTTCAGCTCCCTCTCGCGCTGTGGCTGGTCTGGCGCCGCCCGGACCTGCGCCTGGCGTTCGCCGCACTGATCACGCTCCATGCCGTCGGCCTGGTCGTCTCCGGCCTGGGCGCCGAGTGGGTCCGGTCGCTGGGGACGTCCTCGGAGCTCACCTTCGCGCCATTCTCGGTGGGGCCGGGAACGGTCTTCGGGTTCTGGTGGCTGCTGGTCGGGATCCCGCTCGCGGCGGTCATGGTCTGGCGGGGGTCGGCCGCCGCGGCCTCCCTCGCGGGCGTGGTCGCCTCTCCATTTCTCCTTCCCCAGTACCTGCTCATGGGGATCGTGGCCATCCCGGGGCTCCTCGAGGGACGCCCGTCCCCGACCGATGAGCCCTAGGGGCGGCCATCGGTCCCGTGCCGGTCGGTACGGGAGTGCCATTCCGGTCGAATCCCGGCCGTCGCAGGATCGCTCCACGTTCTTCCGGGTATCCGGGAGGGCCTTCATCGGGTGAGGTCTCGGCGGCAACGCCGAGGTCCCTCGGGTCTCCTCCTCCGGTGCATGAGAGTCGCGCAGCAGCAGGCGCGGCTCTCATGCGGTTTTCCGGGTCCCGGAGCCCGGATTTCGACCGCCTGGTGCGGCTTGACAACGCAGGGACCCTCGCGCAAGGTACGGCGGCCGCGGCGGGGCCGTAGGACGAACGGGTCATATTCATCGGCTCGAATCTCGCCCTACAGTGCCGTCGCCCAATCCTCGAGGAAAGGAGGTACCTGCAAGGCATGCTTCAGTTCATCAGCACTCTTCTCGCTCGCTTCTCTCGGGAGGACGAGGAAGGACAGACCCTCGTTGAGTACGGTCTGCTCCTGGCCCTGATTGCGATCATCGTGATCGTGGCCCTTCTGTTCCTTGGCCCGATCGTGAGCCAGATCTTCAGCAACGTCGCCCAGAACCTCCAGTAGGTCCAGCGACACTGCACCCGATGCCCCCGGGGTTCCTCCCCGGGGGCATCGACGTGACCGGGACGGGCCGCCAGGGTCGGCGCCATTCCCGACTAGTACCCCCGCCATGTAGCCCACAAGTCCAGTCGAAGGCGCTGGACGCCGTGCGTAGACTGTTGACCGCAGTCACAATGCTGCGTGGACTTATCCACAGTGTTTTCACACCCCCTTTGATAGGAGACGCTCCCCGTGAAGCGATCCAACCGTCTGGTGATTCTGGTCGGCGTCCTGCTGGCGGTGCTCGCCTTCGTGGGCGTTCTGTTCGTACTCAACCAGGGCGGCGGCCCCTCCGAGCCGGACGTGGTCCAGGCCCAGGTGCTCGTCGCCACCGAGGACATCGAGATCGGCGATCCGGTCACCCCGGAGATGGTCGAAGTGGCCGAGGTCGATCCCAACGCGGTGGTCGGCACGCCGTTCACCGACCCGTCGCAGCTGACCGGTCGCGAGGCGACCCAGGCCGTGGCCTCCGGTGGCCAGGTGAGCCAGGAAGTCACCGGGCAGGTGCTCGGCGACGTCTGCCTGTCGTGCTCCCTGCTCCCCGGTGAGAAGGCCATCGCCTTCCAGGTGGACCGGGTCACGGGCCTGGACTTCCTGGTCCTGCCGGGCGACCACATCGACGTCGTCCTGAACCAGCGGATCCCGGTCGTCCAGCCGACGATCGAGACGATCAACAGCCCGCCCGCGCAGCAGCGGTTCGAGGCTGTCGCCGGCCTGGAATCCGCCCCGACGGTGAAGACCGTGCTGCAGAACAAGCGCGTGCTGTACGTCAGCCAGGCTCGCAGCCAGGCTGTCGGCGGCGAGGAAACGCCCAGCCAGGATGGCGAGCAGGGGGCGCCACCCGAGATCAGCAGCGTGATCATCATCTTCGCGGGCACCGACCAGGACGCGGAGCTGATCAAGCTGGCCCAGAACGACGTCACCCAGGTCGGCGCGCTGACCGCGATCCTTCGCGGGCAGGACGACGACGTGAACGAGGCCACCACCGGCGTCACGATCTCACTGCTGATCGAGCGCTACGGGGTCCCGGTGCCGAACATCGTTCTGCTCCAGACCGAGTAGTCACGCACGTCTGAAGTCGAGGGCACCCGCGTGATCAAGGTCCTGATCGTCGACGATATCGCCGAGACTCGCGATCACCTGACCAAGCTGCTCGCGTTCGAGCAGACGGTCGAGGTGTCGGGGTCAGCCGGCTCGGGCGAGGAGGCCATCCAGATGGCGATGGACCTCCGCCCCGATGTCGTCGTCATGGACATCAACATGCCCGGCATGGACGGCATCGCCGCTGCGGAGCTCATCTCCCAGCGGCTGCCGACCGTGGCGATCATCATGATGAGCGTCCACGGCGAAGCGGAGCAGATGCGCCGCTCGCTGCAGGCCGGCGCCCGCGAGTTCCTCGTCAAGCCGTTCTCGTCGGACGAGTTCAGCGAGACGATCAAGCGCGTCTACGACCGGGAGGAGGCGCGGCGCCACCAGATCGCCGCGTCGATGCCGGCCGCGCCGGCCGCCGAGAATCCCGACCCGGACATCGAGCACCAGGTCATCGGCATCTTCTCGCCGAAGGGCGGATCGGGTCGGACCACGATCGCCACCAACGTCGCGATCGCGCTCAAGCAGCAGACGAACGCCCGGGTCGCGCTCCTCGACGCCAACCTGCAGTTCGGCGACGTGGGGGTCCTGCTCAACCTGAACCCGAAGACCCGGTCGATCGTCGACCTGGCCGACGGGGGCGAGCCGGACGCTGACCTCGTCGACTCGGTGATGATCGAGCACTCGAGCGGCGTCCGCGCGCTGCTCGCCCCGCCGACCCCGGAGGGCGCCGACCTCATCACGCCGGCCTACCTGAAGAGCGTCATCGAGCAGCTCCGCACGATGCACGCCTACACGATCGTCGACCTGCCGGCCGGCATCAACGACCACTCGCTGGCGGTCATGGACATGGCCGACCAGATCGTGATCATGGCCGCCCTCGAGATCACCGCGATCAAGAACCTGCGGCTGTTCCTCGAGGTCGCCGACCAGCTCGACTACGAGCGATCCAAGCTGCGGATCGTCATGAATCGGTCAGACGCCACCCAGGGCATCCGCATGGGCGATGTCGAGGGATCGATCCGGCGTCCGATCGACGGCACCATCGTGTCCGACGGGCGGCTCGCCGTCCTGGCCGTGAACCGGGGCGTGCCGTTCACCATCTCCAACCCCGAAAGCCCGTTGTCGCGGGACGTGAACCGGCTTGCCCAGACCCTCATCGGTGGCACCACGACCGCCACCGAGGAGAAACCCAACCGGCGTGGTATCTTCGCGCGCCGCTGACGAGAAGGATGCTGACATGTCTCTCCTGAAGCGCATCGAGCGGGCCCAGCCGGGAGCCGAGGGCGACCTCACTCCGGTGCCGGCCGGCACACCTCAGCCCACGACCACCGGCGGTGGTCCGTCCGCTCCGACCGGGGAGGGTCCGGCGCGGCCGTTTGCGGGTGGTGCCCCGACCCGTGAGTCGTTCCGAGAGGCGAAGTACCGCGTCCAGAACCGGCTGATCAACGAGCTCGACCCGAAGATGGACCTCACCAACCAGGTCGAGGTCAAGCGCCAGATCGAGGACCTGTTCGGCAAGATCGCCGACGAAGAGGGCCTGGCCCTGACCCGCGCCGAGCGGGTCCGGATGCTCGAGCAGATCACCGACGAGATCCTGGGCCTCGGGCCCCTGGAGCCGCTTCTGCGCGACGCGACGATCACCGAGGTGATGGTCAACGGCCCGCAGCAGGTCTACATCGAGCGCGACGGCAAGCTGGAGCTGACCGGCGTCACCTTCCAGAACGACGAGCACGTGATGAAGATCATCCAGCGGATCATCGCGCCGATCGGTCGCCGAATCGACGAGTCGAGCCCCATGGTCGACGCCCGCCTCGTCGACGGGTCCCGCGTGAACGCGATCATCCCGCCGCTCTCGCTGGTCGGGCCGGTCGTGACCATCCGAAAGTTCGCCGCCAGCCCGTTCACGGTGGAGGACCTCATCCGGTTCGGCACCGCGACGCCCGAGATGTTCGAGTTCCTCGAGGCCTGCGTGAAGGCCCGACTCAATGTCTTCGTGGCGGGTGGCACCGGCTCGGGCAAGACCACCACCCTCAACGTCCTGAGCTCGTTCATCCCCGATGACGAGCGGATCGTGACGATCGAGGACGCCGCCGAGCTCCAGCTGCGCCAGGAGCACGTCGTGACCCTCGAGGCGCGCCCCTCGAACATCGAGGGCAAGGGCGCCATCCCCATCCGCGAGCTGGTCCGGAACTCCCTCCGTATGCGACCCGACCGGATCGTGGTCGGCGAGGTGCGGTCGGCCGAGGCGCTGGACATGCTCCAGGCCATGAACACCGGCCATGACGGCTCGATGTCCACCGGCCACGCCAACTCCCCGCGCGACATGCTCGCCCGCCTCGAGACCATGGTCCTCATGGCCGGCATGGACCTGCCGCTGCGCGCCATCCGCGAGCAGACCGCGTCCGCGGTGGACCTCATCGTCCACCAGAACCGGCTCAAGGACGGCACCCGGAAGATCGTGAGCATCACCGAGGTGCAGGGCATGGAAGGCGACGTCATCGTCATGCAGGACGTGTTCGTCTTCGAGCAGACCGGCGTCACCGAGGGCAAGATCGACGGACGGCTCAAGCCGACCGGGATTCGCCCGAAGTTCGTCGAGAAGTTCGAGGCGGCCGGCATCCACCTCCCGCCCAACACCTTTGGTTCGCCGTTCTAGGATGATCGCGAAGGGGTCAGACCGATGAACATGCTCCCGATCCTGATCGCCGGTCTCGGCGCGGCCGCCATCCTGGTGGTCAGCGTCGGCATCGCGATGAGCGGGAGCGGTGGCGGCGTCACCGATCGACTCGAGCGCTACGCCTCGTCCCGAGGCTCGCGCTCCGACAAGGCCGGCGAGGACGCCGAGCGCGAGTCGGCCATCGTCGCGGGCCTGTCGCGGGTCATCGAGCGGCAGGACATGAACGCGCGCCTGAGCACCGACATTGCCCGGGCGGACCTCAAGCTCAAGCCGGCCGAGTTCGTGCTCCTGTGGGTCGCAACGCCGTTCGCCCTGCTGTTCCTCTGCTTCGCGCTGGGCTATGTCCTGCCCGCCCTGCAGAGCCCGCTGGCGTTCGTCGTGGCCTTCGCGATCGGCGTCTGGCTGCCACGCTTCTACCTGGGGCGCCGCCAGAGGGGCCGGCTGAAGGCATTCAACGACCAGCTGCCCGACACGATCACCCTGCTCGCCAACTCGCTCCGCGCCGGATCATCGTTCCTTCAGGGCATGGAGCTCGTGACCCGCGAGGCCCGACCACCAATCGCCGAGGAGTTCGGCCGCGTCGTCCGCGAGATGAGCCTGGGCATGGGCCTGCAGCCCGCGCTGGCCAACCTCGTCCGGCGCGTCGCGTCCGAGGACCTCGAGCTGATGGTCACCGCCATCAACATCCAGAGCCAGGTCGGTGGCAACCTGGCCACCGTCCTGGACGCCATCGCGTTCACGATCCGTGAACGGGTCCGGA
>DATBLJ010000056.1:0-10273 GCA_036555375.1 Candidatus Limnocylindria bacterium
CGACGTCCACCGTCGTGCCCGTCCATGAACGCGCGTCTTCCGATACCCACGCGGCCGCCATGGCGGTGTCCACGCGCGGCCCGGCGTCAACCGCACCGACGATGACGAAGCCCCCGTCGAAGGCCACGACAGCCTCGAGGAGGGCGCTCGGGGAGTCGGCGGGCAGGTTGGCTGGCGACCACGTGCGTCCGTCAGCCGATGACAGGACCACCGGAATCAGCTCGTTGTCGCCGTACGAGTTGCCGATGGCGACCAGGCCATCCGCGTCACTGGCAACGTCGACGAGCCCGGAGGTGATTTCGTACTGGGTGTTGTCCCAGCCATCCGGCATCAAGCCGACACGCGCATCGGTCCATGCCTGCTCCCAGCTCGGGCTGTCGATGCGCGACCACGTCGAGCCACCATCGGTCGAGCTCCAGATCAGGGCGCCGTAATAGGCGGAGCCCGGCGGGGCGCCGAGATTCAGGCCTTCGGTCGTGGCGCGATTGCTGAACGCGAGCAGCTCGTCACCCAGGGCCACGAGGTGGCGTGGGTACCGATCGATGCCGGCGTCGTGCTGCTCGGTGACGACCCAGTTCAGCCCGTCGGGCGAGGTCATGAAGGCGGCCTCGCTGCGCGTGGCGTCGACCTCGACCGCACCGACCGCGACGTACGCGTCACCCCACGGCAGCAGGTCGTACACGTGGACGACAAAGGACGGCGTGACCGGATCGGACCAGGTCAGGCCGGTCCAGACCGCCACGGGTTCGGGCGTCGGCTCTGGCGTGCTGGTCGGCTCGATCGTCGGCGTCGATGCCGTGGCGCTCGCCGAGGCTCCGTCGTTCGGCGGCGATCCGTTGTCCGAGCGCGGCAGCAGAATGAAGATGACGACCACGATGGCCAGCGCGGCGATGCCGATCATCGACAGCCTGGCGGTGGTCGCTCCACCGCGCACGCGGTTGTCCGGCCCAGGCCCGGTCGAAGACGTTGCCACGATGTCACCTCCGCGGCCGACCTGAGCGCTCCGCGCCAGGCGCGCGGCCGCTATTCGGAACTTTTCACGATTATCGTGACGTTGCGCGCCTGCGCGCCGAAGGGCCGAACGGCCTGACCACGTGTGCGGATCGTCACGTTCACCTGGGCAGGCCCACGTGCCGGGCTGAGCGCGCCTTGGGACCTCGTCTGATACGATGCCCCGGACGAAAGACGTTTGGAAATTGGAGGAATGAGTGCCGCTCGACCCGGCAACGAAGGTCGCTGTCGCGAATGATTTCGCCACCCACGACGGCGACACCGGCTCGCCCGAGGTGCAGATCGCGCTCCTGACCGAGCGGATCAAGTCCCTGACGGACCACCTGCGCAGCTATCCCAACGACAATGCCTCGCGCCGCGGGCTTCTGAAGCTCGTCGGCCAGCGCCGCCGTCTCCTGGCCTACCTCGTCCGTACGGACGTCGACCGCTATCGCGCGGTCATCGGCCGGCTCGGCCTGCGCCGGTAACGTCGATCACCACCTGACCCGGCATCGCCGGGTTTTCATCGTTCTCGCGTCGACACCGACGCATCCCGTCCGCGCCGCAGCATCCGAACCAGGTTGGCCGCGCCGGAGGGCCCAATACACTGGAGGAACCTCTTGGCTATCAAGGTAGAAACTGAAATCGGCGGGCAGACCCTGTCCATGGAGACGGGCAAGCTCGCCGAGCAGGCGGATGGAGCGGTCGTGCTCCGCTATGGCGACACCGTCGTGCTCGCTACCGCCGTCTCGTCGGAGCCCCGCGAGGGGATCGACTTCTTCCCGCTCACCGTGGACTACGAGGAGCGGATGTACGCCGCGGGGAAGATCCCGGGCGGCTTCATCAAGCGCGAGTCGCGCCCGTCGGAGGCGGCCATCCTGGCCATGCGCCTCACCGACCGGCCGATCCGCCCTCTGTTCCCGAAGGGCTACAAGAACGACGTCCAGGTCGTTCTGACCGTCCTCTCCGCCGACCAGGAGAATGACCCCGACATCCTCGCCGTGAACGGCGCGTCAGCGGCGCTGAGCGTGAGCGGGATCCCGTTCCTCGGACCGGTCGGCGCCGTCCGGGTGGGCCGGATCAACGGCGAATTCGTGGCCAACCCGACAACCAGCCAGCTCGACGAGAGCGACATGGACCTGGTCGTGGCTGGAACCCGCGACGCCATCATGATGGTCGAGGCCGGGGCCAAGATCCTGCCCGAGGCGGTCATGCTCGATGCGATCACCTGGGGCCATAACGAGCTCCAGAAGTCGATCGAGCTCCAGGAGAAGCTGGTCATCAACTCCGGAACCCAGAAGCGGACCCCGTTCATCGGTCCCAAGGCGGACTCGATCGTCAAGCTCGGCAAGGCCCTGGCCAACCCGGGCACCGAGTTCGTCGTCCTCGACCTCGAGACGACGGCCATGAAGCCGGAGAACGGCTACATCGTCGACATCGCGGCCCTGAAGGTGCGCGATGGCGCGGTCGTCGACCGCTTCGAGTCGCTCGTCAATCCGGGCCAGTCGATCATTGGCCACCAGGTCCACGGCCTGACCGATGAAGACGTCGCGTCCGCCAAGACGGCGGCCGAGGTGCTCCCCGAGTTCGTGCAGTGGGCCGGCGGCGCGCCAGTCGTGGCCCACAACGTCGGGTTCGACCTGCCGTTCATCCAGCGCCACCTGCCGACTGATGTCGAGTGGGCGCCGGGCGCGGTCTACGACACCCTCGAGCTGGCCTACCAGCTCTACCCAGATGCCGGCGGCTACAAGCTCGCCGACCTCGTTCGCTTCCTCTTCGGCAAGGATCATCCCGCCGCGCATCGGGCGATGCCCGACGCGGAGGCCACCGCCGAGGTGTTCATCAGCCTGACCGGCAACCTCGTCGAGCGACTGGAGGCCATCCGGGCGGACATCGCGGCCGAGATCCGGCGCGGCAAGGAGGCCTACAACCGGGCCGAGCAGGGCGAGGCCCTCGAGGACGTCCGACGCCGTCACGGCATCGGCTCGCCCCTGATGGACGTCCTGACCAAGGCGACCGTCCGCGAGCTCGTCCTCTCCGAGAACATCCGGGTCGACGGGCGCGACACGACGACCATCCGACCGATCTCGGTCGAGGTCGGGCTCCTGCCGCGAACCCATGGCTCGGGCCTGTTCACCCGCGGCCAGACGCAGGCCCTCTCGATCGCGACCCTCGGTCCGTCGAGCGACGTCCAGCGCCTGGACACGATCTCCCCGGAGACCGAGAAGCGCTACCTCCACCACTACAACTTCCCGCCGTATTCGGTCGGGGAGTCCCGACCGATGCGCGGCCCCGGCCGGCGCGAGATCGGCCACGGTGCGCTCGCCGAGCGGGCGCTGGTGCCGGTCCTGCCGACCGTCGACGAGTTCCCGTACGTGATCCGCGTCGTCAGCGAGGTGGTCTCGTCGAACGGGTCGACCTCGATGGCCAGCACGTGCGGCAGCACCCTCGCCCTGATGGACGCCGGTGTGCCGATCTCGGCCCCGGTGGCCGGCGCGGCGATGGGCCTGATCACCGACAAGGACTCGAACCGCTACGCGGTCCTGACCGACATCACCGGCAAGGAAGACGCGTACGGGGACATGGACTTCAAGGTGGCCGGGACCGCGGAGGGCGTGACCGCGCTCCAGATGGACATCAAGGTCGCCGGCATCACGCCGGAGATCCTGCGTGACGCCCTGGAGCAGGCCCGCACCGCGCGGCTATTCATCCTCGACAAGATGACCTCGGTGATCAGCGCCAGCCGCTCCGAGCTGAGCCCGTACGCGCCGCGGATCACGACGATCAAGATCCCGGTGGACAAGATCCGCGACGTCATCGGCGCCGGCGGCAAGGTGATCCGCCAGATCACCGCCGAGACCGGCACCCAGATCAACGTCGAGGACGACGGCACGATCCAGATCGCGGCGGTCGACGGCGAAGCCGCCGAGAAGGCGGTCCGCTGGATCGAGGGCCTGACCCGCGACGTCGAGGTCGGCAAGGAGTACCTCGGCAAGGTCACCCGGATCATGAACTTCGGGGCCTTCGTCGAGATCCTGCCCGGCAAGGAAGGACTCGTCCACATCAGCCAGCTGGCTGACTATCGAGTCGCGCGGGTCGAGGACGAGGTCACCATCGGCGACGAGCTGATGGTGGTCGTGACCGAGATCGACCGGATGGGTCGCGTCAACCTGAGCCGTCGCGCGGCGATGGAGCGGCACATGGCCCGCTCCGGCGTCGGGGCTGCGGCCGGGTCGGACGGCGAGGACTCGTAGCGGCGACAATCCCCGCATGAGCGGGGAGGCCGATCTCGCCGCGGTCGCGGCCGAGGTGCGTGCCTGTACCCGCTGCGCCCTGGCGAACGGCCGAACAATGGCCGTTCCCGGGGAGGGGAACCCGATCAGCGACGTGCTCCTGGTCGGGGAGGGCCCCGGTCAGCGCGAGGACGCCACGGGGCGCCCATTCGTGGGCGCCGCCGGGCAGCTCCTCGAGGAGATGCTGGCGACGATCGGCTGGCGTCGGCAGGACGTGTTCATCACCAACGTCGTGAAGTGCCGCCCGCCGGGCAACCGCGATCCGGAACCCGATGAGATCGGCGCCTGCGCGCCGTACCTCGACCGCCAGGAGCGGGCCCTCGACCCGGTCCTGATCGTGACCCTGGGCCGGTACTCGCTGCAGCGCTACCTGCCCGGGGCACGGATCTCGGAGGCCCATGGCCGGCTCCGCCGATCGGGCGGCCGGTTTGTCCTGCCGATGTACCATCCCGCTGCCGCGCTCCGGGCGACCGCGCTGCGCGACACGCTGGCCCGGGACTTCGCGGGCGTCCCGGCGGCGCTTCTCGAGGCTCGCGCGGCGCTCGCGGCCGAGCTGGCCGAGCCCGCGCCATCGGCAGCGCTGCCGGTGGGCCCTGGTGCCGAGCCGAACGAGGCTCCCATGCCGGCGGGACCTGACGACGACCAACTAACCCTGTTCTGAAAGGACTGCATGGCACAAACCCTTCGCATCATTCCCCTGGGTGGGGTCGGCGAGGTGGGGAAGAACATCACGGCCATCGAGGCCGATGACGAGATCCTCGTCGTCGACTGCGGGCTCGCCTTCCCGGATCCCGACATGCTCGGGATCGACCTCGTCGTGCCCGATCCGACCTACCTCGCCGAGCGCAAGGACCAGGTTCGCGGCATCCTCCTGACCCACGGTCACGAGGACCACACCGGCGGCCTGCCCTACGTGCTGCCGCGGATCACCGGCACCCCGATCTACGCCACCAAGCTGACCAACGGTCTCGTGACCGGCAAGCTCAAGGAGCACAAGCTCCTCGGCGCGACGACCCTCCACGAGGTCGAGCCGGGCGTCGACTTCACCATCGGCGCCTTCCGGATCACCGCCTTCCGGGTCAACCATTCGATCCCCGGCGGTGTCGGCTACATCATTCGCCACACCCGCGGCACGGTGATCCACACCGGCGACTTCAAGTTCGACCACACGCCGCCGGACGGGACGCGGGCCGATCTCGGGCTCATCGCCCAGGCCGGACGGGAAGGCGTCGACTTCCTCCTCTCCGACTCGACCCGCGCCGAGCGCGAGGGCTACACCCTGTCGGAGGCCACCGTCGGGGAGTCGCTGCGCCAGCTGATCGGGGCGGCGCAGGGGCGGGTCATCATGGCGACCTTCGCCTCGAACATCGGCCGCGTGCAGCAGGCGATCGACGCCGCGGCCGAGCACGGCCGCAAGGTCGTGCTCATCGGTCGCAGCATGGAGCAGAACGCGGCCATCGCCACCGAGCTGGGCTACCTCGACGGCCGCGACGGGACGGTCGTTCGCAAGGATCAGCTCGAGCGGCTCGATCCCGAGCGGCTGATGGTCGTGACGACCGGTTCCCAGGGGGAGCCGATGTCGGGCCTGACCCGGATGAGCAACCGCGACCATCGGAACATCACGATCGTGCCGGGCGACACGGTGATCCTCTCGGCATCGCCGATCCCCGGCAACGAGGAAGCGGTGGCCCGGACGATCGACAACCTCTTCAAGGAAGGGGCGATGGTCCACTACGAGCCGATCACCCACTGTCACGTCTCGGGCCACGGGTCGCGCGAGGAGCTCAAGCTCATGCTCGGCCTGGCCAAGCCCCGCCACTTCATCCCGGTCCACGGCGAGTACCGCATGCTCGTCCAGCACGCCCTCCTGGCCGAGGGTGCCGGGGTGGGCGTCGACAAGATCTTCGTCCTGCAGAATGGGCAGGTGGTCGAGTTCGACGGGCAGCGGGCCCGACTGGCGGGCAGCGTGACGGCCGGCGCGGTCCTCGTCGACGGGCTGTCGGCCGTGGACGGCGTCGACGGGGTCGTCCTCCGCGACCGCCGCGCACTGTCGGTCGACGGAGTCGTGACCGTGGCCCTCACCGTCGCCTCGGCGACGGGACGGGCGGTCAGCGGCCCTGATCTCACCGGGCGCGGCTTCCTGCCCGACCCGAACGACCCACTGATGGAGGAGGCCCGGGCATTCCTCGCCCGCGAGCTTGAGCAGGCCGGGGAGGGCCAGCGCGCCGAGCCCGGCTACCTGAAGGCGAAGATCCACGACGAGCTGAGCCGCTTCTTCTACGAGAAGACCCACCGACGGCCGATGATCCTGCCGATCGTGCTCGAGGTCTGACCGAGTGGCCAAGGCGAAGTCGCGCTCGCGGCGCCAGAAACGGGCGCGGCGGGCGGCGAACACCGGGATCAGGATCAGCCGGCGCGTCGTCCGCGAGGTCGGCGCGATCGTCCTCGTCGTCCTCGCCCTCGTCTCGCTGCTCGCGATCCTGACCCCCGACGCGGCGGCCGGGGTCGCCCTGTGGCGCGACTTCCTCGAAACGATGCTCGGCTGGGGGATCTTCTTCGCCCCGGCCCTGCTCCTGCTCGGCGCTCTGCTGCTCTGGATGCGCACCGTGCCGACCGAGCGGATCATCTCGGCGCTCGGCGTCGGCCTGGTTGCCGCCAGCCTGCTCGGCATCTTCCAGCTGGCGGTGGGCGGGCCAGGGGCGGTCGTCCCGCCCGGGGATGGGGGAGGGGTCATCGGGACCGTGATGTGTGCGCCCCTGGTCTACCTCCTCGGCACCGCGGGCGCGGCCATCGTCCTGTTCCTCCTTCTCGTGGTCGGCTTCCTCCTGTTCTTCAACATGACGATCGGGGACGTGTTCGCGGCCTGGCAGCACCGCCAGGAGGAGATTGGCCCCGCGGCCGCGGCCGCAGCGGCCGCCAGCGGGGGCGCGTCCACGAAGCCGGGCGTGTCATCTCCACCCTCCAGGCCGGTGCCCGAGGAGCCCCCACTCATCCTCCGCCGCCAGCGCGCGGAGCCGGCCACGGCCGGTGCCGCGGCGGCGGCCGCCGTGGCCGTCCCCATCGTCAGCCCGGCGCCGGCGACCGCGGCCGAGCTCGAGGAGGGGGAGGAGGCGCACCTCGCCGAGGTGGGGGAGCCCCAGGCGGTGGACGCGGCGCTCGAGCTGCCCCAGGAGTGGGCGCTGCCCGACCTGAGCCTCCTCGCCGATGCCCCGGGCAACGGCCCGGCCCAGATGGACCTCACCGCCAAGGGCCAGCGCATCAAGGAGACCCTCAACAGCTTCGACATCGGCGTGAAGGTCGCCCGCATCCAGGAGGGGCCGGTCGTCACCCAGTACGCGCTGGACGTCGAGCCCGGCATCAAGCTGAGCCGGATCCAGGGCCTGGCCGACAACCTCGCCCTCGCCCTCTCGGCCCGGTCCATCCGGATCCAGGCGCCGATCCCGGGCGAGCCGTACGTCGGGATCGAGATCCCGAACGCGGCCTTCGACCTGGTGACCCTCAAGGAGGTCCTCGGATCGAAGGCGCTCCAGTCGGTCGCCAGCGAGGGCGAGCTCGCCTTTGCCCTCGGCCAGGACGTCGCCGGCCAGCCCGTGGCCGCGGACCTCGGCCGGATGCCGCACCTGCTCATCGCCGGCGCGACCGGGTCCGGCAAGAGCGTGTGCGTGAACGCCCTGATCTGCTCGCTCGTCATGCGCGCCAAGCCGGACGAGGTGAAGCTGATCCTGATCGACCCCAAGCGCGTCGAGCTGGCCCAGTACCGCGGCCTGCCGCACCTGCTGACCGAGGTCATCGTCGACACCGAGAAGGCGGTCAACGCCCTGAAGTGGACGGTCGGCGCGATGGAGAGCCGGTACCACGAATTCGCCCAGCGCGGGGTTCGGAACATCGCCGGCTACAACGCCGAGCTGAAGGCCAGCGAGCCACGGATGCCGTACATCGTGGTCGTCATCGACGAGCTCGCCGACCTGATGATGATGAGCGCCTACGAGGTCGAAGCCACGATCACCCGGATCGCCCAGCTGGCGCGGGCGACCGGCATCCACCTCGTGGTCGCCACCCAGCGCCCTTCGGTCCAGGTCGTCACCGGCCTGATCAAGGCGAACATCCCGTCGCGGATCGCCTTTGCCATGACCAGCGGCATCGACAGCCGGACGATCCTCGACGCGACCGGTGCCGAGGACCTGCTGGGTCGCGGCGACATGCTCTACCTGCCCATCGACGCACCGCGCGCGACCCGGCTCCAGGGCGTGCTCGTCACCGACCCGGAGATCGAGGCCCTGACCCGGTTCTGGAAGAACCAGGGCTCGCCGCGCTACCGGACCGAGATCACCGCCACGCGACGCGACAGCCGAGGTGGGGGAGATGGCGAGGACGACGGCGACGCCGACCCGCTGCTGCGCCAGGCGATCGACATCGTCCGTCGCTCGGACAAGGCCAGCGCGTCGCTCCTCCAGCGCCGCCTGCGGGTCGGCTACGCCCGCGCGGCGCGGATCCTCGACCAGATGGAGGATCGCGGCATCGTCGGGCCCGCCGACGGGAGCCGCTTCCGCGAGGTGCTCATCACGCCCGACGGGTGGGGCGGAGAGATCGGTCCGGGTGAGGATGCCGAATGACCGGGGCCGGGCAGACCCTGGGGCAGACGCTCCGGGCGGCCCGCGAGGGAAAGGGCTGGGACCTCGCCCGCGCTGAGCGGGACACCCGGATCCGAGCCCGCTACCTGGCCGCCCTCGAGGCGGGGGACTATGCCGACCTCCCGAGCACGGTCTACACCCGCGGCTTCGTTCGGAACTACGCCACCTATCTCGGGCTCGACCCCGAATGGTGCGTGGACCGGTATCGGCTCGAGACCGAGCCGGCGGCCCGGGGGCGGAGCCGATTCCGGCCGGCGCCGATCATCACGCCGCCCAGGCACGGACCGATCGAGCCCCGCGGCGGAGTCATCTTCACGACCGCGCGCCTCGTCCGGATCGGTCTCCTCCTGCTCGTCGTGGCCCTCGTCGCATACCTGGGCTACCAGTTCCTGACCTTCGCCGGCACCCCGGAGCTGACCCTGACCGATCCCGCAACCGATCTCGCGGCCTATGCCGGGACGTCGTACCTGCTGCGCGGCGAGACCGTCCCGGATGCCGAGATCACCGTCGACGGCCTCCGCGAAAACCCGACCGCCACCGCGTCCGACACCGGCGTCTTCACGATCCGAGTCGAGCTGCTGCCCGGCTCGAACGTGATCACCCTGGTCGCGACAGATCCCGTAACCGGCCGATCGTCGAACCCCGTCACCCGGACGATCACCGTCAGCCTGGACGCGGCCACGCCGCTGCCGGGCGGTGCACCGAACCTGACGTCGCCGGAGGCCGATGCGGTGATCGCCGGGCCGGTGACCGTGGCCGGCAGTGCCGCCCCGGGGGCGTCGGTGACGGTTCGGCCGGCGCTGGTCGGCGCTCCGACGCCAAGCTTCGAGATCACGAACCTTGCCGGCCAGACGGTGCGTGTCCCGGCCTGGAGCCCGGTCGCCCCGGACCCGGTGGCCGTCAGCACGGACCTCGACGGTTCGTTCAGCATGTCGCTCAGCCTCGGGATCGGGACCTGGGAGCTTCGCGCCAGCGCCGCCGCGCCGGCGGCCAGCGGTGCGGCGAGCGCGCCACCGGCGGTCGAGACGATCCGGCGAGTGACCGTCGTGTCGGCGGCGGGTCTGTCGGGGACGCTCGAGGTTCGCGACGCGACGGCGGCGATCGTCATCGAGGAGGACGGGGTACCCAAGGCCGGCGTGTCGGGGACCGACCAGCCAGCTGGGACGCAGCTCACCCTTCGGGCCGACGAGCGGATCCGGCTGCGGGTCGGCGACGGCGCGCGCGTCCACCTCGTCCTGAACGGCTACGTCATCTCGCCCATGGGCCCGGCCGGGTCAGCGGTCGAGTGGTCCATCCGCGCGCTCGTGCCGGGCGGCTAGGATTGGCGCATGGCCGACTTCTCGTTTGACGTGGTGAGCG
>DATBLJ010000093.1:0-13951 GCA_036555375.1 Candidatus Limnocylindria bacterium
ACCACCGTGCGGGTGATCGTTCGGGTTCATCACCACGCCGCGCACCGACGGCCGGCGGCCGAGGTGCCGGTTGCGGCCGGCCTTGCCGATCTTCTGGTTCTCGTGGTCGAGGTTGCTGACCTGGCCGATGGTCGCCGTGCAGGCGGCCCGCACCCGGCGGACCTCACCGGAAGGCAGGCGGATGGTCGCCATCTCCCCTTCCTTGGCGAGGAGCTGGGCGGCCGTCCCGGCCCCGCGGACGATCTGCCCGCCGCGACCCGCGACGAGCTCGATGTTGTGGATCTGGGTGCCGAGTGGAATGCGGGACAGCGGCAGCGCGTTGCCGACCCGGGCCTCGACGTCGGGGCCGGATGCGACCTGGTCGCCGACGTTCAGGCCGTGGGGCAGGAGCATGTAGCGCTTCTCGCCGTCGGCGTAGTGGAGCAGGGCGATCCGGGCCGAGCGGTTCGGGTCGTACTCGATCGTCGCGATCCGGGCCGGCACGCCGTGCTTGTCGCGCTTCCAGTCGATGATCCGGTACAGGCGCTTGTGGCCGCCGCCCTGGTGGCGGACCGTCAGCTTGCCCTGGGAGTTGCGCCCCGCCTTCGAGCCGAGGTGCTCGGTGAGCGGCTTGTGCGGACGATCGGTCGTGACCTCCTCGAAGGTCGACCGCGTCATCTGCCGCTGCGACGGGGTGTTCGGCTTGTAGCTGCGAAGGGGCATCGCTAGACCGCCTCGAAGAGCTCGATCTTGTCGCCGTCGGCCACGGTCACGACGGCCTTGCGCCAGCCGCTGACCATGCCCTTCGTCCGGCGACCCCGGCTCTTCTGCTTGGGGCGGACGGTCTGGACGCGGACGCCCAGCACGGTGACCTTGAACTCGGCCTCGACCGCAGCCTTGATCTCGAACTTGTTCGCCGAAGGGCGGACCGCGAACGTGTAGTTGTTGCGCTCGATCTGGGCCACCGACTTCTCGCTGATCACCGGCCGGATGAGCACGTCGTGGATCGATCGGCTGGTCATGCGAACACCTCCTCGGCGCGCGTGACTGCGTCCCGGGTGAACACGATCGTGTCCGCTTCGAGCAGGTCGATCACGTTCAGGCTGTCGGCCAGGATGATCCGGACCTCGCGCAGGTTGGCGGCCGAGCGCTCGACGACCTCGTCACGGGCGGCGAGCACGAGCAGCACGCGGCCAACGGCCTCCCACGCCGCGAGCCGCTCGGTCATGTCCTTCGTCTTGATCGCCTCGAGCCCGAAGCCCTCGACGACCTTGACCGCCCCGTCGGCCGTCTTCGCGCTGAGCGTGCCGCGGAGGGCGGCGCGGCGGACCTTGGCGTTGACCTTCACCGTGTAGTCGCGCGGGTGCGGGCCAAAGACGACCCCACCGCCACGCCACTGGGGCGAGTTCTTGCTGCCCTGGCGGGCGCGGCCGGTCCCCTTCTGGCGCCATGGCTTCTTGCCGCCGCCGCGAACCTCGCCACGGGTCTTCGTGTCGGCGGTCCCGACCCGGCGCGCGGCGAGCTGGGCCATCGCGGCCTGGTGGATCAGCGGGGTCCGGACCGGGGCCGCGAACAACGAGTCGGCGAGCTCGATCGAGCCCTTCTTCGTGCCGCTGGCGGTTAGGACCGGGGTGCTCGGCATCAGGAGTTCGCCTTCCGGATCACGACCAGCCCGTTGCGCGCCCCGGGGACGGCGCCGCGGACCAGGAGCAGGGCCCGCTCGGCGTCGACCTTGACGACCTCGAGCTTCTGGACGGTGACCTGCCGATCGCCCATGTGGCCGCCCATCCGGGTGTTCTTGAAGACCCGGCCCGGCGTCGTGCCGGCGCCGATCGAGCCCGGCTGCCGGTGGTGATCGTGACCGTGAGACATGGGCCCGCGATGGAAGTGGTGGCGCTTCACGGTGCCGGCGAAGCCGCGGCCCTTGCTCGTCCCGGTCACGTCGACCAGGTCACCGGGCTCGAACTGGGTGACGTCCAGCGCCTGGCCGGGCTCGAATCCCTCGACCGAGTCGACCCGGAACTCGCGCCGGACCGATGGCCGCGGCGCGTCCTTGTCGAGCTTGGGGGTCTGGCCGGCGACGGGCTTGGTGACGTGCTTTGCCGATCCGGCGCCGACCTGCACGGCGGCATAGCCGTCGCGCTCGGGGCTCCGGACCAGGGTCACCAGGTTCGGGGCAGCCGCAATGACGCTCACCGGGACGACACTGCCGTCCTCGGCGAAGAGCCGCGTCATGCCGAGCTTGCGCCCGATCAACCCAACCGTCACTCCACCCTCACATCTTGATCTCGATGTCGACGCCCGCTGCCAGCGAGAGCCGCATCAGCGCATCCACCGTCTTCGACGAGGGATCGATGATGTCGATCAGCCGCTTGTGCGTTCGAATCTCGAACTGCTCCCGTCCGTCCTTGTGGATGAACGGGCCGCGGATGACCGTGAACTTCTCGATCCGCGTCGGCAGCGGAACCGGGCCGATGATCTCGGCACCGGTCCGCTGGGCCGTCTCCACGATCTGCTCGGCCGACTGGTCGAGCAGCTTGTGGTCGTAGGCCCGAAGCCGGATACGAATGCGCTGTTTGGCCATCGACTGCCTACGAAAGCGCCGTGATCACGCCGGCGCCAACGGTGTGGCCGCCCTCGCGAATCGCGAAGCGCTGCCCCTGCTCGATGGCGATCGGGGTGATGAGCTCGACGTCGATGTTGACGTTGTCGCCCGGCATGATCATCTCGACCCCGGCCGGCAGCTCGATCGCGCCGGTCACATCGGTCGTCCGCAGGTAGAACTGCGGGCGGTAGCCGGTGTAGAACGGCGTGTGGCGGCCGCCCTCCTCCTTGGAGAGGACGTAGACCTCGGCCTTGAACTTCGTTCCGGGCGAGATGGAGCCCGGCTTGGCCAGGACCTGGCCGCGCTCGATCTCCTCGCGCTCGATGCCGCGGAGCAGGAGCCCCACGTTGTCGCCGGCCTGGCCCTCGTCGAGGGTCTTGTTGAACATCTCGACGCCGGTCACGACCAGCTGCTTGGCCTTGGCGTGGATGCCGACCTGCTCGATCGTCTCGCCGGTCTTGACCATCCCGCGCTCGATGCGCCCGGTGGCCACCGTGCCACGGCCCTTGATCCCGAAGACGTCCTCGACCGGCATCAGGAACGGCTTGTCCGTCTCGCGGATCGGGGTCGGGATGTAGGTGTCGACGGCGTCCATCAGCTCCTTGATGGGCGCGTACTCCTCGGCGTCCGGATCCTCGCTCGTCGACTCGAGGGCCTTGAGGGCCGAGCCGCGGATGACGGGGATGTCGTCGCCGGGGAACTGCTGCTTGCTGAGGAGCTCGCGGACCTCCATCTCGACGAGGTCGACCAGCATCGGGTCATCGACCGCGTCGACCTTGTTCAGGAAGACGACGATCGAGGGGACCTCGACCTGGCGAGCGAGGAGGATGTGCTCGCGGGTCTGCGGCATCGGGCCGTCGGCCGCGGACACGACCAGGATCGCGCCGTCCATCTGGGCGGCGCCGGTGATCATGTTCTTGATGTAGTCCGCGTGGCCCGGGCAGTCGACGTGCGCGTAGTGGCGCGCATCGGTCTCGTACTCGACATGGGCGATCGCGATCGTGATGCCGCGGGCCTTCTCCTCCGGAGCGTTGTCGATCGAGTCGAACGCGCGGAAGTTGGCCCCGCCCTTCAGCGACAGGTACTTCGTGATGGCCGCCGTCAGCGTCGTCTTGCCATGGTCGACGTGACCGATGGTGCCGACGTTGAGGTGCGGCTTGGTGCGATCGAACTTCTGCTTGGCCATGGTGGTTGCTCTCTGCTCCTCCTGGGTGCTCAGCTCTTGGACTTGGCGATCAGCTCGTTGGCGATGGACGCGGGGACTTCGCTGTAGCGCGAGAACTCCATCGAGTAGGTGGCGCGACCCTGGGTCATCGACCGCAGGTCGGTGGCGTAGCCGAACATCTCGGCCAGCGGGACGTGGGCCCCGATGACCCGCGAGGTGGCCCGCTCTTCGATCCCGTCCACCGATCCGCGACGGGCGTTCAGGTTGCCGATGACGTCACCCATGAAATCCTCGGGGGTGACGACCTCGACCTTCATGACCGGCTCGAGGATGACCGGGTCCGCCTTGGCGACGGCCGCCTTGGCGGCCATCGAGCCGGCGATCTTCATGGCCATCTCCGAGGAGTCGACCTCGTGATACGACCCGTCGATGAGGGTGGCCTTGGCATCGATGAGCGGATAGCCCGCCACGACACCGCCGGCCAGGGCCTCGCGGATGCCCTCCTCGATGGCCTTCCAGTACTCGCGCGGCACGGCCCCGCCCACGATCTTCGACTCGAAGGCGTAGCCGCTCCCCCGCTCGCCGGGCTCGAGGGTGATCACGGCGTGGCCATACTGGCCCTTGCCACCGGTCTGGCGCACGAAGCGACCCTCGGCCTTGGCGGCCTGGCGAATGGCCTCCCGGTAGGAGACCTGCGGCCGGCCGACGTTGGCCTGCACCTTGAACTCGCGGAGCATGCGGTCGACGATGACCTCGAGGTGGAGCTCGCCCATCCCCGCGATGCGCGTCTGGGAGCTCTCCTGGTCGGTGCTGACCCGGAAGGTCGGGTCTTCCTCGGCGAGCCGCTGGAGGGCGAGGGCCATCTTGTCCTGGTCGGCCTTCGTCTTCGGCTCGACGGCGAGCTCGATGACCGGCTCCGGGAAGGTGATCGCCTCGAGGACGATCGGATGGGCCTCGTCGGTCAGGGTGTCGCCGGTGAAGGTGCTCTTCAGGCCGACCGCGGCGGCGATGTCGCCGGCGCTGACCGACTCGACCTCCTCGCGGTGGTTGGCGTGGAGCTGGACGAGCCGGCCGATCCGCTCCTTCTGGTCCTTCGTCGAGTTGTAGACGTACGACCCGCTCTTCAGCGTACCGCTGTAGACCCGGAAGAAGGCGAGCTTCCCGACGAACGGGTCGGCGGCGATCTTGAAGGCGAGGGCCGCGAACGGCTCCTTCGGATCGGTATGGCGGGTGACCTGCTCGTGGGTGCGCGGGTCGGTCCCGGTCACCGGCGGCACGTCAAGCGGGCTGGGCAGGTACTCGATGACCGCGTCGAGCATGGGCTGGACGCCCTTGTTCTTCAGGGCCGAACCACAGAGCACCGGCACGATCGCGTAGGCGAGGGTGCCGGCACGCAGCGCCCGACGGAGGTCGGCCGCCGGAATCGGCTGCCCCTCGAGATAGGCGTGCGCAATGTCGTCGTCGAGGTCGGCGAGGGCCTCCACCATCTTGTCGTGCCACTTGGCGGCCTCCTCGGCCAGGTCGGCCGGAATGGGGCCGGTTTCGATCTGGTCGCCGAGGTCGTTGCCGTAGGTGATCGCCTGCATCTCGACCAGGTCGATGACGCCGCGGAAGCCGGACTCGGAGCCGATCGGGATCTGGACCGGCACCGCGGTTGCCCCCAGGCGGTCACGGATCATCTCGACCACCCGCCAGTAGTCGGCGCCGGTGCGATCGAGCTTGTTCACGAAGCAGAAGCGCGGCACGCCGTACCGATCCGCCTGGCGCCAGACCGTCTCGGACTGGGGCTCGACACCCGCCACGCCATCGAAGACGACGACGGCGCCGTCGAGCACGCGCAGGCTGCGCTCGACCTCGACGGTGAAATCCACGTGGCCGGGCGTGTCGATAAGGTTGATGCGGTGATCGGCCCAGAAGCAGGTCGTGGCCGCCGCGGTGATCGTGATCCCCCGCTCCTGCTCCTGCTCCATCCAGTCCATCGTGGCGGCGCCCTCGTGGACCTCGCCGATCTTGTAGATCTTCTTCGTGTAGAACAGGATCCGCTCGGACACGGTCGTCTTGCCCGCGTCGATGTGGGCAATGATCCCGATGTTCCGGGTGCGCTCCAGGGGGTACTCGGTCGCCATCTCGGTCGCCTTGGCTCGCGGCGCGGTCGCGACTACCACCGGAAGTGGCTGAAGGCCTTGTTGGCCTCCGCCATTCGGTGCGTGTCTTCGCGGCGCTTGACGGCGGCGCCCAGGCCGTTGGAGGCGTCGATCAGCTCGGCGGCCAGCTTCTCGCTCATCGAGCGGCCGTTCCGCCGGCGCGCAGCCTCGATCAGCCACCGCATCCCGAGCGAGACGCGCCGATCGGCACGGACCTCGACGGGGATCTGGTAGGTCGAGCCACCGACCCGCTTGGGCTTGACCTCGATGAGCGGCATCGCGTTGCGCATGGCCGTCTCGAGGACCTCGATCCCCGACCGGCCAGCCTGGGACTCGGCCTTGGCGAGCGCGTCCTCGAGGATGCGCGAGGCGAGCTGGCGCTTGCCACCGCGCATCAGCTTGTTCGTGAACTGGTCCATCGTGAGGGCGGTACCGACGAGGGTCTCCTCGTACTTCGCCTTGCGTGCGACCGTGGGACGGCGGGGCATGAGCTAGCTCGCCTTCCCGGACTTGGCGCCGTACTTCGACCGGCCCTGCTGGCGGTCACGGACGCCGGCCGCGTCGAGCGGGCCGCGAATGATGTGGTACTTGACCGCGGGCAGGTCCGGCACCCGACCGCCTCGGACCAGGACCACCGAGTGCTCCTGGAGGTTGTGGCCGATGCCCGGGATGTAGGCGGTGACCTCCATGCCGTTCGTGAGCCGGACCCGGGCGACCTTGCGGAGCGCGGAGTTCGGCTTCTTGGGCGTGCGGGTCATGACCTGCAGACAGACACCGCGTCGCTGAGGCGCACCGCGCCCCTCCGAAGCGGTCTGGGTCAGGTTGTTGAACGTCCGCCGCAGGGCGGGCGCCTTGACCTTCTTCCGAACCGGCTTGCGGCCCTTGCGGACCAGCTGGTTGATGGTCGGCAACCGATACCTCGCGCTGTCTGCGCTGCTCAATGGATGGACTGTTCCGCACCGTTCCGACGCGACCGTTTGGGGCGCGGATCCAGAGGGTCGAACCCTCGGGGCGGAACACACACGAACGGCGTCCCGGGGTGCGGGACACCGACGACGGAGTATAGGTGGACTGCCACACGACTGCAAGAAGGCGGCCCTCGGACTGTAGCGGCCGGTGGAGGCGCGCGCCGGTACAACTCCGACATGACGTTTCGGCGCCGCGTGCGCCTCGACCCTGGTCAGGTTCGCGACATTCGCGGCAGCGGACGTGGGCTCGCCATCGGGGGTGGTCTGGGCGGCATCGTCCTGATTGGCATCATCCTGCTCCTCGGCGGCAATCCTGCCGACCTTGCCCCGGTTCTCGACTCCGTGACCGTCGGGACGGGCCAGGAGAACGACCTGTCCGAGGAATGCCGGACCGGCTCGGACGCGAATACTCGCGAGGACTGCCGGATCGTGGGCTACGTCAACAGCATCCAGGTCTACTGGGGCGGGCGCATCCAGGGCTACACCCTGGCCCCCACCACGCTCTACAGCGACGCGGTGTCCACCGGATGCGGGACCGCGAGCAGCGCAGTCGGCCCCTTCTACTGTCCACAGGATGAGACCGTCTACATCGACCTCGGCTTCTTCGACGCGCTCACCTCTCGGCTCGGCGCCGAGGGTGGGCCGCTCGCCGAGGCCTACGTCATGGCGCACGAATACGGCCACCACGTCCAGGACCTGATCGGCGTCCTGCAGCCGTCGTCCGAGACCGGCGCGGACAGCTACAGCGTCCGGACCGAGCTCCAGGCCGACTGCTTCGCCGGTGTCTGGATCGCCAACGCGGTGCAGACCGGCTACCTCGAGCCGATCACCGCCGACCAGCTCGCCCAGGCCACCGACGCGGCGGCCGCGGTGGGCGACGACCGGATCCAGGCCACGACGAGCGGGCAGGTCAACCCGGAGACGTGGACCCACGGCTCGTCGGAACAGCGCCAGGCCTGGCTGATGCGCGGCCACGACACCGGTGACCCTGCGCAGTGCGACACGTTCAACACGGATCTCTGACCGACCAGACCCGCCGCGGGCCGATCGGGCGGGTTCGCGATACGATCCGGCCGTGACCCACGCCAGCGCGTTCGCCGCCACCGGGCACCCGGGGGATCCGACGCTCGGCACCGATTACCAGCCCGGGGTGTGCAACATCGGTCCGGAGGAGATTGCCCATCGGCGTCGCTCCGGTCACGTCGGCGCCCTGCTCACGCTCGGCCTGTTCGCCCTCCTGGTCGCCGTCGCCGCGCCACCGGTGGCTCGCCTGCTGTTGGTCATCCCCGCCACCGTCTCGGCGTCGGGCTACCTCCAGGCATGGCTCAAGTTCTGCGCCGGGTTCGGCGCGATCGGGGTCAGGAATTTCGGCCCGCTCGGACGGACCGAGACCGTGGCCGATCCGGCCGCCCGAGCTGCCGATCGGCGACGGGCGCGCGAGATCGGCCTGATGGGGTTCGGGATCGGGCTCGTCGTGGGGCTGGTCGCCGCCGCGCTCCCGATCTAGCCGCTCGGCCGGATCAGCCGGTCGGCGATCCGTCGCGCAGGAGCTGCTCGTCCAGGTTGAAGATGACGGCCTTGGCGAGGGCGAGCTCGATGCAGACCTCGGTGCCGGGGATGAAGCCCTCGCCGATGCTGACCGTCCACGGGCTCTGGTCGGTATCGACGGTGGCGGTCGCGAGCCCGTAGCACTCGGGAACGCCGCCCCAGAACTCGACGGTCAAGGTCGCCCCATCGCCGCTCACCTGGTAGCCGGTGACCGTGACTGGGTTGGGGTTCTCGATATCGGGCCTGACTTCGACGACGGTGGGCTGACCGATGGAGTCAGGCTCGCCGGCGGGCGGATCCGGCTGGGCGGCGTCGGCCACGATCGGCTCGTCGAGGGTCACGACCGCCGACTTCAGGACGGCGATCATGTCGCAGGCCATCCCGACCGCTTCGGGAAGCGTCCCCTCGAACACGGTGATCGTGGTCGGCGCGGCGGGATCGGTCGCGACGTCCACCCGATGGAGGCCGAAGCACGCCTGGCTGCCGCCCCAGTAGTAGACGACGACCGTCCGTCCGTCCGGACCGATCGCGAAATGGTCGACTCCGGTCGGATGGGCGTCCACGACGTCCGGGTTCGGGGTCTCGCGCACGGCTGGGTCTCCACTCGGCTCGGGAACGAGGCTGCCGGGCGTGGTGCCCACCGGGTCGTCCGGGGTCACCGAGCCGCTCGGGGAAGCTGTCGGGTCGCCGGTGAAGGGCTGCACGGCGCAGCCGGCCACCACCACGCCGACGGCAAGCAGCAGTGACGACGCGCGTCGCATGCGGGAAGGACGCCGAGACTCCCCCGCCGGTTCCCGGCTACTCGGTGGTGCTGCCCTTGGCTGCCGGCTCGGGCTCCGAGAGGGCCTCGAAGACCTCCTCTTCGACGACGGCCTCGATGGCCGGGTCGTCGCCGGCGCCCATCAGGTCGGCCACCGTCTCGCCCGCCTCCTCGGCCGCCGATTCGGCCTCGGCCGTCTCGATCACGCCGTCGCCGTCCGCATCGGCCTCGCCGGTGAGGAAGGTCATGGCCGCCTCGCGCTCGCGAATGGCCTCGACCTCGTCCGGTGACAGCTCCTTCGCCTTCGCCGCCTCGGCGCGCGCCAGGGCGCCCGTGCCGGCCGGGATGAGCTTGCCGATGATCACGTTCTCCTTCAGGCCGATCAGGTGGTCCTTGGCGCCCTGGATGGCCGCCTCGGTCAGCACCCGGGTCGTCTCCTGGAAGGAGGCGGCGGCCAGGAAGGAGCTCGTGTTGAGGGACGCCTTGGTGACGCCCAGCAGGACGGTCGTCGCCGTCGCCGGCTCGCCGCCCTCGGCCAGGACCCGGTTGTTCGTCTCCTCGAACTCGAAGCGGTCGATCATCTCCGAGGGCAGGAGCTCGGTGTCACCGGCGTTGTCGACCATGACCTTGCGCAGCATCTGCCGGACGATGATCTCGACGTGCTTGTCGTTGATCGACACGCCCTGTGAGCGATACACCTTCTGGACCTCGGTCACGAGGAAGCGCTGGACCGAGTCCACGCCCTTGATCGAGAGCAGGTCCTTCGGGTTCATCGCGCCCTCGGTGAGCGGCTGACCGGCGATCACCTCGTCCCCGGTGTCAGCCTTCAGGCGGGCCGAGTGCGGGACCGGATACTCGCGGCGGTCGACCTCTTCCGAGCGGATGGTCACGTTCCGTGCCTTGCGGGCGACCACCCCGGCGGTCGGGGCGTGGACCTCATGGACCTCGTCGCCCTCCTCGAGGCGGGCGATGAGCTGGTCCTCGGTCACCTCGTCGCCGTTCTCGACCAGGATCTCGTGCTTGGCCGAGACCTTGATCGGCGTGTCGAACGCCTCGCGGCGCTCGACGACGACGTTGATCGGCTGGTCCGGGCCACCTCGCTGGACCTCGACCCGGCCGTCGATCTCGCTGACGATGGCCTGGCCCTTGGGGATCCGGGCCTCGAACAGCTCCTCGACCCGGGGCAGGCCCTGGGTGATGTCCTCGCCGGCGACGCCGCCGGTGTGGAACGTCCGCATCGTGAGCTGGGTACCCGGCTCACCGATGGACTGGGCGGCGATGATGCCGACCGCCTGGCCGAGCTCGACCAGCGTGCCGGACGCCAGGTTGCGGCCGTAGCACATCCGGCACACGCCATGGCGGGCGGCGCAGGTCAGCGGCGAGCGGACGTTGACCCGATCGAGGCCGGATGCCTCGATCGCGGCCACTGCCGCCTCGTCGATTTCCTCGTTGCGGGCGGTGATGACCTTCTTCGGATCGGCGGGGTCGATGACGTCGAGCGCCGCCATCCGCCCGATCAGGCGGTCGATGAACGGTTCCGGGATGTCCTGCGACTCATCGCGGGTGATCCACGTCCCGATGTCCGTGCCGCAGTCGTCCTCGCGGGTGATGACGTCCTGGGCCACGTCCACCAGGCGGCGGGTCAGGTAGCCCGAGTCCGCCGTCCGGAGGGCGGTGTCGGCGAGGCCCTTGCGGGCACCGTGGCTCGAGATGAAGTACTCGAGGACGCTCATCCCCTCGCGGAGGTTCGAGCGAATCGGCAGGTCGATGATCCGGCCCGACGGGTCGGCCATCAGGCCGCGCATGCCGGCCAGCTGGTGGACCTGGGTCACGTTTCCGCGTGCCCCGGAATGGGTGATCATCCAGACCGAGCCCTTCCGGTCGAGGCCGTCGAGCATCTTGCTCGTCACGTCGTCGGTCGTCTCACGCCAGACCTCGACGGTCTGGGTGTAGCGCTCGTCATCGGTGATGAAGCCCTTCCGGAACTCGCGCTCGATGTCGGAGACCTTGCGGTCGGCCTCGGCCAGCAGCTCGGTCTTCTCCACCGGCACCCGGATGTCGTCGATGCCGATCGTGATGCCGGCCATCGTCGCGTGGTGGAAGCCGATCGACTTGATGCCGTCGACGAGGGCGGCGGTGGCCGCCGGGCCGAGGTCGCGGTAGCAGCGCGCGATCAGCTCCTTGAGGGCCTTGCGGTCCATCACCTGGTTCGCGAAGCCGAGCTCCGCGGGGAGGGCCGAGTTGAAGATCAGCCGTCCGGCGGTGGTCGCGACCCGCTCGTCCCCGCCCAGGTCGACCTCGATGGGGGCCTGGAGGGAGATGATCCCGGCGTCGAGGGCCATCTGGGCCTCGTCGAACGAGCTGAAGAAGCGGCCCGCGCCGGTCGCCTGCTTGTCCTCGATCGTGAGGTAGTAGCAACCCAGCACCATGTCGTGGGTGGGCGACACGACCGGGGAGCCGTCGGCCGCGCTGAGCAGGTTCTGGGTCGAGAGCATCAGCTCCCGCGCTTCCTTCTGGGCCGACGTCGAGAGCGGCACGTGGACCGCCATCTGGTCGCCGTCGAAGTCCGCGTTGAAGGCGAAGCACACGAGCGGGTGGATCTGGATGGCCGAGCCCTCGACGAGGACCGGCATGAAGGCCTGGATCCCGAGTCGATGGAGGGTCGGGGCCCGGTTCAGGAGAACCGGGTGGTCCTGGATGACCTCCTCGAGGACGTCCCACACCTCGGGACGCACCCGCTCGACGATCCGCTTGGCGCTCTTGATGT
The DNA here is from genome assembly GCA_036555375.1 of Candidatus Limnocylindria bacterium. Taxonomy (GTDB): domain Bacteria; phylum Chloroflexota; class Limnocylindria; order QHBO01; family QHBO01; genus DASTEQ01. The sequence continues at coordinate 11,937 of DATBLJ010000093.1, forward strand.
TGTGGGCGAAGCCCTTCTCGACCAGCTGGCGCATGACGAACGGCTTGAACAGCTCGAGCGCCATCTTCTTCGGCAGGCCGCACTGGTGGAGGCGGAGCTCCGGACCGACGACGATGACCGATCGACCGCTGTAGTCGACCCGCTTGCCGAGCAGGTTCTGGCGGAACCGGCCCTGCTTGCCCTTCAGCATGTCGGACAGGCTCTTGAGCCGATGGTTCCCGGTGCCGCTGATGGCGCGACCCCGCCGGCCGTTGTCGATCAGCGCGTCGCAGGCCTCCTGGAGCATCCGCTTCTCGTTGCGGATGATGATCTCCGGGGCCTCGAGGTCGAGCAGCCGGCTCAGCCGGTTGTTGCGGTTGATGACCCGCCGGTACAGGTCGTTCAGGTCGGACGTGGCGAATCGGCCACCGTCGAGCTGGACCATCGGGCGCAGGTCGGGCGGGATGACCGGCAAGGTGGTCAGGATCATCCACTCCGGGCGGGCGCCGCTCTTGCGGAACGCCTCGATCAGGCGCAGGCGCTTGATCGCCTTCTTCCGGCGCTGGCCGGACGTCTGACGCATCTCGAGGTGGAGCTTCTCGGCCAGCTCGTCGAGGTCGAGGGCCTCGATGACCCGCTTGATCGCCTCGGCGCCCATGGCCGCGTCGAACAGGCGACCGTAGGTGTCGCTCAGGTTGCGGTGCTCGGACTCGGTCAGCGTCTGCATGACCTTGATGTCGTTGATCTGCTGGCGGGCCAGCCGCGCCGCGAGGCGCGCGTCATCGGTCTCGCGGGCGAGATGCTCGCGGGACTCGGCCAGCGCGCTGTCGAAGCCGCCGGTCAGGTCGGCGATCTGCAGGTCGTGGCGCTCCTGCGCCCGGCTTCGCGCCTCGGCGGTGTCGGCGGTGACCGACGCGACCTCGGCCTTGACCGCGGCCTTCAGGGCCGCGACCGCGTCCTTGACCGCGTCACCCTCGCGGGCGACGACCTCGCCGGTCGCCGCGAAGACGACATCGGCGGTGACGGTCTTGCCGGCGGCCTTCAGCTCAGCCTCGATGGCCTTGGCCGCGCTGGTCAGCTCCTCGGCACGACCCTTCTCGCGCTCCTGGAGGTGCTTGAACTCGGCGGCCAGCTCGCCGTCGATGCCCATCCGGCGCTCGCTGACCTGGCCCTCGAGCTCGGCCTGCTTGTCGTCCACGACCTGCTTGGCGGCGTCGATCCGGCCCTGGAGCTCCTCGTCGACCCGGGCAAGGACCTTCTCCTTCTCCGCCTCGTCGACGCGGGTGACGACCGACAGCGCGAAGTAGAGGATCCGCTCCAGGTTGCGGGGGCTGATGTCGAGCAGGATGCCCAGCCGCGACGGCGTGCCCTTGAAGTACCAGATGTGGCTGACCGGGCTCGCGAGCTTGATGTGCCCCATCCGCTCGCGGCGGACCTTGCTGCGGGTGACCTCCACGCCACACTTGTCGCAGATGATCCCCTTGTAGCGGATCCGCTTGTACTTGCCGCAGTAGCACTCCCAGTCCTTGGTGGGACCGAAGATCCGCTCGTCGAAGAGACCGTCCTTCTCCGGCTTGAGGGTCCGGTAGTTGATGGTCTCCGGCTTGGTGACCTCGCCGAACGACCACTGCTCGATCTTCTCGGGCGACGCCAGGCTGATGCGGATGGCGTCGAAGTCGGCTCTGAGGGTCGTTTTCGCGTCCGTGAAACTTGGTCTCATGTGATCCTCAGCCCTCCAGCACCGCGGGTTCGCTGCTCTCGGCCGTCAGCAGCGGCTCCGCCTTGCGCTTGGTCGACACCAGCTCGACGTCGAGGCAGAGCGACTGCAGCTCGCGGATGAGCACGTTGAACGACTCGGGGAGACCCGCCGTGAAGGAGGCATCGCCCTTGACAATGGATTCGTAGATCTTCGCGCGGCCGGTCACATCGTCCGACTTGGCCGTGAGCAGCTCCTGCAGGATGTGCGAGGCGCCGTACGCTTCGAGCGCCCACACCTCCATCTCGCCGAAGCGCTGTCCGCCGAACTGCGCCTTGCC
>DATBLJ010000107.1:0-5351 GCA_036555375.1 Candidatus Limnocylindria bacterium
GCGGGGCGTTCTCGTCAGCACGACCGGACGCGAAGGGAACGTCCTGAAGGTCCGCCCACCGCTGGTGATCACCCAGGCCGAGGCCGACCTCATCGTCACGACCCTTGACGCGTCGCTGACGTCGCTGACCGCCACCGGGGCCTGACCCCGGGGCCTCGACCCCTACTCCTCGAGCTTGCCGGTGGCGGTGATCCTCGCTTCGGCGCCGCCCTGGCCGGTCGCCAACAGGATCCGGCCGCTCGCCTGGGCGTCGAACAGGACCTCGACCGTCGCGATGGTGTCGATATCGGCTGCCGTCTTGTCCTCCCGGATCCGGACGATCCGCGGGAAGCGGAGGGCAAAGCCGCTGCCGTGGCGGCTGCTGCGCATGATCCGGTCGAACGCGATCTCCACCACGACCTCGGGAATCACCGTCCGGAACCGGCCGTGGTCCTGGATCGTCGTCTGCTGGAAATGCTCGGTGAAGGCGGCGATCTCCGCATCGGTCAGCCCGGTGTACGCCTTGCCGATGACGGCCAGCGACTCGCCATCCGGCCCGCGGACGGCGAAGGTGTAGTCGGACAGGACCCCGCGCCGCTTGCCGTGACCCCATTCCACGCCGACCACGACGCAGTCGAGAGTGGCGAGCGCTTTCTTCAGCTTCAGCCAGCCCAGGCCGCGCCGCCCAGGCTGGTAGGTCGACCCGGGGTCCTTGACCATCAGCCCCTCGTTGTGCCGATCCCGGGCGGCCGCGAACTGGGCTTCGACCTCGTCGGCCGACCGCGCGCGATCCAGCCGGGCGTACAGGAAGCGGCCGTTCGTCCGCTCCGGGAGCTCGAGGCCCTCGAGCGCGGCGCGGCGCTCGCGGAGTGGCGTCTCGAGCAGGTCGGTGCCGTCGCGATGGAGCAGATCGAACGCGACCAGGACCACCGGCACCCTCTCGAGCAGGGCGGCGTCGGGACGGACCCGACCGAGCCGCGTCTGGAGCGCGGCGAAGTCGAGCACCGCGCCCTCGCGGAACGGGATCAGCTCGCCGTCGATCAGCAGCTCGTGGCCGAGGCCTCCGGCCGCCCCGACGACCTCGGGGAACGACGGGGTGACGTCCTTCAGGTCGCGACTGAACAGCTGGGGCGTGCCGTCGCGGAGGTGGAGCTGGGCCCGGATCCCGTCGTACTTGTCCTCGATCCATGCCTCGTCACCGACTCGCCGCATGACCTCGTCCGCGTCGCCGACCGGAGTCGCGAGCATCGGCCGGATGGGCCGGCCCAGGTGGAGGCTGGCCTCGTCGAGCCGTCGCCGTCGGGCGAGGGTCGCGGCTTCCCCGGGCTCGCCCAGCAGCATGAGCGCGCGCCGGACCGATGCGAGCGGCGCGTCGAAGGCGGCGGCAATCGCCTCCTCGAGCAGGCCCTCGCGCAGGCCGATCCTCAGCTCGCGGGCCGCAATCCGGGCCACGTAGCGCGCTTCGTCGGGGGTCGCCCGGCGGAACAGGCCCGCCATCCGCTCGACCCGTGCCTCGGCCGAGGACAGGGACGCCAGCTCGCGGTAGCCGCCGGCCACGTCCGCGATGGTCAGCGGCGGCGGTTCCGGGCGGCGCCCCGCCAGCAGCTCGGCGGCGACGTCCCCGAAGTCCGAGTGTCGGAGCCACGCGGCGGAGCGGGTCGCCTCGTCCGCGCCGCTGGCCGTCACCAGGGCGGCGGACTGCTGGACCCAGCCCAGCCCGAGCCGGTCCGCGGCGCCGGGGAGGGGCGAGCCGGCCAGGAACGTGGCCGCTGCCGGCAGGTCGGCGGCCGGCAGCTCGCGCAGGTAGGCGGCCAGCCGGTCGCGCTTGGCGAGCTTCGAGCGGGTCGCACCCACGTCGTCGGCGGCCGCGGCGAACGCGGCAAAGGGCGAGCTGCGGGCAGCCATGCCCCGAGTCTAGGGGTCCGCTTGACGGGTGCCGAGCGTCCCGCCACCCTTCCCGCCGCATGACCTCCTCGTCCTTCCTGCGCAACCCGCCGCCGGAGATCGCCAAGCGGCTCCCGCCGGGCCAGGTCCTCACCGAGAAGTTCCCGGTCCTCCAGTTCGGGCAGGTGCCCAGCTACCCGGACCTCTCTGGCTGGGATTTCCGGGTGTGGGGCGCGGTCGAGCAGCCGTTCACCCTGAAGTGGGCGGAGGTCCGCGCCCTGCCGGTTCGCCAGGTCACGCTCGACATCCACTGCGTTACCCGCTGGTCGAAGCTCGACACGGCGTGGGAGGGTGCCCCGATCACCCATCTCGCCGAGACGGCGGGCCTCCAGCCAGCCGCGAAGCACGTGATCTTCCACTCGGAGTACGGGTACACGGCCAACGTCCCGCTCGAGATCGCGCTTCAGCCGGATGCCCTGATCGCGTGGAGCTACGACGGCAGGCCGCTCGAGCCCGAGCACGGCTACCCGCTCCGTTCGCTCATCCCGGGCCGCTACTTCTGGAAGAGCGCGAAGTGGCTGCGAGGCATCGAGTTCAGCGTCGAGGACCACCCCGGATTCTGGGAGCGCAACGGCTACAACAACAACGCCGATCCTTGGCGCGAGGAGCGCTACTCGGATGGCTGATCCCTACTCGACCGACCAGTACCCGGCCCCGCCCGCCGCCCAGCCTCCCGCGCCACTGACCCCGCCGGTCGCCCCCGTCAGCGCGCCGCCGACGCGGCGGCTGTCGCCGCTGTGGCAGACCGCGGTCATCGCGTTCGTCGGCCTGACCGTCGCCGGGGCGCTCGTTGCGCTCGGCCTGTTCAGCCCGAACCTGTTCGTCATCCTCAGCCTGGCCGGCACCCTGATTGCGCTCGGCGTGGCCGTCTTCGCGGTCATCCAGGGCTGGCGCGGATCGCAGCGGGCGGCCCGTCGCGGGGCGAACGGACGGGCGGCGCTCATCGCCCTGGCGAGCGGCGCGATGATGATCGTCGCCGCAGTCGCCCTGGCCGGCGCGATCTGGATCCTGCTGCTCTTCTTCTTCTAGCAACCGCCTACCATGGCGGCCGCGACCGCCCCCATCGTCTAGAGGCCTAGGACGCCACCCTTTCAAGGTGGAGATCACCGGTTCGAATCCGGTTGGGGGCGCCACCGACCCCCGGCTCAGACGTGATGGATCTCCATCCGTTCCCCGCAGTCGGGGCAATGGAGGAGCAGCATCTTCGGGTCGTCGGGCGTCGGCCGCCAGGTGTAGACGTCCTTCTCGGTGACCACCTCTCCGCAGGTCGGGCACTCGGCGCCCATCGCAAGCCACTGGTCGCGCGGGATCGACTGGCGTCCCATCCTCGAGGCCCTACTCGGCGGTGGGCGCGGTCGCCGGCGCGACCGCGGGTTCGACGGGCGGCTCTCCCGCGGGCTGGGTGTCCTCGGTCGTCGCCGACTCGCCGTCCTGGGCGTCGTCCCCGGTCCCGGGCGGTTCCCAGCCGGCCATCCGGCTCGGTGGCTCGGCCAGCGCCGCGCGGGCGGCGGCCGCGTCGTCGGGGCTCGCCAGCAGCGAGTAGCGCATCGCGTCGTATCCCGGCCAGTGGCCGACATCGCCGTCCCGGATCATCACCGCCCGCCGCAGGTGGGTCCCGGTCACGTCGCGGACGGATCGGTCCATCACCTCGAACCGGCGTCCGGTCACCGCGAACAGCGCGTCGGGCAGGGTCTCCACCAGGTACGCCGGGTCGGGGTTGTCGGCCATCGCCCGATCGAGCGCCTCGACGACCTGCGCGTCGGGCAGGTCGCGCGGCAGCGGACGGCTGATGAAGGCCATCCGGGGATCCCGACTGGGACCCATGAAGGTGCGCCACAGGCTCCGAACCATCGGACCGGGATTGTACCGATGCCGGATGGCGGACGGCCGCCCGCCCATCGGTATACTGGCCGCCGCGTGAGACCGTCCGTCCACCCGCCCGGCTGGACCCTGGCGCGTCGCTGACACCCATCTCGGAGGAAGCCGCGATCACCACGCGCGTCCGAAAGGCCGTCATTCCGGCCGCCGGCTACGGGACCCGATTCCTGCCCGCGACCAAGGCCATCCCCAAGGAGATCCTTCCCCTCGTCGACCGGCCGGTGATCCAGTACGCCGTCGAGGAAGCCGTCGCCTCGGGGATCGAGCAGATCATCATCGTCGTCGGCTCCGGCACGAGCGTCATCGAGGACCACTTCGACTCCCACCCCGCCCTCGAGCGCTGGCTCGAGGACCGGGGCGACATCGAGCTCCTGCGCGCCGTCCGTCGTCAGTCGGAGATCGCGGCCATCGCCTACGTCCGGCAGAACGAGCCGCTCGGCCTGGGCCACGCCGTGCTCATGGCCAAGGAACTGGTCGGGGACGAGCCATTCGCCGTGCTCCTGCCCGACGACGTGATGGTCAACCCGGGCGGCACGCCGGTCACCGCCCAGCTGATCGAGTCCCACGGTGCCCACCGGGGATCGGTCATCGCCATCACCAAGGTCCCACCGACCGAGGTCTCCCGCTACGGGATCGTCCGCACCACACGCGGTGAGGGCCGGATCTGGGAGCTGGCGGACGTCGTCGAGAAGCCGCCGGTCGGCGACGCGCCGTCCGATCTGGCCGTGCTGGGTCGCTATGTCCTGAGCCCGCGGATCTTCGGGATGCTCGAGCACACGCCACACGGCGCTGGCGGCGAGATCCAGCTCACCGACGCCATCCGGTCCCTGATCGCCGACCAGCCGGTGTACGGATACGAGTTCACCGGCCACCGCTACGACGCGGGGACCCGGATCGGCTGGCTCGAGGCCAACGTGTCGCTCGCCCTCGACTCCGACCTGGCGGACGACTTCCGCGGCTACCTTCGCGGCCTCGACCTGCGAGACTAGCGAGCCAATGACACAGGATTCGGCCGGCCGGGTCATCGCCGGCCGCTACCGGCTCATCAGCCCCGAGGGGGAGGGCGGGATGGCGACCGTGTGGCGGGCGATGGACGAACAGCTCGAGCGCGAGGTCGCGGTCAAGGTTCTCCGCCCCCAGTTCGGGGTCGATCCCGGGTTCTCGGCCCGCTTCCGGAACGAGGCCCGGGCCGCCGGTGCGCTGAACCACCCGAACGTCGTCCAGGTCTACGACTTCGGAGCCGATGCCGAGTCCGGCGACCAGTACATCGTCATGCAGCTGGTCGACGGCCAGGACCTGGCGACCGTCCTGCGCGAGCGGGGACCGCTCGAGATCGACGAGGCCGTCGCCATCGGCGCCTCGGTGGCTGATGCGCTCGAGGCAGCCCACTCGCACGGGCTCATCCACCGCGACATCAAGCCCGGCAACATCCTGCTGACCCCGGGCGGCCGGACCCTGGTCACCGACTTCGGCATCTCGCGCGCGATCGCCGACGCGTCGATGACCGTGACCGGGACGACGATCGGATCGGTCCACTACTTCAGCCCCGA
>DATBLJ010000002.1:0-18975 GCA_036555375.1 Candidatus Limnocylindria bacterium
AGGCCCCTCCGAAGAGGGGCCTTCATTGCTGCCGGATTCGCTAATCGCGGGGGCATCTGTCACGCGCGGTTTCCCGCACTACCCTTACCCAAACCTACCCATGACCCCGTGACCAGTGGTGAATCGCTGTGCGAACAGCGAGGAAATGATATCCGACCCGGTGGGTAGGGTCAACACTCTGGAATCAAGAATCCTTTACTTTTCGGAGCGGATTTTCGTACCCCGCGCCTTCGTCAGGAGGGCGTACTTTCCGCGATCGGGATCTCGATGGAGCGGATGACGACCGGATCGACCGGCACGCCGGTGACCCCGGTGACCTCCACCTGGCCGATGGCGTCGACGACCTCCCGGCCCTCGGTGACGAGGCCGAAGATCGTGTACGTCCGGTCGAGCCGGGCATTGAGATCGGACAGGGCGATGAAGAACTGGCTGCCGTTGCTGTCCGGCTCTCCGGTGTTCGCCATGGCCACCGTGTACGGGTCGTAGTTCAGCCCATCCGGGGGCAGCTCGATCGCGAACCCGTAGCCAGGGCCACTCGACCCGAGACCCTCGAAGTCATCCTGGCTCTGGCGGGTGTTCGGGTCGCCGGCCTGGATGACGAAGCCGCTCAGGACGCGGTGGAAGGTCAGCCCGTTGTAGAACCCGCATTCGGCCAGTGCGACGAAGTTGGCGGACGCGATGGGTGCCGCCCCGGGGTTCAGGGTCAACGTGAAGGTGCCCAGGCTGGTCTCGACGACGGCGGTCGTCACCCCGTCGAGGATCTCCGTCGCCTCTCCCGCCGTCGGAGCGGCCGTCGGGCAGCCGGATGGCGTCGGGGCGGGGAGCGCGTCGCAGGCGACGAGCAGGGTGGCGGCGAGCAGTCCCAGGCACGCGGCGCGCCGGCCGGCGCGCATCGGTCGGCTCAATGGTCGAACAGGCGCCGGGCGTAGGAGACGGGCATCGTCCCGCCGTACAGCAGCGTGTCGTGGAAGCGCTTCAGGCTGAAGGCGTCGCCCTCGCGCTGCTCGATGTCTCGCCGCAGGGCCTCGATCATGTGCCGGCCGTAGAGGTACGAGAGCTGGTAGGTCGGCGTGCTCGTGTAGCGCTTCACCTCGGCCAGCGCGGCGGGATGCTCGAAGCCGGTCTCCTTGATGAGCCGATCGACCGCGGCATCGAAGCCGATCTCCCCGCGGTGGAGCCGCACGTCGAGCACGATCCGGGTGGCGCGCCAGATCGCATCGGTCAGCTGGACATACCGATGGGTGGGCGTGTTGTCGAAGCCGGCCTCCTTCATCATCCGCTCGGTGTAGAAGGCCCAGCCCTCGGCGAACTCGGGCGAGGTCGAGAACAGGCGGACCAGGCTCGGGTTGGTGATCGCGGCCGACAGCTGCTGGTGGTGGCCCGGGTACGCCTCGTGGACCGAGGTGTTCGAGATCGACGCGTAGTTGTGCTCGCGCATCATGTCCGGCGTCTCGGGCGGGGTGACGATGTAGGTCCCTTGCGGGATCGGGTCGAACCGGGCCGGTTCGAAGTAGGCGGCGAACGGGACCAGGTGCCGGATGTAGCTCGGCGTCTCGATGACGACGAGCGTGTCGTTCGGCGGCAGGGTCGCGAGGTCGTGCTCCGCGACGAACGCGCGCGCCCGGTCCATCGAGCGGCGGTACTCCTCGAGGGCCTCCTCGAACGTCGGCGGGTAGTCGTTCTTGACGAGGTCCGCGACCTCCGCCGGGGTGCGAGCGGGGTCGATCTCGGCGCACACCGCGTTCCGCTGGGCGTGGCCTTCGGCCAGCATCTCCTCGCCGACGGCCTGGATCTCGTCGCCGGACGCTTCGAGCTCGCGCAGGCGAACGAGCTCCTCGAACTGCTCCGGCCCGGTCTCCCACGCGGCGTTGGAGCGGGGGAGCACGTCGTCGCGCAGCCAGGCCTGGTGGACGTCGAGCGCAGCCACGGTGCCGGCGATCGCCTGCGCGAGCCGCTCGCGGACCTCGGCGGGCACGCTCGGGTCGGCCGCCGCGCCCTGGATCGTCTCGAGGAAGGACGGCAGCATCTCCCCCGACTGGATGTCGATCTCGGTCCACAGCTGGACCGGTCGATCGACCCGGTCGCGGGTCTCCTCGAGGTAGCGCGGCGCCGCCTCGAGCCGGGCCGCGATGCTCTCGAGCCGATCGGTCAGCGGGGCGAAGTCGCGGGTGAACAACGGGAACAGGGCGCCGCCGATGGCCTCCGCCCCGTCAGACCGGCCGGCCCACGACTGGCGCTCGACGAGGTCGAACAGCCGGAGGCGCGCCTCGTGGAGGACGAGGTCGCGATCGAGGGCCCGGTTCGGCGAGAGCGTGTCGGGCCTGAAGGTGTCCATCGCCGCCATCGCCGACTTCGTGAACGCGACCTCCTCATCGATCCCGTCGCGGCCGCCCAGCGAGAGCCGATGGTCGTGCTCGTGGATGCCGAGGTAGGTCGCCCACTCGGGCTGGATGACCAGCCGTTCGCGCAGCCAGCGCTCGACGACCTCATCGAAGCGGGCGTCCTCCGCGGTCAGCGTCTCGTCCGGCTGGGCGATCGTCGTCATGCGTCCCCTCGTGGCGAATCAGGAGGCCCGGGAGCGGGCGAGGAAGCCTAGCACCCAGTCGCGGTAGGCATCCGCGCACAGCCCGATCGCGGGACCCTCGCCGGCCGCCGCACAGTGCTGCACCTCGGCGGCCACGCCGTCGGCCGTCGCCTCGGCCGCCAACCGGTCGGCGCTGTCGGCCTGGACCGATGGGTCGCCGTCACGCTGGACGAGGAGCACCGGCACGCCGCCAAGGTGGTCGATGACGAGGATCGGGTCGGCGGCGCTGATGTCCATGCCGGTCCGGAACAGCGATCCCAGCATGACCGCCCAGGCGGCGGGCAGGGCGAGCGGGTAGCCGGCCGCTTCGATCTTGCGCTGAATGGCCTCGGACACGGTTGCCGGGACCGAGTCCAGGACGAGGGCCTGGACCGGCAGGGCGGAGGCGACGGCGTAGGCCGCTGCCACCCCGCCCAGGCCGGTGCCCACCACCCCGGTCCAGGTTGGCGCCTTCGCCGCCTGCAGCCAGGCGACGACCGCCTCGAGGTCGTGGCGCTCGGCGAGGCCGGCCGTGGTCGCGGTCCCGAAGCTCTGGCCGTGGTTTCGGAGGTCGAACAGCACGAGGTTGTAGTCCTGGTGGAGGAAAGCGGCCCACGGCAGCATCGCGCTCTTGTTCGCCCCGTGGTCGTGGACGAGGACGAGCGTCGGGCCGGACGGACCCACGCCGGATCCCGCCGGGACGTACCAGCCCGCGATCCGAATCCCGTCGGTCGTCGTCAGCGCGGTGCCGGCCGGCTGGCCGGCGGCCACGCAGTGCGCCGGGTCCGCCTCCGCGGCGAGGGCCGCATCCGAGGCGAGGTCGTAGTTGATCGCTTCGTAGGCCATCCCGAGCGTCGACGGCAGGAGACAGTTCGTGCTGGCCGCCGGGTTGACGAGCTCGTCCGACCCCTGGAAGCCGGTCCAGGTGAGGTACGCCAGCAGGCCGATCAGGAGCCCGGACAGGATGGTCATTGCCCACCCCACGTTCCGCGCCCGCCGCTCCGCCCGCGGGTCGACCGGCACCTGAAACGCCATGCCGTCCCGAGTATAGGCGGCTGGTCCCGCCGGCCTTCCTCACCTACAATGCCGCCCGCCTTCCCGAGGAGACCGATGACCACGAACGCCAACCGCCAGCCAGGCGGCCGCGTCCACTCCCTGGCCCCCGAGCACCTGGGCGACGTCTGGGCCGGCGCCGCCCTCGCCGTCCTCGTGCTGGGCGTCGCGGTGTTCATCGCCGGCATCGGGATCATCGTCTCGGGCCTCACCGCCTCGATCGGATTCGACCCGGCGAACCTGCCCCCGAACGTCGCCGGCATCGGCCAGGCGGAGGTGATCGCCGGCCTGGTCCTGTTCCTGCTCGGCGTCGCGCTGGCCGGCGGCGGAATCGCCCTCCTGGCCGGGAGCCTGCGACCGCGGATCCCACTCGCCGTCCTGGCCATCGCGATCGCCGTCATCTCGGTTGCCGGCGCCGTCGCGATCGTCGCCCGCGGGCCGTCGGACCTCGTCCTCGTCCTGTCCCTGGTCGGGCTCGGGCTCGGCCTCGGGAGCGCCGGGGTGCTGCTCCTTCGTCCGCGCCCCTGACCGCGGTCGGCGGGTGGACTCCCTGCCCCGCAGTCTGGTGGTGGCCTCCCGGCTGCTGTTCGTGCTCTCCGGCGTCCTCATCGGCGCCGGTCTGGTGTGCCTGATCGGCGGGACGCTGGTCGCCGCTGACCTGGCTGACCGCCTGCTCGCTCGTCTGCTGGCCGAGATCGACCCCGACTCGCTGGCGACCCTTCCGCCGGGGTTCCTCACCGCCGGGACCGTCCAGCGGGCGGCGGTGGCGCTGGGCGCCGGGCTGCTCGGGCTGGGGATCGCCCAGCTCGCGACCGCCATCGGCCTGCGCCGGGGACTCCGCTGGTCGTACGCGGCGGCGGTCATCGGTGGGCTGTTCGTCGCCTTCACTGCCGGCGGGTCGGCCGTCTTCATGCTCGCCGCGACCGCGCAGCAGCCGCAGGCCGCGGTGGTTCTCGTCGTCGGAGCCGTCCTGGTCGGCCTGGCGGCGGCCGTCTACGGGGCGGCGGCCGTCCTCACCGCCCTCGGCCGACGCGAGCTGGAGGCCTCAGCCGGCTGACCGGGTATACTCCGCCACCGCCGCTGCGGGCCCGTGGTGTAGTGGCCTAACATGCCTGCCTGTCACGCAGGAGATCGCCGGTTCGAATCCGGTCGGGCCCGCCACTGAGCCCCCTCGCGTCGGCCCCGGTCGCCGCTCAGACGCCCCGGATCAGGCCGTCGCCCGGCACCTCGTCCTCCAGCTGATGGGCACGCATGTGGCTCCGCTCGACGATCACCTGGACGACCTCGTCGAGGTCATCGGTCACCACCGCCAGGTCGAGGTCCGCGGGGTTGACCTTCCCCTCCTTGAGCACGGTCGAGCGCATCCAGCTCAGCAGGCCGCGCCAGTAGTCCTTGCCGACCAGCACCACCGGGAAGTGCTCGATCTTTCCGGTCTGGATCAGGGTCAGCGCCTCGAACAGCTCGTCCATGGTGCCCATTCCGCCGGGAAAGATGACGAACGCCTCCGCGTACTTCACGAACATCGTCTTGCGGACGAAGAAGTAGCGGAACTCGATCCGCAGGTCGACGAACTGGTTGACGTCCTGCTCGAATGGAAGCTCGATGTTGCAGCCGATGGACAGGCCGCCGGCGTCCCGAGCGCCGCGGTTGGCGGCCTCCATGATCCCCGGACCGCCGCCGGTGATGATCGCGAACCCCTCCTTGACCAGCCGCGCGGCGAGGCGCCGCGCCTGGCGGTACTGCGGGTCGTTGCGCTTGACCCGCGCCGAGCCGAAGACGCTGACCGCGGGACCCACGTTGGCGAGGGCGTCGAAGCCCTCCACGAACTCGCCGAGGATGCGGAGCGCGCGCCACGTGTCGGTGCTCTGGAAGTCGGCGCCCGCCCGTCGCTGGAGGAGCTTCTGGTCCTCGGTCGGGCGGCCGGCGGGGCCGCGGGTGACCACCGGGCCGCTGCGCCGCGGCTGGTCATCTCGCGCCATTCGTCACCTCGCTTCGCCCCGATCGTCCTGCCGCCGGAACGGGCGGGAGGCCATTGAACATGGTAGGGTCCGAGCCGTCCGTCGTCGTCGAGCGGCGTCCCCCCGGCGCCCTGATGTGAGCCGGCCGCGACGAGCCGGGTCCCATCTCGCTGTGCCGAGGAGTGTATTGCCGGAGTTTTGGCGACGTGGTGCCGTCCACGTCATTGTGATCGCGTTGATCGTGGCTGCCCTGGCCCCGCAGGCCGTGGCGGCCACTCCGGCGGACTCGCACACCGAGCAGCTCCTCGCCGCAGTCGACGCCTCCCCGGCCTCTGCGGTCGCCCTCCGCGCCACGACCTCCGATCGGAGCATGGCATCCTTCGCCGCCTCGGCCGCCACCGCTCCCCGGGGGACGGAGAGCTTCCACGCCGGCGGCGTGGCGCAGCCCCCCAGCGTCCCGATGCAGGCGACCGTCGAGGGTCCGCGCGTTCAGGCCATCAGCGCCCCGAGCCGTCCGGCCACGATCAGCGGAACCGCGAGCTGGTACTGCTGCACGATGAACTGGGGCGACGCGGCCGTGGTCGCTCTCCCGGTCGCGCTCGGTGGTCATTACTACCCGCCGCCGGGCGGCGGAACCGTCGTCGTCTGCGCGGACCGCTGCGTCCGGCTGCCCATCGGCGATGCGTGCGGCTGCCACTGGGGGCAGGAGGGCCAGAAGGTCGTCGACCTGTCGCCGGCGGCCTGGGCTGCGGTCACCGACAAGGACCGTCACGTCTACGGCATCGTTTCGGTCACGCTGTATCTCGACTAGCATCCCCGGATGCTGCAACCCATGGGGGTCGGCCATGTCGTGCTCAAGGTGCGCGACCTCGACCGATCACTCGGCTTCTACCGCGACCTCCTCGGGTTCCGCGTCTCCGGCGAGCTGAGCAACGTGATGGTGTTCCTCACCGCCACCGGGGAGAACCACCACGATCTTGGCCTCGTCCGGGTCGGTGACCAGGCGCCCTCCCCGGTGCCGATGGCGGTGGGCCTGTACCACGTCGCCATCCAGCTCGCCGATCTCGACGCGATCCGGGCTGCCCACCAGGTGCTCTCCGAGCGCGGCCTCCTGCGGGGCGCCTCGGACCACGGGGTGAGCAAGAGCCTGTACACGGTCGATCCGGACGGCAACGAGATCGAGCTGTACTGCGACGCCCCTCGCGACGAGTGGGAGGGTCGCGTGGCCGAGGTGATGACGGTCAAGCCGCTCCGCCTGGATTGACCGAGGGGTCCCCCGCGCCGCGCCAGCGGCGCCGCTGGCTTTGGGTGGTGGGCGGCCTGATCGCCGTCCTCCTGATCGCCGCGGTCGCCTGGCCGCCGGCGCGGGTCACGTTCCAGACGCTGGCCCTCGTCCCGTCCCTGATCGAGCTTGGCCCGCAGCCACTCGCCCTGGCCCCGGCGCCGACCCACGACGTCGTGTCGTACACCGCGCCGGACGGCGAGGAGCTGCCGGCCGACCTGTGGCTGCCGGCATCGGCCTCCGCCGACGCCCCGGTCGGGGCCGTCCTGTTCATCTCCGGGATCAACGACCAGGGTCGGGCCCATCCGGCGCTGGCCCGGATCGCGGCGGCCATGGCCCGCACCGGCGCCGCGGTCTACATCCCCGAGCTGCCGGTCTTCTTCGACACCCGGGTCGACAGCTCGGAGGTCGGCCGGATCGTGGCCGCCTTCGAGGCCCTGGCCGACGAGCCCGCCGTCGACCCGGATCGGGTCGGGATCATGGGCGTCTCGGTCGGCGGCAGCCTGTCGTTGATCGCCGCGGCCGACCCGGCCATCGCCGATCGGATCGCGTGGGTCGGCTCGTTCGGCGCCTACGCGGATGCCCAGGAGCTGGTCGCGACCGTGGTGAGCCACCAGTTCCGGGCGGACGGCGAGCTCCACGACTGGGAGCCCGCCCTCCTCGTTCGGCAGATTGTCTTCGGCCTGGTCACCGAGCAGGTGACCAACGGCCGGGACCACGGCTACCTGTACGGCGCGTACGACGGGCTCAACAACGACGGGCTCCACCCCTTCCCGAACGCCGACATCCCGCTCCAGACCGATACCGCCAGGGCGGTCGAAGCCCTGCTCCTGGTCGACACGCTGCCCCAGGCGGAGGCCCTGCTCGACGAGGCTCCGAAGACCGGGCGCGACCTGCTGGCCGCCATCAGCCCGATCCACTCGGTGGCCGACCTGAAGACCACCGTGTACCTCATGCACGACACCGGCGACCAGCACATCCCGTACTCGAACGCCCACGAGCTGTACGACGCCATGCTGGACGCGGGCGTGGACGTCCATCTCGGCGAGTTCCGGCTCTTCGACCACGTCCAGCCCGACACCCGGGACCTGGGCAAGGCGATTCCCGAGCTCTGGAAGCTGTTCTGGTACCTCCGCGACGTGGCGACCCAGGTCCTCTAGCGGACCGAGCTCAGGACGCCGAAGCCGATGACCAGCACGAGCGCGACGAGGATGATCACGATCACGTACGTCCGGTTCTGGCGGCGCGGCAGGGGCTGGTAGGGGCGCCCTCGCTTCTTCGTCATCGGTTCACCACTCGCGGCGGAACAGGAACGGCGTGGTGAGCGCCTCGCGGCTGCCGACCGAGCGGAGCTGCTTGCGGACCCGCTTGAGCAGCCGCCCGTGGTACGTGCCGTCCCCGTACGGCTCGTGGAGGCGGGCGACATCCCACTCGCGGACTCCCTCGACCACTGACGGGGGCAGGTGCTGATCGAGGATCACCTTTGCCTCGTCGATGGCCACGAACCGCCGTTCGCGGGCGCCGTTGTCGACCACGGTCAGCAGGTCGCCGAAGCTCATGTCGACGTCGGCGACGAGGGTCGTCAGCCGCTCCATCGATCCGGGCATCCGCTCCGGCTTGAACAGGCCCGTCAGCAATGCCTTGCGGTCAGCCGTGTCCACCTCGGCCAGCGCGTCGCGCAGGTTGGGGATCCCGGTCGCCGGGTCGGCGACCGGCAGGACGTAGTCGTACAGGCGAACCATCATCGGCCGCAGGGTAGCCGTTCCGACGGCCGGTACAATCCGCGCCAATGTTGCTCGACGGCAAGAAGGTTCTCGTCACCGGGGTCCTGACCGATGACTCCATCGCGTTCTCGGTGGCCAAGGTCGCCCAGGAGGCGGGCGCCGAGATCGTGCTCACCAGCTTCGGGCGGGCGATGAGCATCACCCAGCGCGTGGCGCGCCGGCTCGACCCCGTGCCGGACGTACTCGAGCTGGACGTGAACCAGCCCGACCAGATCGCGGCCGTTGCCGCGGACCTGGACCGGCGCTGGGGGCGGCTGGACGGGCTCCTCCATGCGATTGGCTTCGCGCCCCAAGACGCGATGGGCGGCGGCTTTCTCGACACGCCATGGGAGAGCGCGTCGGTGGCGTTCCAGACGAGCGCCTATTCCCTCAAGGCCCTGACCGCCGGCATGCTGCCCCTCCTCAAGGTGTCCGGCGCCGATGGGGGGGCCAGCGTCGTGAGCCTCACCTTCGACGCGCGCTACGCGTGGCCGATCTACGACTGGATGGGCGTCGCCAAGGCCGGCCTCGAGTCGATCACCCGCTACCTGGCCCGGGACCTCGGGCCGTCGGGGATCCGCGTGAACACCGTCTCCGCCGGACCGATCCGCTCCATGGCCGGGAAGAACATCCCCGGCTTCGGGCAGCTCACCGGGGGCTGGGGCGCCCGGGCGCCGCTGGGATGGGAGGTCACCGACTCCCTGCCGGTCGGCCGGATGGTCTGCTTCCTGATGAGCGACTGGGCGTCGCTGACCACCGGCGAGATGATCCATGTCGACGGAGGGTTCCACGCCCTCGGCATCGGGCTTGGCGAGGCCGACGCAGCCGCCGACCCGGACTGACCCGGGCTACGAATAGGCGCGGATGACGACCGTGGCGTTGTGGCCGCCGAACCCGAAGGAGTTCGACATCGCGGTCCTGACCTGGACCTCGCGCGCGACGTTCGGGACATAGTCGAGGTCGCAGTCGGGATCAGGCGTCTCGTAGTTGATCGTCGGTGGGATGACGCCTTCGCGGATCGCCTGGACGCAGACGACGGCCTCCACGACGCCGGCCGCGCCCAGCATGTGGCCGGTCATCGACTTCGTGGAGCTCACCGGGATCTGGTAGGCACGCTCGCCGAGGGCGCGCTTGATGGCAAACGTCTCGCTCCGGTCATTCAGCGGGGTGCTCGTGCCGTGGGCGTTGATGTAGTCGATGTCCTCGGGCCCGACCCCGGCCTTGGCCATCGCCCGCTGCATCGAGCGGGCCGCGCCCTTGCCTTCCGGCTCCGGGGCGCTGACGTGGAACGCATCCGCCGAGTTGCCGTAGCCCGCGACCTCGGCCAACGGGGTCGCGCCGCGCGCCAGCGCGAAGTCGAGTCGCTCGAGGACGAGGCCGCCGGCCCCCTCCCCGACCACGAACCCGTCGCGGTCCTTGTCGAAGGGGCGCGAGGCGTGTGCCGGGTCGTCGTTGCGGGTCGACAGCGACCCGGTCCGGTGGAAGGCGGCCAGCGCCAAGGGAGTGACCGGTGCCTCGGTCCCGCCGACGACCATCGCCAGCGCGTCGCCGCGTTTGATGATCTCGGCCGCTTCGCCGACCGCGTTCGTGCCGGTCGCGCAGGCGGAGATGACGCAGAAGTTCACTCCGGTGAGGCCGAACTGGATGGCGACCTGGCCCGACGACATGTCCGGCAGCATGTTCACCGCGGTCAGCGGGGTGACCCGGTCCGGGCCCTCCTCGCGCATGACCCGCGCTGCCTCGTCCATCGAGGTCAGGCCGCCAATCCCGGTGCCCACGATGACCCCGATCTGCTCGGCCTCCTCGTCGTCGCGGGGGCGCAGGCCGGCCTGGTCGAGCGCCTGGGTCGCGGTCGCCATCGCGAACTGGATGGCCCGGTCGGCGCGGCGCGCCTCCTTGGGGTCCATGTAGATCGTTGGGTCGAAGTCGACGACCTCGGCGGCGAACCGGGTCCGGAACCCGCTCGAGTCGAACCGGTCGATGTGATGGGCGACCGAGGTCCCGGCCAGCAGGTTGCGCCACATCGTGGCGACATCGTTGCCCAGCGGCGTGACGGCACCCATCCCGGTGATGACGACGCGGGCCGCGTCGGACATGGCTGGCATACTCGGGCGTGATTATGGAGCCAGACCGATGAAGGCAGTCATCTTCCGCCGGCGCGGCGGACCCGAAGTCCTGGCCTGGGAGGAGGTCGCCGACCCGGTCCCGGCACCCGACGAGGTCCTCGTCCGGGTCGGGGCCTGCGGCCTGAACCATCTCGACCTCCACATCCGCGAGGGGAGCCACGGCATGCGGGCCCCCCTGCCGCACATCGGCGGCCTCGAGCCGGCCGGAACGATCGCGGCCGTCGGTTCGGCGGTGACGGAATGGTCGGTCGGGGACCGGGTCATCGTCCTCGCCTTCACGGCCGACGGGACCTGCTCCTACTGCCGCGAGGGCCGCGAGAACCTGTGCGAGACCCGCGAGATCATCGGGATGACCCGTGACGGCGGGTTCGCCGAGCTGCTGGTGGCGCCGGCGTCGTGCCTGGTCCGGACGCCGGCGAACCTGACCGATGCGGAGGCGGCCGCCCTGCCGTCCGCGTTCGGTACGGCGTGGCACATGCTCGTCGCCCGGGCGAACACCCAGCCGGGGGAGTGGGTGCTCGTCCTCGCCGCCGGGTCGGGGATCGGCTCAGCCGCGATCCAGATCGCGCGCGAGCTCGGCTGCCGGGTGATCGCCACCGCGGGATCCGAGGACAAGCTGGCCAAGGCGCGCGAGCTCGGGGCCGAGTTCGTCATCAACCACGCTGAAACGCCGCGCTTCGAGCTCGAGGTCCGGAAGATCACCGGGAACCGCGGCGTGGACGTTGTCTTCGAGCACATCGGCCCGGCCACCTGGGCTCACTCCCTGGCCAGCTTGCGGACCGGCGGCCGGGTGGTGACCTGCGGCGGCCTCACCGGGCGGATGGCCGAGACCGACCTGTGGAACCTGTTTTGGCGACAGTTCACGATCTTCGGCTCGATGGGCGCCACCCGATCCGACATGACCGGGGTCCTCGAGCTGGTGGAGAGCGGCCGGGTGCAGCCGGTCATCGACCGCACCTTCCCGCTGGCCGAGACGCGGGCCGCCCAGGAGCACCTCGACGCCCGCAAGGCGTTCGGGAAGGTCGTCGTCGTCGCCGACTAGGGAGTTCGGGTCAGGCGGGAAACCCGAAGTGGACGACGGCGAGGATGTTGCCCTCGCTGTCCTTGAACCAGGCGGACTTGATCTCCCCGCGGGTCGCGATCCCGTCCACGGTCTTCAGGGTCGGGTAGTCGTACTCCTCGAAGACAACGCCGCGCGCCTTCAGGGCGGCGACGTCGCCCTCGATGTCATCGGTCGTGAAGCCCATCAGGGTGGTCGGCGCCTGGCCGGCATTCGGCGTCGGATACAGGACGAAGCGGGTCCCTTCGCCGGCGTCGTAGAACACGCCGGTCGGGATCTCTCGAACCGGGGTGAGTCCGAGCTTCTCGGCGTACCACGCCTTGGCCCGCTCGAGATCGGCGGCCGGGATGGTGGTGTGCACGCGGTGGTCGGCAAGCATGAGCAGTCTCCTTCTCAGTCGTCGTAGAGGTCGGGGTCGAGCAGCCAGGCGAGCTCCCCGGCGCCCGGTTCGGGGATTCCGGGGAATTCGACGCAGGCGAGCCCTCCCTTGCGCATCCGGATCGCGCGCGCCCCGGTGAGGAGCTCGACCGCGCTCGACAGGTCGGGCTCGTGACCGGCGAAGAGCACGCGGCGGGCGTCACGGTGGTCGGCCAGGGCGCGGGCCATGTCCGCCCAGTCGGCGCCCGGTCGGAGGCTGTCGACGACGATCGGGCCTTCGGTCAGGCCCAGCCCGCGGACGAGCGCCTCGGCGGTCTGGAGCGCGCGAGGCAGCGGCGAGCTGAGGACGACGTCCGGTCGCAGGTTGAGCCGGCGCCAGACCCCGGCCGCGGCCGCGAGCTCGGCCGCCCCCGCATCGGTCAGCTCCCGCGCGTCGTCGTCGGGGTCCGAGGGATCCCCGTGGCCGGCCTTGCCGTGGCGGAGGAAGTAGAGGATCACCTAGTCCGGAAAGGCCTCAGGCCCGCGCTCGGCGAGCTCGGCCGCCTCGGCGTCGGCGTCCTTGGCCGGCAGCCAGCTGAACGGGTAGGCCGGATCCTCGAGCTCGCCCGCCTGGCGGGTCAGCTGGAGCGGATGGAACGTGTCGATCATGACCGCCAGCTCCTCGGTCGCCTCCTTCCCGATCGACGCCTCGACGGTGCCCGGGTGCGGACCGTGGGGGATGCCGGCGGGGTGGACCGTGAACGAGCTGATGTCGACGCCGCGGCGGCTCATGAAGTTGCCGGCCACGTAGTAGATGACCTCGTCCGAGTTGATGTTCGAGTGGTTGTACGGGGCCGGGATGGCCAGCGGGTGGTAGTCGAACTTGCGCGGGACGAACGAGCAGATGACGTAGTTGCGGGGCTGGAACGTCAGATGGACCGGAGGCGGCTGGTGGATCCGCCCAGTGATCGGCTCGAAGTCGCTGATGTTGAAGGCGAACGGCCACAGGTGCCCGTCCCAGCCGACGAGGTCGAACGGGTGGTGGCCGAAGTGGTACGCCGTGATGCGGCCGCGGGTCTTGACCTCGATCACGAAGTCGCCGGACTCGAGGTGGGCGTCCATCTCGTCGGGGGGCCGGATGTCGCGCTCGGCGTAGGGGGAGTGCTCGAGCAGCTGGCCGAATTCATTCCGGTAGCGCTTGGGAGGGACGATGGCCGACGGCGACTCGACCCACAGCATCCGTTGGGCCTCACCCTCGGCCGGGACGACCCGATAGGTCGTGCCGATCGGGATCACGAGGTAGTCACCCGGCCCGTAGGCGATCGGTCCAAAGATCGTCTCGAGCGTGCCGTGGCCCTCGTGGACGAAGAGCATCTCATCGGCCTCGCCGTTCCGGTAGAAGCGGGTCATCGCCTCCGCGGGCCGGACCACGCCGAAGGTGACGTCCGTGTTGAAGAACAGGGGGACCCGACCCGAGACGGCGTCGCCCGACGGGGCCACGTCCTTCGTGTTGACCAGGTAGTGACGATGCGGGGCGTCGCTCCACGCCTCGAGCGCGACGTCGCGGACCTTCTCGATCCGGTTCGTCCGGGTCGGCGGCGTGTGGTGGTACAGGAGCGACGCCCGCCCGCTGAAGCCCTCGACGCCGAACAGCTCCTCGGCGTAGAGCGTGCCATCCGCCTTGCGGAACTGGGTGTGGCGCTTGGGCGGCACCTGGCCGCGCCGGACGTAGAACAACGGGCGGACTCCTGGTTGCGGTGGGTCAGCCTGCGGGCGTCGCCATTCTAGGCTGGTGCCCTGGCCGGGCGGCGCCGGGCGCGGGGTCGGGGATTGTCGGCGATCGCCGCCAGGACGGCCTTCAGTTCGAACGGGGTCAGCCCCGGATGCTTGGCGAGGATGACCGCGGCCATCCCCGCAACGTGGGGCGCGGCGAACGAGTTGCCGGTCGCCACCGTCTCGGTCCCGTCCTTCCAGGCGATCGGCACGTCCACCCCCCAGGCCCCGAACTCGACCGGCGGGTTGGGGTTGTAGTAGAGGCGTCGCGGATCCGGCTCGCCGTGCGCGGCCACCGAGACGACGCTGCTGAACAGCGACGGGTACGAGGCGACGTTCACGTTGTTCGCGGCGCTGACGAGCGCGACGTTGCGGAAGTAGGCCTCGTCCGCGAGCTCATGGAAGACCGGGTAGAGCGCCTCGCTCTTCGACGACAGGCTCAGGTTGGCGACCTGGACGCCGCGCTGGATGGCCCATGCCAGGCCCTCTGCGAACGCGGTGCCCTTGCCCCTGAGGTCCTCGTTCAGGACGCGCACCGAGATGAGATCGACGTCCGGGGCGAGGTCGAGCACGATCCCGGCGCAGGCCGTCCCGTGGCCGTACAGGTCGACCGGCTCGTCGGGCACGACCTTCGCGGTGCCTCGCTTGTCGACCTGGACCGCCACGCTCTCGACCAGCCGGCCCTCGATCCAGGGATGGCTGCCCTCGACCCCACTGTCGACGATCGCGACGGTCACGCCCTTCCCCGTCGATCCGCCCCACGCCCAGGTGCGATCGATCTGGCGGAGGCCGGCGGCGCGCGCCAGCCGGTCGGCGGCCGCGAATGGCTCGGCCCAGGCCGGGAGGTCCTCCGCCTCGACCGACATCGGTCCGCTCAGCGACGCCGGGAACGGGTGCGCCGGGCGGCGGCGTTGGCGGCGACGGCGGCCAGCATGTCGCTCACCAGGGTGAGCTCCGGCTCGCCGAGGGTCCGGAGCTCGGCGACCTGGTCGGCGAGCTGCCAGAACGGCGACTCCTCGTCGAGATCGAGGTCCGCGGCAGCGGCGGTGACGAGGGCGTCGAGCTGGGCATCGGTCAGGGTCCCGTTGGTCGACCGGTTGAAGGCGGCCCGGAGGAGGATCGGCAGCTCACGCTGGGCCCGGGTCACCGCGATGGCGGTGGCGGCCTGGGCCGCGAAGACGCCGATGAGCTCCATGTCCCGCATGTCGAACGTGGCGGTTCCCTTCTTGTCGAGGACCTGGAGGACGCCATGGGTGCCCTGCTCGTCGGTCAACGGCACGGCGGCGATCGAGCGCGGCACGTAGCCGGTCTTCTCCGCGGTCTTCCGGTCGAAGCGGGGGTCGGACGCGACGTCCGAGAGCGCCAGCGCCTGGCCCGATGAGAACACGAAGCCGGCGATGCCCTGGCTGGGCTTGACGCTCTTCCCGATGGCGCCGGCCCCCTGCGGCCCGGCAGCGACCTTGAACTCGAGGCGGTCGGGGTTGCGCTCGAACAGCGCGATCGAGGCTGCCTCCGCGTCAAACAGGCGGACCGTGGCGTCGACGATCGATTGGAGCAGCCGCTGCTCCCCGTCGGGGTGCAGCCGCCCGGCGACCGCCGCCCGCTCGGCCCCGGCCCGCACGATGGCGAGCGCCTGGGCGAGGTCGTCCTTCGACGGGGAGCTACTCATCGGCGGATAGCGTAGGACGGCGGGGGGAGCCCCGCCGTCCTACCTGCTCGGGAAGCTGACGCTTATCGGGTCTTGGCCTTCGTCACGGCCTTGGTCTTGGCCTTGGTGTGGGCGTGGCCCGAGGTGTCCTCGTCCTCGCGGGTGCGCGCCTTCGTCTTGGCCTTGGTCACCGCGCGGGTCCTGGCCTTGGTGTGGGCGTGGCCCGAGGTGTCCTCGTCCTCGCGGGTCCGAGCCTTGGTCTTCGCCTTCGTCACGGCCTTGGTCTTGGCGCGGGCGTGCGAGTGTCCCTCGACGTCCCCATCCTCGCGGGTGCGAGCCTTGGTCTTCGCCTTGGTGACGGCACGGGTCCGCGCCTTGGTATGGGCGTGGCCCTCGACGTCGTCGTCTCCGGAGACGCGGCCCCGGACTCTGATCTTCTGGTCCATCTGTCTCTGTGCCTCCCGAAGTTGCTCCGGACCCGGTGGCCCGGAATCTCGGGCCTGAACGTATGCGCCGGGGATCTCCATCACCGATCGCCTCGGCGACAGTCCGGCTGTCGGCTTGGCGACACCCGCTCAGCGGTCGGCCATCGCCTCGAGCCGCTCGAGATCGGGAATCACCAGCGTTTCACGCTCGATGCGGACCAGCCCACGATCGACGAGGTCGACCAGCAGCCGGTTCACGCTCTGACGCGTGGCGCCAATCATGGCAGCCAGATCGGACTGTGTGAAGGGCCATTCGAGCGTGGCCTCGAGCCGGCCGTCCTCGGTGCGCCGCGGCGGTGGGTCGGCGGCCTCGGCGAGGCGGACGAGCCGGCTGGCAAGCCGCCCCGAGATGTCGAGGAAGTGGAGCTCCTCGACGTGGCCGGTCAGCCGGCGCAGCTCCCCGGCGAGTGAGCGGAGGAGGCAGTCCCGCAGGCTCGCGCTGCGGCCGAGCTCCTCGAGGAAGGCGTCGCGCGGCAGGCTGAGCGTTTCGCTGGCCTCGATCGCGACCGCGCTCGCCGACCGCGGCGATCCGTCGAGCAGCGACAGCTCCCCGAAGAATTCGCCCGGGTGGAGGGACGCGAGGATCGCCTCCTCGCCTTCCTCCGAGGACAGGACGATCTTCACCGAGCCGGCGGCCACGACGTGGAGGGCGTCGCCCGGGTCGCCCTCGTGGAAGATCACCTCGCCGCGCTTGAAGCGGCGTCGGCGGAGGCGCCGCACCAGGTCCTCGAGCGCGTCGGGTTCCCCGCCGCTGAACAGCGGGCAGCGCATGAGCAGCGCCAGGGTCGTGTCGTCAGCCATCGTCGCGCATGGTCTCCGATCGGACGAGGGCGCCGCGGTGGACGTCGAGCAGGCGCGAGGTCAGTCCGGGGCCGGCCGCGACCAGCTCGAGGAAGCGCGGGCCGTCGAGGGCGAGCAGGGACCCCTCGCCGGTGGCGGTCACGGTCGCGGTCCGCGGCACGCCGTCGAGGAGCCCGATCTCGCCGAACACCTCGTCCGGTCCCAGCGTCCGCAGGAAGCGGGGCGCGCTGCCCGGATCCTTGGTCTGGGTGACCTCGAACCGACCGTCGAGGATGTGGAAGAACCGATCGGCGGGGTCGCCCTGGCGGACCACGACCTCGCCGGGCGTGACCCGGAGGCGGGCCAGGTGGTTGGCCGCCTGCTCGAGGGACGCCGGTGAGAGCCCGTCGAAGAGGGGCAGCCGGACGAAGCGTTCGATGCCGGGGTCCAGTGGCGGAGCCGCGGACCGTCCGACGACCAGCGTCCCGACGATCGCGGCCGCGACCATCGCGATCCCGAATCCCAGGAGGACGGCGACCGGGCCGATGACCGCCGAGAGGACGGGGGCCAGGAACGCCCCGACCGCATAGGCGGCGACCGTCACCGTGTCCATCGCCCCGATCGTGCGGCCGAGGATCGCGTCCGGCACCTCGCGCTGGAAGATCGTGGTCGCCACGATCTCGAGGACGAGCATGCCGGCGGTGGCGACCGCCATGGCCGCGATGGCGGCCAGCAGGACGGCTGACTGGCCCACCAGGATGATCCCGACCCCCAGCGTCACGCCGCCGACGGCGAGCGGGATGTCGAGCCGGCGGCGGAGGGTCATCGGTCCGGCCAGCAGGGCACCGATCAGCCCGCCCAGGCCGATCGCGGCGTTCAGCCAGCCGGTTCCCGCGTCACCCGCCCCAAGCACCTCGATGGCGATGACCACGGTCAGCACGGCCAGCCCGCCCGAGACGAACCCGTCCACGACGTTGATCAGTCCCAGGCCGGAGAGCGGCCGGAGGACCGGCCGCACCGACTCGCGGAAGCCGACCGCGGGCGCCGCGGTCGCATCGGCGGACACCGCAACGCGAGCCCCCTCGCGAGGCAACCGCCACAGGACGGCCGCGACGACGAAGAAGCTGACCGCGTTCAGGAGGAAGGCGAGCGGGATGCTGCCGAGGCCGATCAGGATGGCCCCGACCGCCGGACCGATGATGAACGCGAGGTTGTCGAGGCTCGACCAGGCGGCGTTGGCCGGCCCGAGCTCGCGCTCGTCCCGGACGAGGGTGGGAATCAGGGAGCCGATGGCCGGCGAGAAAAAGGCCGAGAAGCAGGCCGCCAGCAGGCTCAGGACGACGACCAGGACGATCGAGCCGTCCACCAGGGTCAGGGCGGTCAGGGCCAGCATGATCACGCCGCGGGCGAGATCGGTGCCGATCAGGATCAGGCGGCGGTCGTAGCGGTCCGCCGCGATGCCGGCTGGTACCGAGAGGAGGATGTAGGGGACGACCCGCGCGGCACCGACCAGGCCGAGCACGAGGGGCGAGGCGCCCGCGCGGTAGACGACGACGAGCAGGGCGACGAGGTACAGCCAGTCGCCGATCGAGGACACAAACTCGCCGATCATCAGGCGAGCAAGGGCCGGGTTGGCGAAGACTCGTCGGTAGCTGGCGAGGCTGCCCATCGGTCATTCCAGTCTAGCCCTACACTCGGTTTGCCCATGGCGGTCCCGGTCATTCGTTCCGATGCCCATCTCGGCCACGACGGCCTCATCGAGGTCGACTTCGGCAAGCCGATTTCGGGCTTCGAGGTGCCCGCCCGGGCGATCGAGATCGAGAAGGCCCTGGCGGAGACGGGCGGCTACCGGTTCGAGGAACCGACCCATCACGGCGAGGCCCCGATCCTCGCGGTCCACGATCACGAGCTGCTCGAGGTGCTGGCCACTGCCTGGGAGGACGCCATCGCGGCGGGCGTCACCGACGGAACCCAGCCGCTGATTCCCGGCACGCTGCTGACGACCGCCTACGCCGCCGGCCACGAGACGGGCCTGCCCGCGCCGGGCTACCGCGTCTTCGGCTACACGTTCGACACCGCGACGCCGATCGTGGCCGGCAGCTACCGGGCCGCCCGGGTCTCGGTCGA
>DATBLJ010000005.1:0-4472 GCA_036555375.1 Candidatus Limnocylindria bacterium
GGACCGGGTGCGCGAGGTCGTGGCCCTGTCCGTCGAGGCGGGGCGGACCGTGATCGCGGTCAGCCATGACCTGCGGTTCGTGGCCGAGACCTTCGCCCGGGTCGTGGTCCTCGAAGCCGGCCGGGTCGTGGTCGACGCCCCGCCGGCGGAGGCGTTCGCGGTGGCGAACTGGGCGGCCCTGCGAGCGACCGGGCTTGAGCCGCCCGAGGCGGCCCGGATCGGTGAGCAGCTGGGACTGGGGCCGGTGGCGACCGAGGCGGCGCTGGTCGAAGCGGTGAGCCGAGCCGGCTGAGGGGCCCCGGCCCCGGCTACCGACCGCTCGGCGGTGCCTTTGGCGGCGGGAGTGGGCGGCCCGTGGCGTCGAGCCGTTGGTCGGCGGGCAGATCGTCCCGGTGGCGGCGGCCACCGGTCGGCCCGGGAATCGGCACGGCCATGACCGAGTGCGGTACCTCGTCAAGCCGCTGCCCGACGCCCCGCAGGCCGAGCTCGCGGAGCGCGGCGGAATAGCGTTCCGCCACGGCGCGGTCCCGGAGGAGGGCGAACAGCAGACCCGGGTGGGCGCGGTTGAGAAGCTCGAGGGCCCGGCCGGTCTCGATCGCGTTGACCTGGTTTCGGCCCAGCTGGCTCTCCAGGGTGTCGATCGCCCGGTTGACCTCGCGGCGGGTGCCGCTGCTGAAGGTCACCCGGTTGGCCACAATGCGGGTCTCGCGCAGCGCGGCCCGAGCGGCGTCGTCGCGACTGCGCGGTGCGGAGGAGGTCATGTGGCCGCCATCTTACGGGCTGATCGCGACTGGCAGGCCCGGGTCGAACGAGCGATCGCGGCGGTCGAGCGACCGATCGCCGTCGACCCACGCTTCGTCCCCCGTCGCGCGGTGCCGGACCCGGCGCTGGCCGAGGAAGATGCCCGCCGGTTCGACCGCGCCCGCTTCCCCGACCCGCGGGCCGCGGCCACCCTGCTCCTGATCTACCCCGCCGACGAGGAGCTCGTCATCCCGCTCACCGTCCGGCACGCCGAGCTCGGTGCCCACCCGGGCGAGGTCAGCCTGCCCGGTGGGGCGGTGGACCCCCGCGACGCAACGCTCGAGGCCACCGCGTTGCGCGAGGCCAACGAGGAGATCGGCCTGGCCGCCGATGCGGTTCGGGTCGTCGGGCGGCTCGACCCGGTCTGGATCCCGGTCTCGAACTTCGAGCTGGTCCCGGTGGTCGGCGTCGCCGATGCCCGGCCGGCGATGACCGCCCAGCAGGCGGAGGTGGTCGAGATCGTCGAGCTGCCGCTTCGCCGCCTGCTCGAGCCGGACGGCGTGAGCGAAGAGGAGATCCGCGTCCCGGGCGTCGTCCTCCGGACCGGGGTCTACCGCTGGGCCGGCCACCGGGTGTGGGGCGCCACGGCCCGGACGCTGTCGATGCTCGGCGTCGCCCTCAGCGGCGAGACCTGACCCGCGTCCCGGCCTCCTTGAGGATCCGGAGGATCTCGGCGTGGTGCGGTTCCGGCGCGGCAACCACGTTCTGGAACGGGCCGTCGCGGTTCGGCTGCCACCACGGCCCACCGGTCAGGTTCGTGACCGTGGCCCCGCCCCGCTCGGCGATGAGCCCGGCGGCCGCCACGTCCCAGCGCGACAGCCCGCCGTTCTGGAGGAAGGCGTCGAACCGACCGGCCCCGACCGAGGCCAGGGACAGCGCCGCGCTTCCCATCCGGCGGTGGATCCGGATCTGTGGCGCGATCCTCCGTTCGCGGGACAGGCCCCCTCGCCCGAGGATCGCCAGGCTGACGACGAAGTCGCCGAGGGCGTCCTTGGTCGAGGCCTTGGCCAGCGCCCCGTTCAACCGGGCGGGGCCGTCGGCGGTGGCGGTGTAGAGATCCCCGCGCAGCGGGTCGAACACGACGCCCACCACGGGTTGGCCCTCCTCGATGAGTGCGATCGAGACGCAGAAGTACGGAATCCCGTTCGCGTAGTTCACCGTCCCGTCGAGTGGATCGATCGCCCACCAGCGGCGCGCGCCATCCGGCCCGCCGACCCGGTCGGCGCCGGCCTCCTCGGCCAGGATCCCGTCGTCCGGGAAGCGGCGCCGGATCCGCTTCGTGATCAGGGCCTCGGAGCGGTAGTCGGTATCGGTCACGACGTCACGGCGGCTCTTGTGCTTGACCCGGCCGACCCGGCCGTATGACTCGAGGATCAGCGTCCCGGCCGCTCGCGCCAGGCGGACCGAAACGTCGAGCTCCTCGGCGTACCGATTCACCCAAGCATGCTAGCCGAGCCTCGAAGCCGCTAGGCTACGTCCGTGCCTCAAATCCATCTGCACGCCGAACCGGGCGACTACGCCCCGCTGGTCCTCATCCCCGGCGACCCGAACCGGGCGACGACGATCGCGAGCCGGTTCGACGGCGGGCTCGAGGGGGCGCGGCTGGTGAACGACCATCGGCTCCTGCTCGGCTACACCGGCACCGTCAACGGGCGGCCGGTGAGCGTCCAGACCTCGGGGATGGGCGGTCCCTCGATCGGGGTCGTCACCGAGGAGCTGCTCCGGCTCGGGGCACGCCAGCTGGTCCGGGTCGGGACGACCGGCGCGTTGCAGGGCGACATCGCCCTGGGCGACGTCATCATCGCGACCTCGGCCACGCCGATCGACGGCACGGTTTCGACCTTCATGGGCGGCCGCCCCTACGCCCCGGCCGCCGACTTCTACCTGACCCGCGCCCTGGTGGCGGCCGCCGAGCAGCTCGGCGTCCCCCACCACGTGGGTCCCATCGCCAGCATCGACGTGTTCTCCCACTACCACCCCAACCCGAAGTTCGTGGCGCCCTGGCGCGACGCCGGCGTCCTGTGCGTCGAGATGGAGGCCAGCGTCCTCTTCTACCTGGCCTCGGCCCGTGGGGCACAGGCCGCCTGCATGGGCGTCGCGGTGGATATCGACTCGGGGGAGGAGAGCCAGGAGCACACCTACCTGAGCACCGAGGAGCTCAACGCGGCGGTCGACCGGATGATCGACGTCGCGCTCGCCGCCGAGGTCGGCTAGTCGATCCTCAGGTGCGGTTGAGCCTGGCGCGCACCGGCCCGTAGACGGCCAGGATCAGGATCGCGCCGATGATCGAGCCGATGAAGCCGCCGGGCCGGAGGTCGAAGCCCTCGCCGAGCAGGACGCTGAAGAGCGTCCCCCCGACCAGCGAGCCGGCCAGGCCGACGACGAACAGCTCGAGCGGGCTGAAGGTGTAGCGGCCGCCGACGACGCGGTTGGCGACCCAGCCGGCAACGAGACCGATGATGACGATGGCGAGAATCAGCATTCGTGCAGGATAGGCGGCGGCGGTACCATCAGGCCCCCAGCGGGAGCACAGACCGATGACGACGACCCAGCCCGCCCCGACCACCGAGGCGACCGACTTCCTGCCGCTCAAGGGCATCGACCACGTCGAGTTCTGGGTTGGCAATGCGGTGCAGGCCGCCCACTACTTCCGGACGCTGTGGGGATTCACCCCGGTGGCCTACGCCGGTCTCGAGACGGGAGTCCGGGACCGGGCGTCGTACGTCCTCGTCCAGAACGACATCCGGTTCGTGTTCACCGCCCCGATCACGCCCGACGGCGAGCTGGCCGAGCACGTCCACCGCCACGGGGACGGTGTCCATGACATCGCGTTCGAGGTGGACGACGTGGCGTCCGCGTGGCGCGAGACGACGTCTCGTGGAGCGCGCTCCGCCCAGGAGCCCGCCGAAGTCCCCGGCGAGAAGGGCGTCCTGCGCACCGCGGCGATCCACACCTACGGCGAGGTCATCCACACGTTCGTCGACCGGAGCGACTACGCCGGCACGTATGCGCCGGGCTACCGGAAGATCAAGAACCCGGCGGCGGCGGCGACCGGCCAGACGCTGCTCGAGGTCGACCATTGTGTCGGCAACGTCGCGCTGGGCGACATGAACCGGTTCGTCGACTTCTACCGCGAGGTCCTGGGCTTCAGCCAGCTCATCCATTACGACGACAAGGTCATTCACACCGAGTACTCGGCCCTGATGAGCAAGGTCATGCAGAACGGGAACGGCCGGATCAAGTTCCCGATCAACGAGCCGGCGGCCGGCAAGAAGAAGAGCCAGATCCAGGAGTTCATCGACTTCTACCTCGACGCCGGTACGCAGCACATCGCGCTCCGGACGACGGACATCGTCGGCACGGTCCGCGAGCTGCGCTCACGCGGAGTCGAGTTCCTGGGACTCCCGCACGAGTACTACGCGGCCCTGCCCGAGCGGGTGGGCGACGTGGGCGTCCCGATGGACGTCCTCGAGGAGCTCGGCATCGAGGCGGACCGCGACGAGGAGGGCTACCTCCTCCAGATCTTCACCAAGCCGATCCAGGACCGCCCGACGTTCTTCTTCGAGATCATCGAGCGCCACGGCTCGCGCGGCTTCGGGGTGGGCAACTTCAAGGCCCTGTTCGAGGCCATCGAGCGTGAGCAGGAGAAGCGCGGCAACCTCTAGCCGCGT
>DATBLJ010000016.1:0-7817 GCA_036555375.1 Candidatus Limnocylindria bacterium
CCTCGAACCCGACCCGGAGGCCATCCGGGTCTGGCCGCTCCGCGGCTCGGACGCGCCCGAGCGCCTCGCCGCCGCCCTCCCCGGGTGGGCGGCCGAGCACGGCCGGCTCGCCGTCCTGGCGCGGACGCGCTCGGAGCTGGCGCCCGTGGCCCTGGCTCTCGTCCGGGCCGGGATGCATCACGCCACGAGCGTGCCCTCCGCCCTCGAAACCGAGACGGTCGCGGCTCTGCTCGACGACCTGCGGGCCGGGGACCCGGAACGACCGGCGTTCGAGGCGCTGGTCGCCGCACGTTCCCACCGAGGCTGGGGACGCGAGGACCCGAGCGACGCGCTGGGCGAGGAGGCCCACCTGGCGCTGGATGCAGCGCTCGGCTGGGCGGTCGGCACCGGATCGGTCGGCGACTACCTCGCGGCCGCCGAAGCGGCACGGCGGCGCCTGGCTGAGCTCCACGACCCGGCGGCGCCGATCGAGCTGGCGACGGTCCACGGGTCGAAGGGACGGGAGTGGCCCCTGGTGGTCGTCCTCGGGCTCGAGGTCGAGCGCTTTCCGAACCAGCGGTCGCTGGACGACGCGATCGAGCCGGCGCGGGCCCTCGAGGAGGAGCGACGGCTGGCCTACGTCGCGGTCACCCGCGCCCGGCGGCGCCTCGTCCTGGCCTTCGACCCGGAGCGACCGTCTCCCTTCGTGGCCGAGCTGTTCGGCCGCGTCCGGGGCTCGTCCTAAAGGCCGACCTCGTCGGCGACGACGTTCAGGTAGCGAACCATGTTCGTGACGTGGTCGTCGAACTCGATGCCGATCTCCTCGGCGCCGGCGAGCAGCATCTCGCGCGGCACCGCCCGGGCGAAGGCCTTGTCCTTCATCCGCTTCCGGACGTTGGTCGGCTCGACGTCGGCCAGCTTGCGGCTGGGTCGCATGAGCGCGACCGCGACGAGGAAGCCGGCCAGCTCATCGCACGCGTAGACGAGGTGGTCGAGCCGGCTGGTCCGGGGAATGTCGAGCATGTCGTTGTGGGAGCGGACGGCGTGGACGATCTCCTCGGGATAGCCGAGTCGCTCGAGCTCGTCGGCGCCGATCGCCCCGTGGGTGGCGGGCTCGGGATGGCGCTCGTAGTCGAGGTCGTGGAGCAGGCCGGCAATCCCCCACTGCTCGACCGTCCCCGGATCCTGCCCGTCATCGGTCGCATAGCCGCGCACCCCGGCCTCGACGAGGATTCCGTGCTTCCGCAGCGACGGGTTCTCGTTCCACTCGTGGAACAGGGCCAGGGCCTCGTCTCGGGTCGGCATCGGCACCGATCTTACGGGCGTCAGGCCGAGACGGCGGCGGTCTTTCGCGGGGCGCGGGATCGGCGCGGGCGGAGCTGCTCGGGCATCCCGAGCGCGCGGCGGAGGTACTGGCCGGTGAACGAGGCCGGGTCCTCGGCCACCGTCTCCGGCGTGCCGGCCGCGATCAGCGCCCCCCCGCCGTCGCCGCCCTCCGGGCCGAGGTCGATCACCCAGTCGGCCGTCTTGATGACGTCGAGGTTGTGCTCGATGACGATGACCGTGTTGCCGGCGTCCGCCAGCCGGCCGAGCACCTTGAGCAGCCGGGCGACGTCGTCGAAGTGGAGGCCGGTCGTCGGCTCGTCGAGGATGTAGGCGGTCCGCCCGGTCGCCCGCCGGGCGAGCTCGGTCGCCAGCTTGACCCGCTGGGCCTCGCCGCCGGACAGCGTCGTCGCCGGCTGCCCGAGGTGGATGTAGCCCATCCCGACGTCGTGGAGCGTCTCGAGCCGGGACTTGATGGCCGGCACCGGTGCGAAGAAGTCGAGCGCCTCGTCGACGGTCATCTCGAGGATCTCGGCGACGTTCTTGCCCTTGTAGTGGATCTCGAGCGTCTCGCGGTTGTAGCGCTGGCCCTTGCAGACCTCGCACGCGACGTAGACATCGGGCAGGAAGTGCATCTCGATCTGGACGATCCCCGCCCCCTCGCACGCCTCGCAGCGACCGCCCTTGACGTTGAAGCTGAAGCGCCCCGGCTTGTAGCCCCGCAGCCGAGCCTCGGGGACGGCGGCCAGGAGCTCGCGGAGCGGCGTCCAGAGGCCGGTGTAGGTGGCCGGGTTCGATCGCGGCGTCCGGCCGATCGGGCTCTGGTCGATGTCGATCACCTTGTCGATCTGGTCCATGCCCTCGAGTCCCGCGTGCCGACCGGCCCGCTCCCGCGCCCCGTGGAGCCGCTGGGCGAGGGCCGGGTACAGGATCTGGGTCACGAGGCTCGACTTGCCCGAGCCGCTGACCCCGGTGACGGCCACCATCCGGCCGAGCGGGAAGGCGACGTCGATCCCGCGCAGGTTGTTCTCGGCGGCCCCGCGGACGGTCAGCCACGACCCACTGCCGGCCCGTCGCCGCCGCGGGATCGGGATCGAGCGGTCGCCCCGGAGGTAGTCGGCCGTGATCGAGCGCTCGTTCCGGAGGAGCTCGTCCAGCGGACCGGAGTGGATGAGCCGGCCGCCATGCTCGCCGGCTCGCGGGCCGATGTCGATCACCCAGTCCGCCGAGCGGATCGTCTCCTCGTCGTGCTCGACCACGATCAGCGTGTTGCCGAGGTCGCGCAGCCGGACGAGCGTCGCGATCAGCCGCGCATTGTCGCGCTGGTGGAGGCCGATGGACGGCTCGTCGAGGATGTACAGGACGCCCATCAGGCTCGAGCCGATCTGGGTCGCCAGCCGGATGCGCTGCGCCTCCCCGCCGCTGAGCGTCCCCGACGCCCGGTCGAGGGTCAGGTAGTCGAGGCCGACGTCGACGAGGAAGCCGAGCCGGGCCCGGATCTCCTTGAGGACCTGGCGGGCGATCGTGTTCTCCCGGTCGGTCAGTCGGTTCGGGAGGGATCGGTACCACTCGAGGGCTTCGGTCACCGACAGGCGCGTCGTCTCGATGATGTTGTTGCCGCCGACGGTCACCGCCAGCGACTCTGGCCTCAGCCGCATCCCGCCGCAGGTCGGGCACGGGCGGGTCGTCATGTACCGCTCGATCTCGGCCTTCGTCGCGTCGGATCCCGTCTCCCGGTACCGCCGGGAGAGGTTCGGGAGAATGCCCTCGAACGTCGTCGCGAAGTCGTGGGTCGACCCGGACCGCGACTGGTACTGGACGACGACCCGCTCCCCGTGGTTGCCGTTCAGGAGGATGTCGCGGGCCTCCTCGCTCAGCTTGCCGACCGGCTTGTCGACCGAGAAGCGGTACTGCCTGGCGACCGCGTCGAGGATCTTCGCGAACCAGGAGTCGCTGATCGCCATCCGGCGCCACGGGACGATGGCCCCCTCCCGGATCGAGCGCGACGGATCGGGCAGGACGAGGTCGGGGTCGATCTCGAGCCGGCTGCCGAGCCCGGTGCAGTCGGGGCAGGCCCCGAACGGCGAGTTGAACGAGAAGTTCCGCGGAGCCGGCTCCTCGAACGAGCCGCCGTGCTCGGGGCACGCGTAGCGTTCGGAGTACAGCCGATCGCTCCCTTCGCCGCCGGCGTCCGGCAGGTTGACGAGCACCGTCCCCTCGGCGAGCCGGAGCGCGGTCTCGATCGAGTCCGCGGCCCGGGCGGCGTCCGGTCGCTCCCCGTTCTCACCGTCCGTGCTGCCGTGGTGGATCGCCAGCCGGTCGACCACGACGTCGATCGAGTGGCGGAACTTCTTGTCGAGCGCGAACTCCTCGTCGAGGTCGCGGACCTCGCCGTCGACCCGTACCCGGGCAAAACCGGCCTGCCGGGCCCCGGCCAGGACCTTCTCGTGCTCGCCCTTCCGGTCGCGGACGACCGGGGCCAGGATCAGGACCCGGGTCCCCTCGTCGAGCGCATAGAGCTGGTCGACGATCTGCTCGACGGTCTGGCGCTCGATCTCGCGGCCGCAGACCGGGCAGTGCATCCGCCCGATCCGGGCGAACAGGAGGCGGAGGTAGTCGTAGATCTCGGTGACCGTCCCGACCGTCGAGCGCGGGTTCCGGCTGGCGCCCTTCTGGTCGATGCTGATCGCCGGGGAGAGGCCGTCGATCTGGTCGACATCGGGCTTCTCCATCTGGCCCAGGAACTGGCGCGCGTAGGCCGACAGCGACTCGACGTAGCGGCGCTGGCCCTCGGCGTAGATCGTGTCGAAGGCGAGGCTCGATTTTCCCGACCCGGACAGGCCGGTGATCACGATCAGCCGGTCGCGGGGCATCTCGACGTCGATGTTCCGAAGGTTGTGCTCGCGCGCGCCGCGCACGACGATCCGGTCCGAGGGCATCAACCCGATGATAGCAAAGCGATCCGAACGCCTGTTCGAAATGAGCCCCCAGGCACCCTGTGAGGCATGGGAAAGGGCCCGGGTCCTCGCGGATCCGGGCCCTTCCGACGTCGACGGTGGGTGGCTAGATGCGAGCCGCAGGCGGCTCGAGCACGTACTCCCCGATCGTCTTCAGCTGGAAGATGATCGAGACGACCGCCAAGCCGAGGGCGACGAGCCACCAGCCGGCGTTGGTCATGATGATCGCGTTCGCGACGCCGGTTCCCAGGTCCTCGACCGGGATCGTTCCGATGAGGACCAGGATGCCCGCAATTAAAGCGTGCGCACCGCCGATGGCCATGATCACCACCAGGGCGGCCAGCGGCACGCCAGTGACGAACGCGGCAACGGCGAAGACCGCGCCAAGGAGCAGGCCGATGCCGATCGCCACCAGGCCGGTCTCCGAGAACCCGATGAGGGTCATGAAGCCGAAGCCGAGCCAGTAGCCGATCGACGCGAACAGGATCACGACGGCCACGTACCAGAACAGGTACGACAGCACGGCGAACAGCAGGCCGATGACGACGCCCACCACCCAGCTGGCGGTGGTCGCCAGGAAGCCATCCCCGAAGAACTCCTGGAGCACCTGGGCGCCGAAGATGAAGCCGGCGAAGAAGCCCCAGATGGGCAGGAGGATGAGGGCGAGGCGATACCCCAACAGCATCATCGCCGCGCCGAGCGCGATGGCGACGATGCCGACCAGGAGCGCCTGAAGGTCCATGGGTTTCCTCCACAAGCAGGTCCAGCCCCCCGGAACGTGGCGGGCCGCCGGCTATCTTGCGCCTTCCGGTGCTCCCGGGGAAGCCCTCAGTGCACCAGCCCGTCGATCCCGGTGACCACGAACGTCGCCCGGCAGCGCGCCACGCGATCGGGATGGCAGTCGGCTGTGGCCGGGTCGTCGAAATGCCCGGTGACGACCTGCTGCTCGAGCATCAGGAACCAGCCCGCCGGCTCGGCGCGCGGCGGGAACGGCTCGCCCGTCGGGGCGGCCAGGCGAAGGCCGATGCCCTCGAGCGACGCCTGGGGCGCGCCGGTCGCCGGCTGCTCGGCGAGGAGCAGGCGGAGCGGGCAGGTCCGCTCGAGCCAGGTCGTGGCCGCCGGCTCGTCCGCCGGTGCCATGCAGTCGGCGTCGAGGTTCGCGTACCAGCCCACGACCTCGAGCTCCGTGTCGCCGTAGGCGGCCGCCGGATCCGGCTGGGCGAGGACCTCGGCGACGTCGACCCGGGTCAGCTCCGATCGCCGCTCCCCGAGGCTGCCGACCGTCAGGAACGCGACGACGATCGCGACGAGCAGGATCGGTACGGCGAGCCAGGCGGCCCGCTCGGATCGGCCACCCGGGACGGTCATCCGCCGCGGATGCGCTCCGCGAGACGGAGGTCGTCCCCGATCGCCAACCGGAGGGCCCGCCGCGCACCCTCCCGCCCGGGCGTCGTCAGCGCGTCCATGAGCACGTCGCGGGCCGCGTACAGGCGGTCGACCGGATCGGTCATGGTCAGGGCCCGTGCGTCTACCCCGAGGTCCGCCGCGAGGGCCAGGTCCTGCTCGGCCAGCCAGGCCGTCGCATCCGCCGCTTCGGGGTGGGCATCCAGGACAGCCGCGAGGTCCTCGCGGGCGAGCTCCGCCCAGCGGAGCCACGTCTCGAGCTCGGTCGCCGAGGGCGGCAGCTCGTCGAGCGAGAAGCCGGCCCGCCGCCGGGCGGCGCCGTTCGGGACGGCGGCGGCCCGCTCGACCTCGTACCAGTTGCCAACCGGCTCGGTGATGGGCTCGCCGTGAGCCCGCAGCCAGGCGACGAAGGCCGTCACGCGGGCCGGGACCCGGGCCACCGCCTGCGCGGCATCCGGGGCAACGGCCGCGCAGCCCGGCAGCTCGCCGGCGAAGGCGACGGCGGTTCCGCCGTCATCGACGTCGGTCTCGACGAACACGGCATGGGGCAGGGTTCCGGCCATCGGCTCGCCTCAGCGCCGCCGCGGCGGCCGGCGCCGCGTGCCGGCCGGGATGATGTTCGGCCTCGCCGCCGTGCTGAACATCTCGCGCCGTGGCCGACCGTCGGCGCCCCAGCCGTCCTGGCCGGCCTCCGCGGCCGCGGCGTAGACGTCGGCCGGGATCTCGCCGGGGGCGGCGTTCAGCTCCTCGCGGAGCCGGCGCAGGGCGACAAGCTCGTCGCGCAGCGCCGCGGCGCGCTCGAACTCGAGGTTCCGGGCCGCCTCGCGCATCTGGGCCTCGAGCCGGCTGGCCAGCTCGGCGATCTCCTCGCTCCCCCGGTCCGTCAGGTCAAGGGCCTGGCGTTCCTCGGCCACGCGACGCATGCCCTCGTGGATGTCGCGGATCGCCTTGGTGATCGTCTCGGGAACGATCCCGTTTTCGGCGTTGTAGGCCTCCTGCCTGGCCCGGCGCCGATCGGTCTCGTCGATCGCCGCGCGCATGGCGGCGGTCTCCTTGTCGGCGTACATGATCACCCGGCCCCCGATGTTGCGAGCCGCCCGGCCGATGACCTGGATCAGCGAGCCGCCGCTTCGCAGGAACCCCTCCTTGTCGGCGTCGAGGATGGCGACGAGGGTCACCTCCGGCAGGTCTAGGCCCTCCCGCAGGAGGTTGATCCCGACCAGGACGTCGTACACCCCGAGTCGCAGGTCACGGAGGATCTCGATCCGCTCCAGGGTGTCGACCTCGCTGTGGAGCCACTGGACCTTGATGCCGAGCTCGGCGAGGTAGTCGGCGAGGTCCTCGGCCATCTTCTTCGTCAGGGTGGTGACCAGGACCCGCTCCCCGCGGGCCACCGTGTCGCGGATCTCGGCGAGCAGGTCGTCGACCTGGTGGGCGGTGGGCCTGATCGTGATGACCGGGTCGACCACGCCGGTCGGGCGGATGAACTGCTCCGCCACGCGCTGGGCGCGCTCCATCTCGTAGGGCCCGGGTGTGGCGCTCATCGAGATGACCTGGTTCAGGTGCTCC
The DNA here is from genome assembly GCA_036555375.1 of Candidatus Limnocylindria bacterium. Taxonomy (GTDB): domain Bacteria; phylum Chloroflexota; class Limnocylindria; order QHBO01; family QHBO01; genus DASTEQ01. Next base: position 7,233 of record DATBLJ010000016.1, read on the forward strand.
TCCCATTCGGTGAAGGTCAGGGGTCGGTTGTCCAGGGCCGATGGCAGCCGGAACCCGAACTCGACGAGGACCTCCTTCCGGGTCCGGTCGTTCTTGAACATCCCGTTGACCTGCGGGATCGTGATGTGACTCTCGTCGATGATGAGCAGGAAATCGGTCGGGAAGTAGTCGATCAGGGTCCACGGCCGGCTGCCGGCCTCGCGCCGCGAGAGGTGGCGGGAGTAGTTCTCGATTCCCGGGCAGAAGCCCACCTCGCGGAGCATCTCGAGGTCGAACAGGGTCCGCTGGCGGAGCCGCGCCGCCTCGAGGGCCTGGCCATGGGCCTCGAGCTCACCGACCCGAACCTCCATCTCCGCCTCGATGTCCTTGATCGCGACGAGGAGCTTGTCGCGAGGCGTGACGTAGTGGGTGGCCGGGTAGAAGTTGACCTCCTGGCGCTCGGCCAGCACCTCGCCGGTCAGGCCGTCGACCTCGACGATCCGCTCGACCTCGTCCCCGAAGAAGTCGATCCGGACGACCTCCTCGCCGTGTGGCGGCTGGACCTCGAGCGTGTCACCCCGAACCCGGAAGCGTGACCGCTGGAGG
>DATBLJ010000023.1:0-16905 GCA_036555375.1 Candidatus Limnocylindria bacterium
CGAGGTGAACAACGAGGAGCTGCTCACCATCGACTGCGACATCCTCATCCCGGCCGCCCTGGAGAACCAGATCACCGCACCGATCGCCGAGAAGATCCAGGCCAAGGTCGTCGCCGAGGCGGCCAACGGGCCGACCACGCCGGAGGCCGATGACATCCTGTTCGACCGGGGCGTGTTCCTGATCCCCGACATCCTGTGCAACGCCGGCGGCGTCACGGTCAGCTACTTCGAGTGGGTCCAGGACATGCAGTCGTTCTTCTGGACCGAGGCCCGGATCAACGAGAGCCTGAAGGAGATCATGGATCGCGCCTTCGAGGCGGTCCACGCCATGAGCGACCTCCACGAGGTCCACATGCGCACCGCGGCCTACATGGTGGCCGTCAACCGGGTCGCGGAGGCCACGACGTTGCGGGGCCTGTACCCGTAGGGCCCATGCTCGATCACGAGGAGCGGTTCCTCTTCCGCGAGGAGATCCTGACCCTCGGCAACGCGCTGGGCGAACCGGGCCAGCTCGACAACGTCGAGGACCTGCTGGCGGATGTCACCACCAGCCCGCGATTCGACTCCGATGTCTTCACCCTGGAGCGGTCACTCCAGGTCATGCTCGGCAACCGGGCCGGGTCGACCCTGATCGGCCTGCTGACCGTCAACCGCGAGGTCTTCGAGGAGGTGGGCCAGATCGGCCTGGCGCCCGAGATCATCGAGCGCATCGTCGGCTGGCGGGCGCGGTTCGGGCTGGCCATCGACAACGCGTTGAACTTCCTGAACAACCCCGACGGGATCCAGGGTCACAACTTCGGGACCCAGGTCATGCACGGCGAAGCTGGATCGACCCTCCAGGGGAGGCTGACGCTCGTCCGCTACAACAACGAGCCGCAGTTCTTCATCGCCGACGCCGACATCCTGCTGCACATCGCGGGGGACCTGATGGAGCAGCTCGGCGAGCACCTCGAGCCGGAGATGGTGGATGCGGAGCTCGTCGCCCGGCTGCGCGAGGCGGTCGAGCGGATCGAGCGCCGGGCGGGCCAGCCGGCCAGTCCGACGCCGTCCGAGGACTGACCGATGGCGACGCGGGTGTCTCCGGTCCTGCCCTTCACCGACGACCCGGACGCCAACCGCTTCCTGGGTGAGAACCCGCTCGCCCTGTTGATCGGCTACGCGCTCGACCAGCAGATCACCGTCCAGCACGCATTCCACGGACCCTGGGAGCTCCAGCGCCGCATCGGCCATCTCGACCCGGCGCGGATCGCGGCCATGGACCCCGGGGAGCTGGAGACCGTCTTCCGCCAGCGGATGGCGCTCCACCGCTACCCGGCGGCGATGGCCCAGCGGATCCAGGCCCTGTGCCGGGTGGTGGCCACCGAGTACGGCGGCGACGCGAACCGGATCTGGACGGAGGCCGCTGACGGGGCGGACCTCGAGAAGCGGCTGCTGGCCCTCCCCTCGATCGGGCCGATGAAGGTCGCCGGCCTGCTGTCCATCCTCTACCGGCGCTACGGCGTGCGTCTGCCGGGGCTCGAGGAGCGGCTGCCGACCTGGCCGACCCTCGGCGACGTCGGCACGCCCGAGGAGCTCGAGGCGTACCAGGCCAAGAAGCGGGCGTACAAGGCGGCGATGCGCGCCCAGGCCGCCGCGGAAGGGACTCCGAAGGGCCGCTAGGCGCGGAAAAAGGAGGCCGGACGTGGGCACTCGCCGGCCTCCCCAGCCCATCCTACCCACCCCGCCCCGGGGGTCAGTAGTACTTTCAGCCCAGCCGGATGCTGTCCGTGAGGCGGGTGCGGCCGATCCACACCGCGACCATCGCCAGGGCCGGGCCCTCGAGCCGGCTCAGCTCGGCCAGCGACGCCCCATCGGCCACGCTCACGTAGTCCACCCGGGCCAGCTGCTCGGCGCTGATCCGGTCGGTCATCCGGGCCCGCAGGACCTCGGCCGAGCGCTCCCCGGCGTCATACGCGGCCTCCGCCGACGCGATGGCCGCGAACAGGCAGGTGGCCGCGTGGCGCTCCTCGATCGACAGCCCCATGTTGGCCGCCGCCACGGCCAGACCGTCCGGGTCGCGGACGACCGGGCACACGACCAGCTCGACGTTGACGAACAGGTCGGCCAGCATCCGGCGGACCACGACGACCCGCTGGGCGTCCTTCTGGCCCAGGTACAGGCGGGCCGGTCCGACCAGGTGGAGGAGCTTCATCGTCGTCGTCGCGACCTCGTCGAGGTAGCCCGGACGCGACGCCCCCTCGAGGCGGCCGGTCAGCCCGTCGACCGTGATCCGGGTGACGTGGGGCGGGTCCACCGTCCCGTGGGCCGGCAGGAACGCGATGTCGACCCGCTCCCGCTCGAGCAGGGTGAGCAGGCGGTCCTCCTCGGCGGCCGCGCCCGCCGGATCGGCCTGGTTGCTGACGACCACCCCGCCATCGGTCTCCCGTGCGCGCTGGACGAGCGACAGCTGGCCGGAGTGGAGGAGACCGGTGGTCGGGACGAACCCGATGCTGTGCCCCGCCCGCCGCAGTTCCAGGATCGCCTCCCGCAGGTCGTCGACCCCGCGGACGACCTCCACCGTCAGCCGTCCTGCTGGCGGGTGCGGCGCGGGGTCCGCGTGCGACTTCGGTTCGAGCGCCCGGGCGTCGGGGTATCGCGGCCCGCCCGGTAGCGGTCGGCGATGAGGTCCCAGAGCCGCTCGGCGACCTGGCGCTTGGGGAGCATCGGCCAGTCGGTCAGGGCGCCCTCGACGCCGAACACGACGACCTTGTTCTCCTCCGAGCCGATGGCGTCGAATGGTCCGCCGACCCGGTTGGCGACGATCAGGTCGAGGCCCTTGTCGCGGAGCTTGCCGGTCGCGTTGGCCTCGAGGTCGTCGCTCTCCGCCGCGAAGCCGACGAGGAACGGGCGGATGTCCTCGGGCATCTCACCGACCTCGGCGATGATGTCCGGGTTCGGGACGAGCTCCAGGCGCAGGGACTCGGACCCGCGCTTGATCTTCCGGCCGCTGGCCTTGGCCGGCGCGTAGTCGGCGACCGCCGCGGCCATGACCAGGATGTCCGCGCCCGGCGCGATCCGGAGGACCGCGTCGCGCATGTCGGAGGCGGTGGTCGCGTCGACGACGTTGACCCCGCGCGGTGGCGTGACCGACATCGCCCCGGCGACGAGGGTCACCGCCGCGCCCCGGTCCCGGGCGGCCTCGGCCAGGGCGACCCCCATCTTCCCGCTCGAGCGGTTGCCGATGAAGCGCACCGGATCGATCGGCTCCCGCGTGCCGCCGGCGCTGATCGCGACCCGCAGCCCGTCGAGGTCGCCGGCCCGCGCGAACAGGCGCTCGACCGCGGCGACGATCGTCTCCGGCTCGGCCAGCCGGCCGATCCCGGTCAGCCCCGAGGCAAGCGAGCCAACTTCCGGCTCGACGATCAGGTACCCGAATCCGCGGAGTGTCTCGACGTTGCGCTGGGTGGCGGGATGGGTCCACATCCCCGCGTCCATGGCCGGGGCCACGACCACCCGGGCCCGGCTGGCGGCGACGATGGCGGTCACCGCATCGCCGACCAGTCCCGCGGCCAGCTCCCCGAGCAGGTTGGCGGTGGCCGGGGCGAGGACGATCGCATCGGCCGCCTCGGCCAGCTCGACATGGGCGATGTGCTGGTCGGGGTCGAGGGCCAGGACGTCGGTGACGACCGGCCGGTGGGTGAGGGAGGCAAAGGTCAGCGGAGCGACGAAGGCGGTGGCGGCCGGGGTCATCGCCACGTCGACGATCGCGCCCGCGCCGGTCAGCTGCCGGACGAGGACGGCCGCCTTGTAGGCGGCGATGCTCCCGCTGACGCCGACCACCACCCGGCGGCCGACGAGCGTCCCGTCGCCGTCCTCGGTCACGTGTGGGCCCCGGTTCGGGCGCCGATCAGCTGGTTGGCGTACGCGATCCCGCGCAGGGTGAGCTCGGGCTCGACCCGATCGATGCCGGGCACGTCGGCGAGCCACGGCTGGAGGGCGAAGCCGCCGGTGGCGATGACCGTGACCCGGGCATCGCGCGGCGACCGTTCGACCAGCTCGCCGCGGGTCGCGGCCAGCAATCCGCTCAGCAGCCCGATGTAGCCGTTCACCGTCCCGCTCTGCATGGCGGCCACCGTGTTCGAGCCGATGGCGTGCGGCGGCCGGACGAGGTCGATGCGGGGCAGCTTCGAGGTTCGTCCGACCAGGGCGTCGACCGAGATGCCGAGTCCCGGCGCGATCGCGCCCCCGATGTACGCCCCGTCGGAGCTCAGCACGTCGAAGTTCGTGCTCGTCCCGAGGTCGACGACGATGGCCGGCCCACCGAACTCCTCCCGGGCGGCGAGCGCATTGACCAGGCGGTCGGCGCCGGCCTCGGCGGGCCGGTCGATCTCGATGGCGAGGATGCCCTCGAGGGCGGTCGCGTTGACGATCAGCGACTGGACGCGCGCCCGGCGGGCCAGCATCCGCGTCCAGCGCGGGACGAGCGGCGGGACGACGCAGGCCAGCGCGGCTTCGTCGACGTCGTCGAGGCGGTGGTCATCGAGCGCGAGGAGCCCGGTCACGGTCGCCGCCAGCTCGTCCTCGGTCGTCCGCGCATCGGTCTCGGCCGACCACGAACCGACCAGGGTGCCGTCGTCGAACAGCCCGATGCCGGTGTTCGAGTTGCCGATATCGGCGGCCAACAGTCGCATCGAAACGAATCGTAACAGCCAAATTGGCCGATTCCCGCGGTGCTAGACTCCCCGCGATCCCGCAGGAGAGACCGATGGAGCCCACGCCGGAACCGCGCGCCAAGCTCTACATCAACACCGGTCTGGTCACCGACAAGAGTGACATCTACAACATCCTCCGTCCGCTCCTGAAGCAGACGGTCACCTACAGCTACTACCGCGGGAACCAGGTCGCCTCATCCGGTACTGGCTGGGTCGAGCGCCTCGTCGTCGACCATCCGGAGATCGCGAGCTACTTCACCCCGCTCTCCATCTGCCTGAACCTCGACTCGTTCGACTACCTCCAGTTCGACACGACCTCCGACCAGCTCCTGACCTACACCCTGGTCATCGGTTCGGAGAAGGTCGTCATCGAGTTCGCCCAGGCCGCGGGCGAGATCGGGATCGAGGACGAGATGCCGATCCGGATTCCGACGACCCCGGATGGCCTGGGCTTCGACCCGGACTTCATCCAGATGGAGCTCCTCAAGTCGCCCGATGCCCCCGACGAGGACGAGGACGCCTAGACGCCGCGCTGCGACGCACCAGCGCAGCCGACTCCCCAACGGCCTTCGCGTGGTCAGCCAGACGATGCCCCATGCCCGCTCGGTCTCGGTGGCGGTGTTCGTCGGGGTCGGGTCGCGCCACGAGAGTGAGGTCGAGGCGGGCCTCTCGCACATGGTCGAGCACCTCGCCTTCAAGGGCACGCGCGGCTACCCTGAGGCTGGCGCCCTGTCCGAGGCGATCGAGGCCTGCGGCGGCACGGTCAACGCGTCGACCGACCGCGAGCTGACGGTCTACTCGTCCCGGGTCCCCCGGACGCGCGCCGACCGGGCGTTCGAGGTCGTGTCCGAGCTCGTCCTGCACCCGCTCCTCCGCCCGGCCGACCTCGTGGCCGAGAAGCCGGTCGTCGTCGACGAGATCCGGGCCTACGTCGACTCCCCGTCGGACCATGTCTTCTCCCTGTTCGACGAGCTGCTGTTCGGCGACCACCCGCTGGGCCGGGAGATCGCCGGCTCGCCGCGGACCGTGCGGCGCACGACCCAGGGCAGCGTCGAGCGCCACTGGCGACGCTGGTACGCCCCGGAGCACCTCGTCCTGGCGGTGGCCGGGGCGATCGACCATGCCGACGTTCGCAAGGCCGCCCGCCGCTGGTTCTCCCCGAACGGGCTCGACCATCCCGCGGTGCGTGGGCCGATCGGCCTGACGACCCCGAGCGCCGCCCCGCCGGGCTCGGTGCGGGTCGGGTACCGGCGGCTGACGCAGGGCAACCTGTGCCTCGGCATGCCCGGCGTGGCGCGGACCCATCCCGACCGGTGGGCGCTCGACCTGCTGACCGCCGTCCTCGGGGACGGGATGAGCAGCCGGCTGTTCCTCGAGCTGCGCGAGCGGCGGTCGCTGGCCTACGACATCGGCACCTTTGCGACGTCCTACGCGGACTGCGGGACGGTGGGCATCCACGCCGGGTTCGACCCGCCCCAGGCCACGGCCGTCATCCGTGCCGCCCTCGAGCAGCTGGAGCGCGTCGTCCAGGAGCCGATCCCGACCGCCGAGATCGATCGGGCCAAGGCGTACACCCGGGGCCGGATCGAGCTGCGGCTCGAGGAGTCGAGCGCGGTGGCCGCCTGGCTCGGCACCGCAGAAAGCCTGCTGCCGAGGATCCTGACCGTGGACGAAGTGGTCGAGCGGCTCGAGGCGGTCACCGCCGCCGACCTGCTCCGGGCGGCGCGGACCTACCTGCGGCCCGACCTGGCCCGGATCGTCCTGCTCGGCCCGTTCCGCGGCCGGCGCCAGGTCGACGCGGTGCTGGCGGCATGAGCACCAACGTCGGGATCGACCTGGTCCCGGACCAGCTGGCGCTCGCCCGGGCCCAGATGGACGCGGCCCAGTACGGCGTCGTCGAGGGGACCCTCCGCCGCCGGATCGCGACACTCGAGGCGACCGGCCGCAACCCCGAGGAGCTGGACGCCGCGCGCGCCCTGCTGGCCGAGGCCCTCTGGCGGTCCGGCCGGCCCGGGGCGGCCTACGAGGCCGTGACCGCCGTCCGGCCGCGTGGCGTCGAACGGCGGCGGACGATCACGATGATGGTCGAGGCCGAAGGGCTGGCCGCGATCGGGGAGCAGCGGCAGGCCGAGGGCCTGCTCGAGCGTGTCGTCAACGCCGTCGGTGCCGACGAGGCGTGGCGCCTGCGACGCGGAGCGCCGTCGCGCCTCGATTGGCCAACGCCCTCGTGGGCCGGGCCACCGAGCGGCTCCGGGCCGTCGCCCGCCGAGGATCGGTTGGGGGCCGCCGCCGTCGCCTACGGCGAGGGCAACATGGCGACGGGGGACCGAGAGCTGGCGATTGCCCTGCGCCGGGATCCGCGGATCGCCGTGGCCGGCATCGCCCTGCTCGAGCCCGGGTTGGGCGAGCAGCCGGCCGCCGAGCGTCTGGTACTGTACGGCGACCTTCTGCGCGCGGCCGGTCGGGAGCGGGACGCCGCCGCCGCCTACGATCGCGCCGCCCGGACCTGACCTCCCAGGAGAGCCTCGCCATGGAGCGCACCCTCGTCCTCGTGAAGCCCGACGGCGTCCAGCGCGGGTTGGTCGGCGAGATCATCGGCCGCCTCGAGCGGAAGGGCCTGAAGATCGTCGGCCTCCGCCTGCTCGACGTCCCGCGCGCCATGGCCGAGCGGCACTACGCGGTCCACGCCGGTAAGCACTTCTATGCGGGGCTGGTCGAGTTCATCACCTCCGGGCCGGTGGCCGCGATCGCGGTCGAGGGTCCGGACGCGATCGCCGTCGTGCGGAAGCTGGTGGGGGCCACGATGCCCAACCAGGCCGAGCCGGGCACGATCCGCGGCGACCTCGGGGTCAGCGGTCTCCGGAACCTGATCCACGCGTCGGACGCGGTCGAGACCGCGAACGCGGAGCTCGAGCTGTGGTTCGGTGCCGACGCGCTGGTCGACTACGGGCGCGAGATCGACGCCTGGATAGTCGCCGAGGAACCGCCGAAGGGCTGATCCAGCCAGGCCCACCAGCCGCCGAGCCCGGACTCCGGCTCGAGCCCCGGGTAGTCCGGCGCCTGGAAGACCGTGATCCGGTCCAGCGGGAAGTAGCGCAGAAATGCGCGGCCGACGATCAGCTCGCGGTCGATCGGCCCGAAGAACCGTGAATCCTGGCTCTCCGGCCGGTTGTCGCCCATGACGAAGAACTCGCCGTCGCCGACGACCCACGAGTCGGTGCCAACGGCGTCGCGGGGGAGGGTCGGCGCGGGCGCGCCATCGGTCCCGGTCACGACGTAGGGCTCGTCCAGGCGGACCCGGACGCCACCCGGTTGGGTCACGAACACCGAGCCGTTCTCGAGGGTGACGGTCTCGCCGGGCAGGCCGATCACCCGCTTGATGAACGGCACGCCGCCCTGCTCGTAGCCCTCCGGGGGCTGGAAGACGACGATGTCGCCGCGGTCGTACTCGTTGAAGTGGGGCGTGATCTTGTCGATCAGGACGTAGTCGCCGGGCTGGATGGTGGCGACCATCGAGTTCTGCTCGACCTCGAACGGCTGGGCGACGAAGTTGTGGATGACCAGGTAGATGACGACCGTGAGGAGGATCGTCTCGACGATCTCGATCAGGCAGCCGGCGCCTCGCCGCGCCGCAGAGCGGTCACCGGCGGTGGGCTCCGCGGAAGGCTGCACGTAGGTCAAAACGGGCGGAAGCATAGCGTGGTTGACCCTCTCGACGGGTCGGCGCTACCATGTGGCGCCTCGCTGGCAGAGCACGCGAACGCGCGCCTCGCCGGCGATTCCTATGTGTCCGGCGTCTTCTTCGCGCGCCTCGCCCCCGCCGCCACCGTCTCGGAGGATTCATGGAGATTCAGCCCATCACCTGGGTGATTCCGGTCGCGGGCCTCGCCGCCGTCCTGTTCGCCATCTACCTCGCGCGCGACGTCCTGAGCCGGGACACCGGGACGGAGGCCATGCAGGAGGTGGCCGGCACGATCCTCGAGGGAGCGGTCGCCTTCATCCGTCGGCAGTACGTCACCATCCTCGTCCTGGCGGTCGTGGGCGCGGTGGTCATCGGCGTGGTGATCGGGCTGGTCGAGACCCCGGAAGTGGCCGACACCGACGTGTACGGGGTCGAGCTCGGGATGATGACCGCGGTCGCGTTCCTGGTCGGGGCGCTGTGCTCGATGGCCTCCGGGGTGATCGGGATGTACATCTCGGTGAAGTCGAACCTGCGCACCGCCGCCGCGGCGCAGCACAGCCTGGTCGGGGCGGTCCAGACCGCGATGCGCGGTGGTGCGGTCTCCGGCTTTCTCGTGGTCGCGCTCTCCCTGCTCGGGGTGTACGGCATCTTCATCGCCTACGGCGGGTTCACGAACCCGGCGGTCGCGCCATTCCTGATCGTGGGCTTCGGATTCGGGGCCAGCTTCGTGGCCCTCTTCGCCCAGCTCGGGGGCGGGATCTACACCAAGGCCGCCGACGTCGGGTCGGACCTCGTCGGCAAGGTCGAGGCCGGCATCCCGGAGGACGATCCTCGCAACGCGGGCGTCGTGGCCGACCTGGTCGGGGACAACGTCGGTGACTGCGCCGGCCGTGGGGCCGACCTGTTCGAGTCGACCGCGGCCGAGAACATCGGCGCCATGATCCTGGGGGTCGGCGTCTTCGTCATCGCGGACGCGGCCGGCTGGCCCAACCCCGAGTCCTGGATCTTCTTCCCGCTCGTGGTCCGCGCCTTCGGTCTGCTGGCGACGATCATCGCGATCTTCTTCGTCCGCGGGAAGGAGACCGAGGACCCGATGAACATGTTGAACCGCGGCTACTGGGTGACCACCATCCTGTCGGTCGGGGCCCTCGCGTTCGTCACCTACGTGATGATGAACACCGGCGGAACGGAGGCCAACGGGCTCCCGGTCTGGGTCTGGTTCTTCTTCGCCGGGGTCGTCGGTCTCGCGACCAGCGTGGCGTTCGTGTACATCACCCAGTACTACACCGCCGGCGCGTGGCGCCCGGTCAAGGAGATCGCCGAGGCGAGCAAGACCGGCCCGGCCACGAACATCATCAGCGGCACCGCGGTCGGCTTCGAGACCACCCTGGTCACCGCGCTGACCATCGGGATTGCCCTCTTCGCGTCCCACTGGCTCGGCTCGCAGGCGAACATCGTCAACGCGGCCGGCGCCGACGTGGGCGGCATCTTCGGGACCGCCGTCGCGACGATGGGCATGCTCATGACGACCGCCTACATCCTGGCGATGGACACCTTCGGGCCGATCACGGACAACGCCGGTGGCATCGCAGAGTTCAGCAAGGCTGAAGGCGGCGCCCGCGAGATCACCGATCGCCTCGACGCGGTCGGGAACACGACGAAGGCACTGACCAAGGGGTACGCCATCGCGAGCGCGAGCCTGGCCGCCTTCCTCCTGTTCAGCGCCTACATCGACAAGGTCAACCTGATCTTCAGCCGCCAGGGACGGCCGCCGATGGAGTCGGTCAACCTGGCCGAGGTGAGCGTGTTCATCGCCGCCCTCATCGGCGCGATGCTCGTCTTCTTCTTCAGCTCGCTGGCCATCCGGGCGGTGGGCACCACCGCCCAGTCGATCATCGTCGAGGTGCGACGCCAGTTCCGCGAGATGCCCGGGATCATGGATTACAGCCAGCGCCCCGACTACGCGCGGGTGGTGGACATCACCACCGCCGCGGCGCTGCGCCAGATGATCCTGCCGGGCATGGTCGCCGTGGCCACGCCCATCCTGGTGGGCCTGCTCCTCGGCCACGAGGCGGTCGCCGGGCTGCTCATGGTCGGCACGATCTCGGGCGTCATGCTGGCCACCGTCCTGAACAACGGTGGTGGCGCGTGGGACAACGCGAAGAAATACATCGAGTCCGGCCACCTGCTCGACGACGACGGCAACGTCATCGGCAAGAAGACCCCGGCCCACGCGGCCGCGGTCGTGGGTGACACGGTCGGCGATCCGTTCAAGGACACCGCCGGCCCGTCGCTCCACGTCCTCGTCAAGCTGCTGGCGACCATCACCCTCGTCCTGGCTCCGCTCTTCATCCGGTAGCGGCAGCCGGCCGAGCCGCATCCGCTGAGCCGATGGACCTGGTCGTTCAGGCCGCGATCATCGGCCTCATCCAGGGCCTGACCGAGTTCATCCCGGTCAGCTCCTCGGCGCACCTGGAGCTGACGCCGTGGATCCTCGGCTGGGACGACAGCCCGCTGATCGGCAGCCTGTCGTTCGACGTCTTCCTCCACCTCGGGACGCTGCTCGCCCTGCTATGGCACGTCGGGCGCGACTGGCTCCGCCTGCTGGGCGCGATGTGGCGGTCGCTCGTCGAGCGCCGGATCGGGGATGACCCGGACCGCCGCCTCGGCTGGCTGCTGGCGCTGGCCACCATCCCGGCGGCGGTCATCGGCTTCGCTCTCGAGGACGCCATCGCGGCCGCCTTCCACGGGGACGAGGACATGTCGCGGCTGGCGATCGCCGCCTTCCTCGTCATCGGCGCCGTGGTCCTGTACCTGGCGGACCGGCTCGGCAGGCGGCAGCGCGACCTTGACCACGTCGGCGCGGGCCGGGCGCTGATGATTGGCTTCTCCCAGGCGGCCGCCCTGCTGCCGGGGATCTCCCGGTCTGGCGCGACGATGGCCACCGGCCTGGCGTTCGGCCTGACGCGCGAAACGGCCGCGCGATTCAGCTTCCTGCTCGCGACGCCCATCACCCTCGGGGCAGGCCTCTACGGCTCACGCCATCTCCTGACCGCCAGCCATTCCTCCACCGAGTGGGTCGCGATCGCGGTCGGCTTTGCCGCGGCGGCCATTTCGGGGGCCTTCGCCATCGGCTTCCTCCTGCGCTGGCTGCGCACCCGTTCACTGGCCGTCTTCTGCGCCGAGCGGGTCCTCCTGGCGGGCCTCGTCGTGGTCCTGCTGGCCATGGGCCACTGAGCCGGAATCCGTCGCTCGGCTCCGCGTTTTTGACACCCATCCGACCCGCGCCTACAATCCGCCGACGCCAGCACAGCCAGCCCTCCCCGGACCTCGGGAGCGCTGGGGCTTTTTTGTTATCGGGGACCACTGACGCATGAACAGCAAGCCGGTCTACCTCACCCAGGAGGGCGTGGAGCGCCTCGAGGCGGAGCTGCGCCACCTGATCACCGAGGAACGGCCGCGGGTCGCCCAGCGGATCCACGACGCGAAGCTCGATGGCGACATCAGCGAGAACGCCGAGTACGAGGACGCCAAGCAGGAGCAGTCCTTCCTCGAGGGTCGGATCGCGACGATCGAGGTGCAGCTGAAGAACCACGAGGTCATCGAGCACCAGAACGGCGACAAGGTGCGGATCGGCTCGACGGTCGTCATCACCGGCCCCGACGGCAAGGAGACGTTCACGATCGTCGGGTCGGCCGAGGCCGCGCCCCGCGAGGGCCGGATCAGCAACGAGTCGCCGGTCGGGGTCGCGCTGATGGGGCACAAGAAGGGGGACGAAGTCACCGTCCAGGCCCCGGCCGGACCGGTGTCCTACACGCTGGTCAGCATCCGCTAGCCGGATCTGCCGTGTTCTGGGCCGACGAAATCGCGGCCAGGGCGGCTGAGGCAGCCGAAGCTTCCGGGACGGGCGCGTCGCTCGTCGTCAACGACTCGAAGACCCCCTCGGGCACCGTTCATGTCGGCAGCCTGCGCGGCCCGGTCATCCACGACGAAATCTGGCGCGCGCTGCGCCGGATGGGAGTCGCGGCCACCTACCGATACGGGGTCGACGACCTGGACCCCATGGACAGCCAGGCCCTCCTGACGCCGGACGCGGTCGACCGCTCGATGGGCCTGCCGCTGGCCCACGTCCCGGCGCCGGCCGGATCGGATGCCGCCTCGTATGCGCGCCACTTCGTCGGCGAGCTGTTCCTCGGCACCTTCGAGCCGCTCGGCCTCCACCCGGAGGTCTACTGGATGTCCGAGGTCTACGCGGCCGGTGACATGGACCGATACATCCGCGCCGCGCTGGACGCGGCCGAGACCGTCCGGACCATCTACCGCGAGGTGAGCCACGTCGAGAAGGAGCCCGGGTGGCTGCCGGTGTCGGCGATCTGCACGAACTGCGGGCGGGTGGGTACCACGGTCGCCACCGACTGGGATGGCGAGACCGTCGCCTTCGAGTGCCGCGCCGACCTCGTCGAATGGGCGACCGGATGCGGGTTCAGCGGTCGGATCTCGCCGTTCGGCGGGGGAGCCAAGCTGCCCTTCAACGTCGACTGGGCGGCGAAGTGGAGCCTGTTCGACATCGCGGTCGAGGGCTGCGGCAAGGACCTCGCGACCGCGGGCGGCTCGCGCGACCGGTCGGATGCCATCTCGCGCCAGGTCTTCGAGCGCGAGCCCCCGATCAACGTCGTCTACGAGTTCATCAACATCGGCGGCCGGAAGATGAGCACCTCGAAAGGCCGTGGCGTCCCGGCCCACGAGATCGCCGCGGTCATGCCCCGCAACGAGCTGCGCCTGCTGCTCATCCGCCACAAGCCGAACGTCTCGTTCGACTTCGACCCGGTCGAGACCGATGCCATCCCACGCCAGGTCGACGAGTTCGACCGCCTGGCGGCGGCGACTGCGGGCCGCCCGGTCCGCGGGGAGCTGCCCGCCGACGCCGAACGGCTCTTCGCCGCCTCCCTCGTCGACGTGGATGCGGACGTGAGCGCCGAGGCCGCCGCCTTCCGGCCGGCCTTCGGCCACCTCGCGCTCCTCGTCCAGCTGCCGGGGGTGGACGTCGGGGAGCGCGCCGCCGCGGAGAAGGGCGCGGCCCTGACCGATCACGAGGTCGAATTGCTGGAGGAGCGGTCCACCGCCGCGCGGGCGTGGCTCGAGGCCTATGCGCCGCCGGACGCCCGGATCGCGGTGACCTCCAGCCTGCCGAATGACGTCGCGGACCTCACCGCCGAGCAGCGGCGCTTCCTGTCGAGGCTCTCGACCTGGGCCGAGCGCGATGCGCCGGCGTCGGGTGAAGCGTGGCAGGCATTGATCTTCCTGTCGGCCAAGCACACCGAGCTGCCTGCCGGGGAGGCCTTCCGCACCATCTACGTCGCCTTCCTCGGCCGGACGAACGGTCCACGGGCTGGTTGGTTACTGGCATCGCTGGACCCGGACTTTGTCTACGCTCGCCTGTGGGAGGCATCGGTAGACCCGCAGCACACCCCGGAGTGATCCGCATTTGATCTCGATCCAGTCGATCCGTGACGACCCCGACGCGGTGAAGCGCGCCATCGCCCGCAAGGGCGAGGGGGCGGAGGTCATCGACCGTCTGCTGGCGGCCGACGGCCGGCGCCGCGAGCTGCTGGCCGACGCGGACGCGGTCAAGCACGAGCGCAACGAGGGGAGCCGCGAGGTCGGCGAGCTGATGCGGGCCGGCAAGACCGACGAGGCCGAGGCCCGGAAGGCGTCGCTTGGCGATCTCGGCCCACGGATCTCGGCCCTCGACGAGCAGCTCGCCTTCGTCGAGGCGTCCATCGAGTCCGACCTGCTGCTCGTCCCGAACCCACCCCATCCCGACGTCCCGGACGGCGCCGGGCCGGAGGACAATCCCGTCGTCCGGACCTGGGGCGAGCCCCTGCCCCCAGGAGAGCGGCCGCCGCACTGGGAGATCGGCGCGCGGCTGGGGCTGTTCGACCTCGAGCGCGGCGCGAAGATCAGCGGCTCGGGCTTCGTCCTGTACACCGGCGCCGGCGCGCGCCTGCAGCGCGCGCTCATCGGTCTGTTCCTCGAGATGGCGGCCGAGCGGGGCTACACCGAGGTCTGGCCGCCGGTCCTGGTCAACGCCGACTCGGCGCGGGGCACCGGCCAGCTGCCGGACAAGGAAGCCCAGATGTACGTCGTGACCAGCGACGACCTCTACCTGGCGCCCACCGCGGAGGTCCCGGTCACGAACATCCACCGCGACGAGATCCTGCCGCCCGGCTCGCTGCCCATCCGCTACGCCGCGTACACCCCATGCTTCCGGCGCGAGGCGGGCGCGGCCGGCAAGGACACCCGCGGCCTGCTCCGCGTCCACCAGTTCGACAAGGTCGAGTTGGTGAAGTTCGTCACCCCCGAGTCGTCCGACGACGAGCTCCAGTCGCTGACCGCCGATGCGGAGGCCGTGCTGCGCGCCCTCGAGCTGCCGTACCGGACCGTCGAGCGCTGCACCGGCGACGTCGGGTTCGCGCAGGCCCGGGGCTACGACCTCGAGGGCTGGGCGCCGGGGGTCGGGCGCTGGCTCGAGATCAGCTCATGCTCGAACTACACCGATTTCCAGGCGCGCCGGATGAACGTCCGCTACCGATCCTCGGGCGACGCCCGTCCGGAGCTGGTCCACACCCTGAACGGCTCGGGGGTCGCGCTGGCACGAACCGTGGCCGCGCTGCTCGAGACGCACCTCCAATCGGACGGCACGGTGACCGTTCCCGAGGCCCTCCAGCCCCACTTCGGGTCACCCGTCATCGGCGGATAATCGCCGCGGAGGGGTGGCAGAGCGGACGAATGCGGCGGTCTTGAAAACCGCTGAAGCGCAAGCTTCCGTGGGTTCGAATCCCACCCCCTCCGCCAGTCAGTCCGTGGCGGGGACCTCGTGGTGGAGACGGCACCGCGCCTCGTACTTCTCGTCACCCATCCCGCCAACCATGATCAACGGCGAATCCGCGGGCGCCGGCTGGCCGTCGATCAGGCGCTGGGTCCGGGTTGCCGGCTCGCCGCAGACCATGCAGATCGCGGTCAGCTTGGTGACCTGGTCGGCACGGGCCATCAGGGCCGGCATCGGCCCGAACGGGTCGCCGCGGTAGTCCTGGTCGAGGCCGGTGACGAGGACCTGCTTGCCCAGGTCGGCCAGGCGGCCGACGACCTCGGTCAGGCCCGGGTCCCAGAACTGGCCCTCCTCGATGGCGACGATGTCGGCGGTGCCGATGACACCCTCGATGTCCGTCGAGCGCTCGACGCTGACCGCGCGATGCTGCGCGCCGGATCGCGAGACGACCGTCTCCTCGGCGGTCCGGGTGTCGACGCGCGGCTTGATGAGCACCACCTCCCGGCCTGCGATCGCGAATCGGCGGAGGAGGCGGAGCATCTCATCGGTCTTGCCGCAGAACATGCAGCCGCAGATCACGTGGACCCAGCCCGACGTGTAGAACATCACGACCCGCGCGCGGCCCCGGCTCAGTCGCCGACGACGGCGAGCCCCTCCTCGGGCAGACCGAGATGGGTGGCGAGCGCCGAGCGCATCACGTCCTCGGGCGGCGGCTCCCCGGTCCAGACCTCGAAGGCGGCGGCCTGGGCCACCAGGAACGAGGCCTGGCCGTTGGCAACCGTCCCGCCACGGGTCGCGGCGGCCTGCATGAGCGGGGTCTCGGATCGGCTCAGGACGAGGTCGAGCACGTAGAGCTCGTCCGGGAGCAGCTCGGGCGGGATCGGGCTCTCGTCGGCGTTGGCACCGATGCCAGAGGCGTTCACCACCAGCCGGGCCCGGGACAGCTCGGACTCGATGATCGTCTCGTGCCAGGGCATCGCCCGAAGGTCGGCCTCGCGGGCGACCCGGTCGAAATGGGCGACGACCGCCTCCGCCCGATGGAGATGACGGTTGAAGACGGCGATCCGCGACAGGCCCGCCTCGAGCAGCACCGAGACCACCGCCCGAGCGCCGCCGCCCGCGCCCAGGACGACCGCCTGGGTCGGTTGGCGCCCGCCGGCCGGCAGGAGCGCCTCGAGCCCGGCACGGACGCCGGCGACATCGGTGTTGTGGCCGTGCAGGCGGCCGTCATGGTTGACGACGACACTGACCGCGCCGCTGGCCCGCGCCTCATCCGAGAGCAGGCCGATCAGCGACGCGGCCTTCTCCTTGTGTGGGGATCCGATCATCGCGCCGACCACGTCGGGCTGGACGAGCTCACCCAGGGCCTCGCTCAGCTGGTGGGCGCGGCGCTCCCAACGCTCGATTTCGACATCGCGTCCCGCCGCCGCGAGCGCGGCCCGCTGCACCGCTTCGGCGGGGCCGGGAGCGACGGGGGAGCCGATGATGAGTAGGCGCGTCACGGGTCGGTTTCTCGTTCAGAGAGAGGTCCCGGGAGGCCGTCGGCGGGCGTGTCGGGCCAGCCGGGGAGGGCCGGTTCCAGAGGGGCAGATGCTATCATCGGCGCCGCTCCCGGAGAGGTCGCATAGTGGCCTAGTGCGGCGGTTTGCTAAACCGTTGAAGGGGATTTCCTCTTCCGAGGGTTCGAATCCCTCCCTCTCCGC
>DATBLJ010000047.1:0-7907 GCA_036555375.1 Candidatus Limnocylindria bacterium
TCCCGTTGATCCTCACCTTGACCCCCTCCTTGTGGAGGAAGTCGTTCAACTCCTTCGCGGTGTAGTCGCGGATCGGCTTGTCGGGGTCGAAGAAGCCGGACTCGCTGTACATCCGCGTCGACCAGCCTTCCGGGGTGTAGCCGGGCACCCGGATCGCCCCCTCGGCCAGCGACTTGTCGGCGTCGTAGAGCTGGGTCAGATCGATGTCGTTGGCGCTGCCCATCCCCTCGCAGCGCGGACACATCCCGCCGGCGATGCTGAAGCTCCGGCTCTCGGTCTTGCCCGCACCCCGATCGACCTTGATCGCCCCGCCACCGGTGACCGATGGGACGTTGAACGAGAAGGCCTGCGGCCCGCCGATGTGCGGCTTCCCGACCCGGCTGAAGACGACCCGCAGCATCGCGTTGGCATCGGTGGCGGTGCCCACCGTGGAGCGCACGTTGGCGCCCATCCGCTCCTGGTCGAGGATGATCGCCGTGGTCAGGCCCTCGAGCGAGTCGACGTCCGGCCGGGCCAGGGTCGGCATGAAGCCCTGGACGAAGGCGCTGTACGTCTCGTTGATGAGGCGCTGCGACTCGGCGGCGATCGTCTCGAACACGAGCGAGCTCTTTCCGCTCCCCGACACGCCGGTGAAGACGGTCAGCTTCCGCTTCGGAATGTCGAGGCTGATATCCCGCAGGTTGTTCTCGCGCGCCCCGCGGACCTCGATCGCGCCCCAGTCAGCCATGGACCGATTGTGCCGGAGGCTTCGGGTCAGCGCTCCCCCGCCCAGACGCCCACCGGCTCGAACGCCAGGGGAACGTCGATCAGGATCAGCTCGGCACCAACATCGGTCGACAGCGCCATGTCGGTGGCGCCCTGGACCTTGACCGCGTCACCGGTGCGCAGCCGTTCCCCGTTGAACGCCACGCGACCGTCGATCACATACAGGTACCCGCCTCGACCCGGGGCGAACCCGTGCTCGAGCCGGCCGGAATCGGTCAGGTGCGCGACCAGCGCCCGGGCATCGGCCGACAGGTCGAGGCCGTCGGTGCCCGCCGGGCCCATGATCTGGAGCCACCGATCGGTCCGGTCCTCGATCGTGAACTGGCGCTGCTGGACGCTCGAGGCCAGCCCCCGAACGCTTGGCAGGATCCAGAACTGGATGAAGCGCATCGGGTCGTCGGCGGACCCGTTCTTCTCCGAATGCAGTGCGCCGTCGTGCGAGAACGTCATCACCTGGGCCGCCCCGGACTCGAGCTGCCCGTTGTTGCCGAGCGAGTCGGCGTGGAGGAAGTGGCCCTCCACGACGTAGGTCAGCGACTCGATGTCGTGATGCGGGTGCATCGGCCATTCGGCGCCGGCCACGATCCGGTCGTCGTTGAAGACGCGGAGCGGTCCGACGCCCATCTGCCGCGGATCGCGGTAGCGGTCGAAGGAGAAGTGCCAGCGCGCGTCGAACCAGCCGCCCTGCTCGTGCCAGATCGAGTCGGCCTCACGGACCTCCACGCTGGCGGCTGGATCCATCGGCCTACTCCAGGTAGTCCTTGAGCTTCCGGCTCCGGCTCGGATGCCGGAGCTTGCGGAGGGCCTTGGCCTCGATCTGGCGGATCCGCTCCCGGGTCACGTTGAAGTCGCGACCCACCTCCTCGAGGGTCCGCGACCGTCCGTCCTCGAGGCCGAAGCGAAGCTGCAGGACGCGCCGCTCACGCGGGGTGAGCGAGTCGAGCACGCCCTCCACCTGTTCCTTGAGCAGCTGGTGCGAGGCGGCGTCCGCCGGGGCGACCGACGCGAGGTCCGGAATGAAGTCACCCAGGTGGCTGTCCTCCTCCTCGCCGATCGGCGTCTCGAGGGAGACCGGCTCCTGGCTGACCTTCATGATCTCGCGCACCTTCTCCGGGGAGACGGTCTGCGGGCCGGCGGCTTCGCGCTTGTCGACCTCCGCCTCGGTGGGCTCGCGCTCGAGCTTGTCGCGCAGCTCGCGGACGATCTCGTCGCGGCTCATCCGCCGGGCGATCTCCTCCACGGTCGGCTCGCGGCCGAGTTCCTGGAGCAGGGTTCGCGAGACGCGGATCAGGCGGTTGATCGTCTCGACCATGTGGACCGGGATCCGGATCGTCCTGGCCTGGTCGGCGATGGCGCGGGTGATCGCCTGGCGGATCCACCACGTCGCGTAGGTCGAGAACTTGAAGCCCTTCTCGTACTCGAACTTCTCGACCGCCCGGATGAGGCCGATGTTCCCCTCCTGGATGAGGTCCAGGAAGCTCATCCCGCGGCCGATGTACTTCTTCGCGATGCTGACCACCAGCCGGAGGTTCGCCTCGGTCAGGCGGCGCCGGCCATCGGTGCTCTGCTCGACCAGGCGGCCGGATCGCCGCTCCAGCGGCACCTCGGGCGGGATCGCCGGGTCGTAGCCCATCGACTTCATGTACTCGGCGTCGTTGCCGGCCGTGATGTAGGCATTCGTGATGGCCTGTGCCGTCTCGCGCGCCCAGCGCTCGAGGGCGTAGAGCTCGTCCCGGCCCGGCTGCTCGAGCACGCGGAAGCGATAGGTGTGGCCGAACAGGACCGCGTCCTTCAGGGCCTGCGCCGGGTCGGTCTCGATGGACTTCAGGAGCGATTCGGCCTCGAGGATCCGTTGGCGGCCCTCGTCGTCGAGCTCGGGGTCGCGGCGGGCTTTGGTGAACCGGATGGGCGGCTTCTCGATCGTGTTCCGCTTGCGCTTGACCCACCAGTCGATCGCGTCGAGCGTGACGTGGGGCGAGTCCTGGGGCAGGTCGAACGCGCGCATGGCGGCCATTGCCCGCGCCTTCGGCTCGCTGTTCAGGGTGACCCAGGTGTAGAGGTTGGTCATCGCGCGCCCGGGGTCCTCGATCGCGAGCTCCCCGAGCTCGATGGCCTTGGCCAGGACGACCTCCTCCTCGGCGGTCAGGAGGGCGACCTTCCCGATCTCCTTGAGGTACATCCGGACCGGGTCGTCGATACCGATCAGGTCGGCGGCGAGCGCCTCGAGGTCCTCCTCGGGCTCCTTCTCGGCCTTCTCCTCGGCCTCCTCGCCGGGAACCGCGACGGTGTCCTCGCCCGGCTCGCTGAACGTCGGCTGGTTGTCGGCGTCGAAGACCTCGACCCCCTGCTCCTCGGCACCGGCGAACAGCTCCTCGATGGCCTCGAGGTTGGTCTCCGGGCTCGGAACGGCGGCCAGGATCTGGTCGTGGGTGATGAACCCGTCCTCGCGGCCGTGGGACAGCAGGTCCTCGACCGCGGCGGTGGCCTCCTCCGAGGCTTCGGCGGAGAGCAGAGCGGCCTTGGAGGCCCTGCTCGCGGCCTTCCCGGTCGGCTTGGCGGGCGCCTTGGCCGGAGCCGCCTTCGCCGAGGCTGCCGTGGCTGCAGCCTTGGTCGGGGCGGGCTTCGGGGCGGCGGCCTTGGTTGGCGCGGCGGCCTTGGTTGGCGCGGCGGCCTTGACGGCAGCCTTCGGCTCGCTCTTCACCGATGCGGTCTTGGTCGCGGTGGCCGCGCTGGGCGCCGACTTCGCCGCTGCCTTCGCGACCGGCTTGGCCTCGGCCTTGACCGCGGTCGCCGGGGCCGGCTTGGCGGCCTTCGCGGTGGCGGGATTCGCGGGCGTGGTCGCCTTGGCCGCCGGCTTGGCCGATGCGGCCGCCTTCACCGGTGCTGCCGCCTTGGCGGACGGCTTGGCGGGCTTATCGGCGCTCGGCTTGGCCGTCGCCTTAGGGGCGGCCTTGGCGGGTGCCTTGGCCGCTTCTCGGGTAGGGGTCTTCAATGCCACGATTCAGGAACCTCCGTGCGCCGATACGGCCGGCGTCGCCAACAGTCGGGTGACCTCGGCCTTTTCCCGGCCGAGCTGGGTGATGTGGGTTTCAATCTGGGCCAGCAGCTCGCGATCGCCGTCGCGCTCGGCGTCCTCGAGCATGTGCCGCCCGTCGCCGATGGCCTCCTCGATCCGGGCACGCCGCAGGCGCAGGCGGCACACGCGCAGGGCCTCGGCGGCAACCGGTGGATCGAGCTTGGGACCCGCGCTGGCGGCCTGGATGACGGCCCGTGCGAGCTCCGACGAGATCGGATCCAGCTCGGCCAGGAAGCCCTCGAGGTTGGTCGAGCCGTTCGAAGCGTGCTGCGCGACCCAGGCCGTCCACGCGTCGGCGAGGGCGGTCGCGACCGGGCGGCCGAACGGGAGCGGGTTGTTCGTGTGCTCGGCCGTCAGGCCCGGCTGGCGGAACAGCAGGGCCAGCGTCTCCGTCTCGACCGGATCGAGCACGATGGCGCCCGGTCCGACCGCGGTGGCCGCCGTCGGCGAGGTTGCGGCGCGACGCTGGACTCGTGGCCGCTCGAGGCCCTCGCGCAGGATGCGCTCGTCGACCTTCACGATCTGCGAGAGCTCCTGGAGGTACATGTCCTGGACGACCGAATCGGTGATCCGCTGGAGCTTGGCCAGGACCCGCCCGGCCATCTCGCGCCGGCCGGCAACGGTGCTCATGTCCACCCGCGCGGCTTCGCGCTCCATGAAGTAGTCCATGAGCGGCTTGGCGTCCTCGATGGCCTGGCGCCAGGCGTCCGGATCGGTCTGGAGCAGCTCGGCCGGATCCTTGCCCGAGGGGATGCGGATCACGCGGAGCTTGGTGATGGCCTGGCTGGGACCCAGCTCCTCGAGCAGGCCGCGCTCGGTCGCGGCCTCGCCCGCGAGGTCGACGTCGTACGCCAGCGTGATCGCATCGGCGTAGCGGGTGACGATGTCCACCTGCCCACCGGTCAGTGCCGTGCCCATCGACGCGACGACGTTCGTGAAGCCGGCCTGGTGGGCGGCCATCACATCGGTGTAGCCCTCGACGATGACCGCCAGCTTCTCGCGGCGGATCGCCTGGCGGGCGAGGTCGATCCCGTACAGGGTCCGGCTCTTGTCGAACAGGGCGGTGGCCGGTGAGTTCAGGTACTTCGGGCCCTCACCGCCCGGCATGACCCGGCCTCCGAGCCCGGTCGGCTTGCCCGACGCGTCGCGGATGGGAATCATGATCCGGCCCCGGAATCGGTCGACCGGCTTGCCCCGCTGACCGACCGACGCCAGCCCGGCCGCGACCATCTCCTCGGTCGTGAAGCCACGCGCCGCCAGGCGCTTGACCAACGCCTCCCAGTTGTCCGGCGCAAAGCCGATGCCGAACTGGTCGAGGGTCTCCTCCGTGAAGCCGCGCTCGGCCAGGTACTGCCGTGCCGGTTCCGCCACGCTGGCCTGGCGGAGGACCTCCCGATACCAGGCGATGGCCGCCTCCAGGGCGTCGCGGAGGCGCTTGCGGCGCCGATCCTCCTTGGCGCCGGCCGCGGACAGCTCCACCCCGGCACGCTCGGCGAGGCGGTTCAGCGCCTCCCGGAAGTCGATGCCGTCGCGCTTCATGACGAAGGTGAAGATGTCGCCGTGCTCGCCGCAGCCGAAACAGTGCCAGCTCTCGCGTTCGGGGCTGACCGTGAAGGAGGGGGTCTTCTCGGTGTGGAAGGGACAGAGGCCCTTCATCGTCGAGCCGGCCCGCTTGAGCTGGACCGTTTCTCCAACGATCTCGGCCACGGGCAGGCGCGACTTGATCTCGGCGACCGAGCCGGCTGAGCTCATGCAGCAGTCCTGCGCGCCACAACGAGGGCGGCGCGTGTCAAGTGGTTTGTCAAGAGGTCTGTCAAGTGTCCAGGAACCATTCTAGCGCGATGTCAAGCATCCGACCGCATTTGGTACCCCGACACGATGACTGGAGTTCAAACGCGCGTCGGCTACCATCCGTGAGGTGGAGGATCACTCGCGAACCGCCGACTTTGTCGAGCTGCACGGCGACCGCCTCTTCGGATTCGCCATGCTCGTCACGCTGGGCGATGCCACGCTCGCCGGGAAGCTGTCGTCCCAGGCGCTGGCGGCCGGGGTCGAGCGCATCGAGGAGCTCCGCCATCCCGTCCGGGCCGCCGCCTGGCTCCGCGGTGAGGTCACGAAGGGCGCCGGGCGGCCGGCGTGGGGCCACCAGCGCCCGTCCGAGATCGAGCGCCGCGACGCGCTGGGCTCGCTCGGGGTCGATGCGCCCACCTTCGACGCGCTGGCCAGCCTCGACGTCCGGAGCCGGGCCGCGATCGTCGCGACATCGGTCGAGGGGTTCTCACCGGCCGACGTCTTCGAGATCGTCCACAGCGACGAACGGGTTCGCCGAGCGCGACGCGAGTACCTGACCGCCTATCTCGCCTCGTCCGAGACACGCCAGGCCGATCCGCCGGCGGGTGACCTCGCCGCCCGGGTGCGCGCGACCGCCGCACCCGTCCTCCCCGGGAACCGCCGATGAACGACTCCCACCAGATCCTCGACGAGTGGCTGATCGAGGGCGCCGTCGGCGATCCGCCGCGCGAGGTCGCCGTCCATGCCGCGGTGTGCGCCTCGTGCGCCCGGCGGCTGGGTGCCTTCGACGCGCTGGCCGCCGTCGACGTGAGCGCGGCCGGCTCTCCCCCGCCCCTGCCCGCGCCCTCGCGACTGGTGGTCGGCATGGCGTGGGCGCGGATCGGCACCGCGGTGGCCGGGACAGTCGTGGCCGGGATCCTCGTCGTGTTCGGCGCGTCCCAGCTGCTCGGCTGGGTCGGCAACCTCGACCTGGGCCCCGGGCCGTCGGAGATCGCCGGCTTCGTGACCCCCGACCCCAGCCGGGATCAGGGCACGATCAACCCCGACCCAGCGGTTCAGCCCAGTCTCTCCGCCGAGCCTTCCGGCACGCCGATCCCATCGTTCATCCCGCTCCCCTCGCTGGCTCCGAACGAACAGCCACCCGACGCGCCCAGCGCGCCCTTCCTCCAGCTCAATGGCGTCGGACAGACCACGATGAGCGTCCGGTGGTCGCCCGGCAGCGGTGGCGGACCGGTCCAGAAATGGGAGATCTGGCGCCGAACCGGGAACGGGACATGGTTCAAGCTCGGCGAGCTCCCACCGGGCAACCTGAGCCTGACCAACAGCGGGCTCAGCCCGAACACGACCTATTCGTTCCGGGTCCGCGCAGCCAACGTCGCCTGGCTCGGCCCGTTCTCGAACACGATCACCGCCACCACGCTGCCGCCGGCTACTACTCCGCCGCCTTCAACCCCACCTTCGAATACCCCGGCGCCGACCGACACCCCGCCGCCGCCGACGCCGGAGGAGACGCCGACGCCAGTGCCGACCGCGGAGGAGACGCCGACGCCAGTGCCGACGCCGGAGGTGAGCCTCCCGCCGCCTTCGCCCTAGGCATCCCGCGGATCCGGCGTGCGGCGAGGGGGGCTGGTCGTGTAGAAGAATCCTCCGGTATCGGTCTGTCCCAGTTGGAGGAACGCATGGCTTTCGACATGTCCCTGGTCCAGCGTGGAGCACGCCTGCGGCGGTCGCCCTTCTACGAGGCGGAGCAGCGGTACGGACCCAAGGGCTACACGGTCTACAACCACATGCTGTTCCCGACCAACTTCGACGACTTCGAGGCCGAGTACTGGCATCTCCTGAGCCACGTCACGCTCTGGGACGTCGCCGTCGAGCGCAACCTCGAGGTCCAGGGCCGCGACGGGTTCCGGTTCGCCCAGCTGCTGACCCCGCGCGACCTGTCGAAGTGCGCCATCGGCCAGGGCAAGTACGTCCTGATCACGACCCCCGAGGGCGGGATCGTGAACGACCCGGTCATGCTCCGCCTGAGCGAGAACCACTTCTGGTTCGCGCTGGCGAGCTCGGATGCGCTCCTCTACGCGATGGGGCTGGCCGCCAACCTGGGCTGGGACGTCCAGCTCGGTGAGCCGGACGTCTCACCGCTCCAGATCCAGGGCCCGCATTCGAAGGACGTGGTCGCGGCCCTGTTCGGCGACGATATCCTGTCGCTGAAGTACTACTTCTTCCGCGAGCTCGAGCTCGACGGCATCCCGGTCGTCGTGACCCGGACCGGCTG
>DATBLJ010000050.1:0-23643 GCA_036555375.1 Candidatus Limnocylindria bacterium
CGCCTCGACCCGCGCCGCCGCGGTCGTCACCCCGGCGCGCGCCCGGCGTGCGAAGTTCGCCCACCTCCAGCTCGTCGACCTGCCCGACCACGCCCGGATGGCGGTCGTCGTCCTGACCGACGGGACGGTCATCCAACGCCATCTCAATCCGGCCGCGCTGACCCGCGCCGCCGGTGGCGAGGTGACCCAGGCCGCGTTCGACGCCACGGCCGCCGAGCTGAACGCGGAGCTCCACGGCCTGACCGCTCCCCAGTCGCGCCGTCGCGCGCGGAAGCTCACCCCGCTGGCCGCCCACGTCGCCGAGTCGGTGGCCGGCCTCCTGGACGAAGCCGAGGACACGACGATCGAGGACGTCTACACCGACGGCCTGGCCTACGTCCTCGACCAGCCGGAGTTCGCCGGCGGGCACGCCCTGCGGCCGGTCCTCGAGGCCATGCAGCGCGCCGAGTTCCTCGAGCAGCTGCTCCCCGTCGTCACCCGGCGGGGCGGCGTCCACGTGATCATCGGCCGCGAGAACCCGAACGACGCGATGCGCGAGGTGAGCCTCGTCTTCGCCCCGTACGGGACGCCGGACCGCGCGCTGGGCCTGCTCGGGGTGCTGGGACCGACCCGGATGGCCTACCCACGCGCCATCCCGACCGTCCGCTTCGTCTCGACCGTCCTGAACGAGGTCATCGACAGCCACACCGGGTGGACCCATGACTGACAAGGCCACCAAGCAGATGAACGGCGAGCCGCGTGCCAAGACCCGGGCCGAAGAGCGTGCCGAGGCCATCGACACGCCGAGCCGCAGCGACCTCCTCGAGCAGCTCCAGGAGACCGAGCGGGCGCTGGCCCTCACCCGGGAGCAGGCCGATGAGCACCTGCGGAACTGGCAGCGCGCGGCGGCCGACTTCTCGAACTACAAGCGCCGGACCGAGGAGGACCGCCGGTCCGCGGACCTGTTCGCCAACGCCGTCCTGCTGACCCGCCTGCTCGCCGTCCTCGACGACTTCGACCGGGCCCTCGACAACGTCCCCGAGGACGCCCACGAGTCGTGGCTCGAGGGGGTGACCCTCGTCGAGCGCAAGCTCCGGAGCCTGCTCGAGGCCGAGGGCGTGACGCCCATCGAGGCCATCGGTCAGCCCTTCGATCCCAACCTCCACGAAGCGGTCGTCCACGAGGAGACCGCCGAAGCCCCTGACAACGCCGTGATCGGCGAGGTCCAGCGCGGGTACCTGCTCCATGGGCGGGTCCTGCGGCCCTCGCTGGTTCGTGTCGCCAACAACCCCGGAAAGTAGGTAGCCAAGCACATGGGAAAGATCATCGGAATCGACCTGGGGACCACGAACAGCGTGGTCGCCGTCATGGAGGGCGGTGAGCCGACCGTCATCACCAGCGCGGAAGGCTCGCGGATCACGCCGTCGGTCGTCGGCTTCGCGAAGAGCGGCGAGCGGCTGGTCGGTCAGGTCGCCAAGCGCCAGGCGATCACGAACCCGGAGAACACGGTGTTCTCGATCAAGCGCTTCATGGGCCGTCGCTTCGACGACCCCGAGGTGCAGCGCTCGAAGGACCTCGTGCCCTACACCGTCGACAAGGACCCGAAGTCCGACGGCATCGTGGTGACCCTGGCCAACGACAAGAGCTACACCCCGCCCGAGATCAGCGCGATGATCCTCCAGAAGCTGAAGGCCGATGCCGAGGCGTATCTCGGCGAGAAGGTGACCGAGGCGGTCATCACCGTGCCGGCCTACTTCGACGACACCCAGCGCCAGGCGACCAAGGATGCCGGCCGGATCGCCGGCCTCGACGTCAAGCGGATCGTCAACGAGCCCACTGCGTCGGCGCTCGCCTACGGCCTCGACAAGGACAAGGAAGAGAAGATCGCCGTCTACGACCTGGGCGGCGGGACCTTCGACATCTCCATCCTCGAGCTGAGCGAGGGCGTCTTCGAGGTCCGATCCACGAATGGCGACACCCACCTGGGCGGCGACGACTTCGACCAGCGGATCATCGAGTGGCTCACCGCCGAGTTCAAGAAGGACCAGGGGATCGACCTGTCCAAGGACCGGATCGCGCTCCAGCGCCTCAAGGAGGCCGCCGAGAAGGCGAAGATCGAGCTCTCCTCGACGACCTCGACCGAGGTCAACCTGCCGTTCATCAGCGCGGATGCCGAGGGGCCCAAGCACCTCGTCATGAGCCTGACCCGGGCCAAGCTCGAGGACCTGGTGGCGGATCTCGTGACCCGGACCGAGGGTCCGGTCCGCCAGGCCCTGACCGATGCCGGCATCAAGCCGTCGGAGATCGACGAGGTCATCCTGGTCGGTGGCCAGACCCGGATGCCGGCCGTCGTCGAGGCGGTCAAGAAGATGTTCGCCGGCAAGGAGCCGCACAAGGGCGTCAACCCCGACGAGGTCGTCGCGGTAGGCGCCGCCATCCAGGCCGGCGTCCTGGGCGGGGACGTGAAGGACGTCCTGCTGTTGGACGTTACCCCGCTGAGCCTGGGCATCGAGACCCTGGGCGGCGTGGCGACGAAGATGATCAACCGCAACACGACGATCCCGACGTCGCACACCCAGATCTTCTCGACCGCGTCGGACAACCAGCCGAGCGTCGACATCGTCGTCCTGCAGGGGGAGCGGGAGATGGCGACCGACAACAAGAAGCTGGCCACCTTCCGGCTCGACGGGATCCCGGCCGCTCCCCGGGGCGTGCCCCAGATCGAGGTCACCTTCGACATCGACGCCAACGGGATCCTGAACGTGGCCGCAAAGGACAAGGCCACGTCCAAGGAGCAGAAGGTGACGATCACCGCCTCCTCGATGCTCGCCAAGGAGGACGTCGACCAGATGGTCCGCGACGCCGCCGAGCACGCGGAGGAGGACCGCCAGCGCCGCCACGAGGCGGAGACCCGCAACGAGGCGGACGCGCTGACCTTCCAGGCCGAGCGCCTGCTGAAGGACCTCGAGGGCAAGATCTCGGACACGGACAAGGCCGAGGTCGAGACCAAGGTCGCCGCCGTGCGCGAGGCCCTCAGCGGGACCGATGCCGGCGTGATCGACTCGACCAAGCAGCAGCTGGTCGAGGTCCTGCAGCGGATCGGCTCGCAGGCCTACGCCGAGGCGTCGGCCACCGACGGCTCGACCGATGGGTCCGGCGCCAATGGCGCCGCCCCCGAAGGCGAGGCCGATGGCGAGGCCGAGGGGGAGACGATCGAGGGCGAGTACAAGGAGGTCTAGGCCTCCCACCGCACCACGGCACGGGGCCGGGCGATGAGCCCGGCCCCTATCCTTTTCCGGTGAGCTCCCGAGCAGCCGTCGCGTTCCTGTTCGACGTCGACAACACGCTGCTCGACAACGACCGGGTGAAGGCCGAGATGGCGGCCGGCATCGAGGCCGCCGTGGGGTCGCAGCTGGCCGACCAGTTCTGGGAGCTGTACGAGGAGGTCCGCGCCGAGTCGGAGGTCGTCGACCTGCCGGCCACCCTGGAGCGGTTCGAGGAGGCGTACCACGGCGAGCCCGGGGCGCTCGAGGTGATCGGCCTGATCATGGGCTACCCGTTCGAGAAGGCGCTCTACCCGGGGGCGCTGGCCGCGCTGGCGCACGTCCAGGAGGTCGGCCCCGCCGGGATCGTCACCGATGGCGATCCGGGCTACCAGCCGGTGAAGATCGCGCGTGCCGGGCTGACCGCCGCCGTGAACGGGCGGGTGTACATATCGGTCCACAAGGAGGAGCGGCTCGCCGCGGTCCAGCGGGCCATGCCGGCCGACCGGTACGTGCTGTTCGACGACAAGCTGGCCCTGCTCAACCGGGTCGAGATGCGGCACGCCAGCGTGTTGACCGTCCACGTCCGCCAGGGGCACTACGCCGATCAGACGGCGGGACTTCGGCCGGCCGATCGCACCCTGGAGCGCATCGGCGACCTCGTCGAGATCGACCTCGCGGCGTTCCTCGGGGACTGAGGCCGGTGCGGCCTACTGGAGCAGGACGCCCGCCGTCAGAACGGCCATCGACAGGATCGCCAGCACGAGGAGCATCGGCCAGACGAACCTCAGCCAGGTTCCGTATCCGATCCGGGCGATCGCCAGACCGCCCATGACGACCGCGGAGGTCGGGGTGATGAGGTTGATCAGCCCGTTCCCGGTCTGGTAGGCGGTCACGACCAGGAACTCGGGCACGCCGGCGAAGCCGGCCAGCGGGGCCATGATCGGCATCGCGACCGTGGCGAGGCCCGAGGACGACGGGATCAGGAACGACAAGGGCAGGAAGAGGCCGAACATCAGGTTGATGAACACCACGCCGCCGACGCCGGCGACCGCCTGCTCGGCGGCATTCAGGACGGTGTCGGTGATCAGGCCGTTGTTCATGACCACCGTGATCCCGCGCGCGATCCCGATGATGAGGGCGACCCCGAGCAGGTCGCGTGCGCCGTCGACGAAGGTCGAGGTCAGCTCGCCCTCGCCCATGCGCGCGACCACGCCGATCAGGATGGCGAAGAGGAGGAACGAAGCGGTCATCTCCGGGAACCACCACCACAGGGTCGGGATCGGGATCCCCAGGTCCTCCCAGGGGATGACGCCGTAGATCATCACCGCGAAGGCGAGAAAGAAGAGGACCAGCACCGCCTTTTCCCGCCCGGGTAGCGTCGCCTCGTCGTCCGCACCCGAATCCGCGCCCCGGAAGGCGGCCTCGTTCTCGGCCTTCTGGGCGGCGACGAGGGACTTCGACGGGTCGGCCTTGACCTTCGCCGCGTAGCGCATGACGAACCAGATGCCGATGGCGGTCCCGACGACGAGGATCACCAGGCGTCCGACGAGGCCCTGGTCGATGCTCGTGCCGGCGAAGCCCGAGGCAATGCCGGTCGCGAACGGGTTGATGGTCGAGCCCAGGACGCCGATCCCACAGCCGAGCAGCAGGAGGGAAGCACCGACCATCGTGTCGTACCCGGCCGCGACCATGACCGTGATGATCAGGACGTAGAAGGCGAGGCTCTCCTCGTTCATCCCGAACGTCGTGCCGCCAATGGCGAACACGATCATCAGGATCGGGATCATCCACTGCTCGCGGCCGCGGAACCGCGACACGATCCGGGCGATCCCATCGGTGATCGCGCCGGTCTTCATCGTGATCCCCAGGAACCCGCCGATCACGAGCACGAAGAGCGCCACGTCGATCGCCCCGAACAGCTCCCCGCTGTTCCAGACGCTGATGCTGCCATCCTCGCCCTCGATCCCATACAGGCCGTTGATGGGCGCCAGCAGGGAGTCGACGATGATCCGCTGCGGGTTCTGGTCGACCTGCTGGTAGGTACCCGGGATGGGCTGGCCGTTCTCGTCGAGCTCGTACTGGCCGGCGGGAATGACCCAGGTCCCGATCGCGACCAGCACGATCAGGAAGAAGAGGATCGTGTACGCGCTGGGCAGCGCGAACCGGCGTCCGCTCGGGGCCGGGGACGCGTCAGCGGTCATGTCGGACTTCCCTCCGTGAGCTGGTCACCCTGCGTGGGGAGCCCCGCCGGCCCAGGTGCCTCGGCGGGCGGTTCGATGTGCTCGATCCGGAACCCGGTGAACCCATAGATCAGCGAGATGACCGGGCTCAGCAGGTTGAAGAAGCAGTACGGCAGGTAGGCGCCAGTGGCCACGCCCAGGACCCCGGCCATGTACGCCCCGCAGCTGTTCCACGGGACGAGCGGCGAGGTCACCGTGCCGGAGTCCTCCACCGCCCGGGACAGCATGCGCGGGGTCAGGCCCCGCTTCGCGAACTCGGCGCGGTAGATCCGGCTGGGCATGACGATCGCGACGTACTGGTCGCCGGCGATGATGTTCAGGCCGATGCAGGTCGCGACGACGGACGCGATCAGGCGCCCGGTGGACTGTGCCGCGGCCAGGACCGGGCGGACGAGGCGCTCGAGGAATCCGGCGTCCTCCATGATCGCCGCGAACGACAGGGCGCCCAGGACCAGCCAGATCGTGCCGAGCATCGAGTCCATCCCGCCCCGGCTGAAGAGGGCGTCGATCGTCGCGTTGCCGGTGTCGGTCACGAACCCGGTGGCCAGGGCGGTGAAGATCGCCTGCAGCCCGACCGAGATCGGCCCCGCGTCCGGGTCGCCGACGAACGTGGCGACCGCCTCGGGCTGGGTGAAGACCGCCAGGACCGCACCGAAGATCGCGCAGCTGAAGATCGACAGGAACGCGGGCATCCGCCGGATGGAGAGCAACACGAGGAGGAGGAGCGGGGCGAAGTTGACGAGGGAGATGTTGAAGTGGCGGCTCAGCTCCTCCTGGACGAGGGCCGGCTCGAAGGCGCCCTCGGGCGGCGTCATGAGGCCGAGGATCGTGAATCCGGCGATGGCCAGCACGACCGCCGGGCCCGAGGTCCAGACCATGGCGCCGATGTGCTGGTTGGTCGTCACGCCGCCGACCAGCGACGGCACGAGCACCGTCGTCTCCGAGATCGGCGTCATCTTGTCGCCGAAGTACGCCCCCGAGATCACCGCCCCGGCGGCAATCGCCGGATTCGCTCCGACCAGCGGGGCAAGCGCCACGAACGCGACGCCCAGCGTGGCGGCCGTCGTCCACGAGCTCCCGATCGCCAGGCCCACCAGGCCGCAGACGATGGCGGTGGCGGGGTAGAACCAGGTGGCGCTCAGCAGGCCGACCCCGTAGTAGACGACGGTCGGGATCGTGCCCGCCATGTTCCAGGCGCCGATCAGTGCACCCACCGCCAGCAGGATGAAGACGGCGGCGAGCGCCGATCCGATGCCGCCGATCACCGCGTTCTGGACGCGGGTGTAGGTATGGCCGTTCTTCATGGCCACCAGGGCGGCCACCGTCGCGCTCATGAAGAGGGCCACCTGGAGCGGCCCGCCGGTCGCATCGGTTCCGAAGAGGGCGATCGTCAGGCTGATCAGCCCGATCAGGGTCAGGACCGGGATGAGGGCGTCGAGCAGCGACGGCTCGCGCACCGGCCTCGAGCCGGGCTGATCCTCGGGCCGAGGATCGCTCATCGGTCTAGCTCACCAGGTCGCGAACGACGGCGGTCGGCTGGCCGAGGTGGGAACGCGGGTGGTCTGCCGTCCCGCCGGCCAGAGCCAGGAGCGCGACGATCGCCGCGACGACGATCACCGCCACCACCCAGCGCCCGGTGTCTTCCACGGGTTGGACCCTCCTCAGATGGGGTCGCGGACGACGGGGCAGGTCATGCAGTGCCCGCCGCCGCGGCCCTTGCCGAGCTCGAAGCCCTCGATCGTGACGACCTCGACGCCGGCCTCGCGCATCTTCGCGATCGTGAACGTGTTCCGCTCGTAGGCGACGACGACGCCCGGCTCGAGGGCGACGACGTTGTTGCCGTCGTCCCACTGCTCGCGCTGCGCCTGGTAGGCGTCGCCGCCGGTCTCGACGACGTGGAGCTTTGGCACGCCGAGCGCATCGGTCACCGCCGAGATGAAGTCCTTGTCGTGGCGGACGTCGAGGGTGCCCTCCTTCTCGCCTGGACGAAGGCTGATCGAGCGGATGCCCTGCACGACCTTGGGGAACGCGGTCGCCTTGTCGCGGTCCAGCAGGGTGAAGACGGTGTCGAGATGCATGTGGGCCCGGTCCTTGGTCATGACCGCGGCGATGACGCGCGTGG
Organism: Candidatus Limnocylindria bacterium; assembly: GCA_036555375.1. Taxonomy (GTDB): domain Bacteria; phylum Chloroflexota; class Limnocylindria; order QHBO01; family QHBO01; genus DASTEQ01. The sequence continues at coordinate 7,608 of DATBLJ010000050.1, forward strand.
CGGCACCCTTGGCGAAGAGCGCGCGGGCGATCTGCTCGATCATCCGGCCCTGGGTCCGCTCCGACATGCCGATCGCCACCGTCCCGTTGCCGATGATCTGGACGTCGCCGCCCTCCAGAGTGGCGAGCCCGAAGTCCTCGGCGTCGAAGCGGCCGTCCGCACCCAGCGGCGGGTACCAGTACTCGAAGTCCTGGTCCGCGAACATCGGATGCGCCCGGTAGATGGCGGCCATGTTGTAGGCCTCGCGGCGCCGGGCAGGCCAGTACATCGGGTTGATCGAGACCCCGCCGTAGATCCAGCACGACGAGTCGCGGGTGAACAGGCTGTTCGGGAGCGGCGGCAGGATGAAGGTCTGGTCGTCGTCGACGGCCGACGCGATCAGCGACTGCGATGCCACCTTCCCGACGTCCAGCCCGGACTCGGCGACGGTCATCCCGCCGATCAGGTGCTTCGCGAGCACCTCGGGGGCGAGGCCGGCGAGCAGGGACTGGACCTCGTCGACCAGGCCGACGCCGACGACGTACTCCGAGGCGACGAGGTCGATCAGCCGCTTGCGGCCGTCCGGGCTGGCGGCCAGCGCCTCGCCCAGCAGGTCCTGGACGAGGAACACCTCGGTGCCTCGCTCCCGCATCCGCGCCACGAACTGGTCGTGCTCCCACTGCGCGCGCTCGACCCACAGGACGTCGTCGAAGAGGAGCTCGTCGTGGTTGTCCGGGGTCAGCCGTTTCAGGCTGAGCTCTGGCCGATGGACGATCACCTGGCGGAGCTTGCCGACCTCCGAGTGCACGCCGAAGGTGGTCATGTATCGGTCTCCTTGACTGCAATGTTCGTGCCGGCCGTGCCGGCCACCAATCCATCAATGTCCGCGAGCGAGCCGATGACCGCCCGCTTTCCGGTCGCCGCGAACTCGACCGCGGCACTGACTTTAGGGCCCATCGATCCCGCGGCGAACGTCATGGCATCCAGCTCGTCGGGCGTGACGTGGTCCAGCCGACGCTGATCGGGCGTGCCCCAGTCGGCATACACCCCGTCGACGTCGGTGGCCATGATGTACAGGTCGGCTGACAGGTCGCGGGCCAGCAGGCTGGTCGCGAGGTCCTTGTCGATGACCGCCTCGACGCCGACGAGGTGCCGATCCTGCCCCGGGGCGAACATCGTCGGGATGCCGCCGCCCCCGGCGCAGATCACGATCGTGCCGTGCTCGAGGAGCCAGCGCATCGGCCGGATCTCGAAGATGCGCTGCGGTCGCGGCGACGGCACGACGCGCCGCCAGTGGTCGCCGTCGGGCTTGACGACCCAGCCTTTCTCGGCGGCCTGGGCCTTGGCCTCGGCCTCGCTGTAGATCGGTCCGACGAACTTCGTCGGGTTGGCGAAGCCGGGGTCGTTGGGATCCACCTCGACCATGGTCAGGATCGTGGCCAGCGGCTGGTCGGCGGGCAGGAGGTTGCCCAGCTCCTGCTCGATGAGGTAGCCGATCATCCCCTGCGTCTCGGCGCCGAGGATGTCGAACGGGTAGGCCTCGACCTCGGTGTAGGCGGCGCCTTCGAGGGCGAGCAGCCCGACCTGGGGGCCGTTGCCATGTGAGATGACGAGCTGGTGGTCGGCCGCCACCCGGGCGAGGCCCGAGGCGGCGACCTTCACGTTGGCGCGCTGGACCTCGGCCGTCATCGGCTGACCGCGCTGGATCAGGGCGTTGCCTCCGAGGGCGACGACGACGCGCATCGGTCAGCTCCCGATCGTCGCCACCATGATCGCCTTGATCGTGTGCATCCGGTTCTCGGCCTGCTGCCACACGATGGACCGCTCGGACTCGAAGACGTCGTTGGTGACCTCCAGCCCGTCGAGGCCGAACTTCTGGAAGATCTCCTCGCCGACCTCCGTGTTCCGATCGTGGAAGGCCGGCAGGCAGTGCATGAACATCACCTTGGGGTTGCCAGTCTTCTTCACGAGCGCGGCATTCACCTGGTAGGGCTTCAGCAGCTTGATCCGCTCCTCCCAGACGGAGTCGGCCTCGCCCATGCTGACCCAGACGTCGGTGTACAGGAAGTCGACCCCCTTGGCGCCGACGGCAGGGTCATCGGTCAGGGTCAGCCTGGCGCCGGTCTCCTTGGCGATGGCCTTGCACTCCTTCACGAGGTCGGCGTCTGGCCACAGGTGCCTGGGCCCACACAGGCGGACGTCCATCCCCATCTTCACGCCGCCGACCATGAGCGAGTCGCCCATGTTGTTCCGCGCGTCGCCGAAGTAGCAGTACGCGATCTCGTGGAGCGGCTTGTCGCTGTGCTCCTGCATGGTCAGGAAGTCGGCGAGAATCTGGGTCGGGTGGAAGTTGTCGGTCAGGCCGTTCCAGACGGGAACACCGGCGTAGTCCGCCAGCTCCTGGACGGTCTCCTGGGAGAAGCCGCGGTACTCGATCCCGTCGAAGATCCGGCCCAGCACCCGCGCCGTGTCGCGCATCGACTCCTTGTGGCCGATCTGGCTGCCCTCGGGGCCGAGGTACGTGACGTGGGCCCCCTGGTCGTAGGCGGCGACCTCGAACGAGACCCGGGTCCGGGTCGAGGCCTTCTCGAAGATGATCGCGATGTTCTTTCCGCGTAGCTGCTGTTGCTCGTAGCCGCCGTACTTGGCGCGCTTGAGGTCGCGCGCGAGGTCGAGGAGGTAGCGGATGTCGCGCGGGGTGAGGTCCAGCAGCTTGAGGTAGCTGCGAGACCGAAGGTTGTATCCCATGTCGGACCTCGAGGTTCATGGGCGGAGGCCACCGGTTGGGCCGACCGGTGCGGATCTTGGACCGTTCCTAGTATGCCGCCTGCCGTGTCATCGGACCATCAAACCGTCCGGGTGCCCGGTCAGCCGCGGAGGATCGGGAAGGCCATGCAGGTCGGTCCGCCGGACCCGTTGAGCCCGATCTCGGTGGCCGGGTAGGCGTAGACCTCGCAGCCGGCGGCTTCGAGCCCGCGCCGGGTCACCGGGTTGCCCTCGGCGACGATCACGGCCCCGGGACGGACGGCGAGGACGTTGCAGCCCAGGGTCTCGTACTCCTCGTCCGGGACGGCAATCGTCCGGATCCGTCGCTCGGCGAGCAGGTCCCACAGGCCGATCGGGAGGAGCGGGGGATAGATCACGGCCAGGTCCGGGGCCACCGGGGAGATGACCGACAGGAGGTGGACCAGCTCGTCGGGTCCGCGCCAGTAGGGCAGGTCGAAGACCCGCACCTCGGTCCGCGGCTCGAGGTCGGCGAGGATCGCTGTCAGCTGCGCGGCCCCCGCGGCGTTCGTCCGCAGCGAGCGACCGATGGCGACGAGGTTCCGCCCGATCCGGCAGACGTCGCCACCCTCGAGCGTCGCACGCGGGCCGATCCGCCCGGCGATCGGCGTGCCGTTGTTGGTCAGCCAGTTGCGGAGGATCCGGACCTCCGATTTCCGGTTCGTCTTGCCTGGCCGGAGAAGGACCGCGCCGGCATCGGTCATGAACGCCGGGTCGAAGGTGTAGACGAGGTCCGGGTTGTCGGTCTGGACGACGAGGCGGCGGACGCGCACGCCGAGCGCGGCCAGCAGGTCCGCATAGGCGTCGTGCTCGGCCTGGGCGACCGCGAGGTCGACCGGGTGGCGGAAGGCGTGCTCCGGGTTGGCGAAGGCGTCGCCGAACGCGGCGTCAGGCCGATGGACGAGCACCTCGCGGAGCGGCGAGGTCATGTCACGGGCGCCCCACGAGGGGACGCCCGCATCGGCCATCGGTCAGTCCCCCGGGAAGGCGATCAGGTGAGCTGGCTGGTGCAGTTCGGGCAGCGGGTGGCGGCCACCGGGATCTCGGTCGCGCAGTGCGGGCAGTCCTTGGTCGTGGCCTCCTCCTCCTTCGCCATGCGCGCGTCGAACGCCTGCTTGGGCTTGACGACGACGAAGTAGATGGCGGCCGCGATCAGGAGGAACGTGATGACCGCGTTCAGGAACAGGCCGTAGCGGACCTCGGCCGACCCGACGGTCACGCTCGCGGTGCTGAAGTCGGGGACACCGACGAGGCCGAGCAGCGGGGTCAGGATGTCGGCCACGAACGAGCCGACGACGGCCGCGAACGCGCCGGCAATGACGACGGCCACGGCGAGGTCGACGACGTTCCCGCGCAGGATGAAATCGCGGAATCCCTTGAACATCACAACCCTCCTCAAATGCTCCGGGTGGCCAGTGTAGCCCGCGGTACGATGCCCTCATGAGAGCGCTCCGAACGACCATCAACGACTTCTTCGTTCGTTATGACATCGCCTGGGAAGCCTTCATGGGCCTCCTGGTGGTCGTCTGGCTCCTGCTCGGAGCGGAGCCCCATGGACCGATCACGACGCTCATCAGCGACTCGATCACCGTGTTCTTCGCGCTCGAGTTCACGGTCCGCTTCCTGGCCGCGTTCGAGCACCGGGCCTACTTCCGCGCGCATTGGATCGACGTCGTCACGCTCCTCCCCATGCTCCGCGGGTTCCGCCTGCTGCGGCTGTTTCGCCTGCTGCGCCTCGTGCGTGCGACCCGGGGGCTGTCCAACGCGGTCGGGATCCTCGAGTACCTCGCCGGCGACCTCACGATCAAGATGCTGTTCACCCTGTGGTTCTCGATCACGGTGATCGCGAGCATCCTGTTCTACATCGCGGAAGCCGGCGTGAACCCGAACGTGAACACCATCTTCGACGCGAGCTGGTGGGCACTGGTGACCGCTACCACGGTGGGCTACGGGGACATCTACCCCTACACGACCGCGGGCCGGATGGCAGGGATCGTGATGATGCTGGCCGGCATCGCGACGTTCTCGGCCTTGGCCGGCCTCATCGGGAGTGCGCTGCAGCGCCGCCGAGCCGAGCTGGCTGCCGGAATGAGTCCCGAGGACATCGAGGAAGGGGTGGAGACCGGAGGCAGCGATCCGACGCTGCGCCTCCGTCGCCTGGGAACCCTGCGCGACGAAGGACTGATCACCTCCGAGGAGTACGACCAGAAGCGGACGGCCCTCCTGGCCGACCTGTAGGGCGACCCCGCGTGCGACTGGCGACCTGGAACGTCAACTCCCTGAAGGCGCGGCTCGAGCGGGTCCTGGCCTGGACCGAGCGCAACCAGCCCGACGTCCTGTGCATGCAGGAGACGAAGCTCGCCGACGACGCCGTGCCGCTGGTGGACTTCGCCGCGCTGGGCTACGAAGTCGCCCACCACGGCAGCGGGACGTGGAACGGGGTCGCCATCGCGTCACGAGTGGGGATCAGTAACTGGTCCGGCGGGCTCCCCGAGACCGAGGACTGGACCGATGAGGGCGGCCGCTTCCTGGTTGCCACCTGCGGCGATATCCGGGTGGCCTCCGTCTACGTCCCGAACGGCCGCGTGGTGGGCTCGGAGTTCTACGACGCCAAGCTCGAGTGGCTCGACCACCTGAACGCGTGGCTGCGGGCGGCCAACGACCCGGCCGTGCCGCTTGCCATGTGCGGTGACTTCAACGTCGCGCCCACCGACAACGACGTGTGGGACCCGGCGGCGGCGCACGGCGCGACCCACGTCTCTCCGCCAGAGCGCCAACGGATCGCGCGGCTCGTCGAGTGGGGACTGACCGACGTCCTCCACCAGTTCCACCCGGAGCCGGGCTACTTCACCTGGTGGGACTACCGGGCCGGCCACTTCCACAAGAACTTCGGGATGCGGATCGACCACGTGTTGGCATCCGCGCCGCTCGCCGCGCGCGTGGTCTCCGCGGAACGCGACCGCGACGCCCGCAAGCCGAGCACCTACCCGGGCATCCCCTCCGACCACGCGCCGGTGGTCGTCGAGTTCGACTAGGCGACCCTCGCCATCGGCTCGTCTCCTGCTGGCGTCGGGCGGAGATGGTAGCCGCGTCAGCGGGGTTCGAGGATGACGACCGGGATCTCACGGGTCGTGCGGCGTCGGTAGCCGGCGTACTGGGGCAGCGCGGCGGCAAACCGCTCGTATAGGGCTGCCGCTTCCTCGGCCGACGCCCGGCGGGCATGGACTTCGCGGACATCCGTGCCGACCTCCACCTCGGTGTCCGGCTGGGCCCGCAGGTTCAGCCACCACGCCGGGTCCTCGTCCCGTCCCGCGTTGGAGGCGACGACGACCAGGTTCGCCCCGTCCTCGAGGTAGTAGAGGCCATTCCGCCGGGGTTGGCCGGTCGATCGGCCGACCGTGTGCAGGAACAAGGTGCGCACCCGTCCTCCCGTGCCATTCGGCATCGTCATCCGTCCACCGGTCAGCCGCGACAGCGCGCGATCCTCCAGCCACAGGATCTTGAGCAGCCAGCGGGGGGTCGTCACCCGACCGATCCTGCCAGGTCGCGACCGATGCGGGTCCGGGGCCAGGAGACGGTATCGGCTCCGACGAACGACCGATAGACGTCGAGGGCGTCGCGCAGGGCCGGGATGAAGCCGGGCTCGGCGATCGGCTCGAAGCCAGGCTCGAACCAGACGCCGACGATGTCGAGGTGCCGGCGCTTCCGGTCCAGGCGCGGCTCGATCCGTCCGGCGAAACGGTCGCCGAACAGGATGGGCAGGACGTAGTAGCCGTGCCGGCGCTTGGCGGCCGGGGTGTAGACCTCCCACAGGTAGTCGAAGCCGAACAGGTCGCGGAGCATCGGCCGATCCCACATCAGCGGGTCGAGCGGGGCGAGGAACGAGACGGTCGGCGTGCGGCGTGACCGGTGGACCGCGGCATTGAGGATCGGCACCTCGTCGGCCAGGACCAGCCGGATCCCGCGCATCCCCTCGACCTCGACCGGGACGAGGGTCCCTTCGTCGATGAGTCCGGCGATGATCACCTTGCGCCGCGAGACGAGCCCGGCGCCACCCCACACCAGCTCCGCGTTCCCGGTCGAGGCGGCGAAGCCCACCGCCCGGAAGCGGGACAGGACCCGGTGGCGGAGCGCGTCGGTCTCGGAGGCCGGCTCCGCGTCGAGGATCGCCGCCGGCACCAGGCGCTCGATGAGGTCGTAGTAGCGGCGGTTGCCGTCGCGACGGGCGATGCCCATCTCGCCAACCACGAACAGGGCCTCGAGGATGGCACGCGCGGCCGTGGTGGTCGTCGTGTCGCTGTCCCACCACCACTGGATGCGGGCGTCCACGTCGCGAAACGCCGCGGTCGGCACCGGCCCGTGGTCGCGGACGTGGTCGCGGATGCGGTTCGCAAGCGCGCGGTGTTTGGCCAGGAACTCGTCGTAGTGGCCCGCCGCCCGGGCCCATGACAGCCGGTAGTAGGGCAGCTCCTCGATGGGCAGGATGTTCAGCGCCTTGTTGTAGAGCTCGATCAGGCGGCGACGACCGCGCGGGGCGTACAGCCAGCGATCGCACCAGTCGCGGTGGTAGCCGGCAATCCGGGCGTGGAGGACGAGGTCGTGGTTGCGGGCGCCGGTGTACTCGAGCGGATCGAACTGGAACGAGCCCAGCCGCTCGATCGCGCGAAGGACCGACGCCGGCCGCGCGGGCAACGACCGCGCCGGGTCCAGCAGGTGGCGGCGGACGAGGAAGCGCCGGGCCTGATCGGCCGAGATCGGGCGCGATGGGGGGCTGGACATGCGACCGATGCTAGACGAGCGCCGATCGCCGTCGCACACTCCCCGCATGATCCACGAGCATCCCCCCGGCCTGCCTCCGACTCACGCCGCCGACGCACCGGCCGATGAGGCCGCGCGCGCCATCCGGGTGCAGCTCCTGGCCACCGAGCACTGGAGCTTGCTGGCCAGCCGGAACCTGGCGTGGAACGAGTCGTTCGCGCGCGCCGGGATGTTCCTCACCGTCCTGACCGGGGTCGTCGTGGCCCTCGCCCTGGTTGCCCAGGCGACCGGCTTCAGCGAGGTCTTCGTGGTCTTCGCCCTGCTGCTCCTTCCGATCGTCCTGTTCGTGGGTCTCGCGACCTTCGTCCGGCTCAACGAGATCAACGAAGAGGACCTCGTCTGGGTCCAGGGCATGAACCGGCTGCGGCGGGCGTACCTGGAGATCGACCCCGGGCTGGCGGAGTACTTCATCACCGGAACGACCGAAGACGTGACCGGGGTCCTGCGGACCTACGGGGCGCGCATCGGAGCGGTGCCGTCGCTGCGCCAGAACCTGTCACACGCGCTGGTGACGACGCCGCTGATGATCCTTGCGATCGACTCGGTCGTGGCCGCGGTCCTGGTCGGACTGATCCTGTCCCAGTTGGGGTCGTCCATGCAGGCCTCGGCCCTCGGGGCGGCGGTTGGCTTCTTCGGCCTCTTCCTGTTCGTGTCCTGGTGGGAGGGTCGCAAGGCGCTGGCCTTCTGGGGCTCGGCTCGCCGAAAGCCTACAGAGGACCCGTCGGACTGATCTCGAAAGACTGGCACTCTGGGTTTCCGAGTGCCAATTTGTATAATCCGCCGCCATGGCCGTGAAGCGCGACTACTACGAGATCCTCGGGGTCGACCGTGATGCGTCGGACGAGGACATCAAGCGCGCATTCCGGCGTGCCGCCCAGAAGCACCATCCCGACGTCGACACCAGCACCGGAGCCGAGGAGCGGTTCAAGGAGCTGAACGAGGCGTACCGCGTCCTGTCGGATCGGCAGCGGCGCGCGGCCTACGACATGTTCGGCCACGCGGGGGTGGACGGCGCCAGCGCCGCGGGAGAGCCGTTCGGCGGCGGGTTCGGTCCGTTCGGCGACATCTTCGACGCGTTCTTCGGCGGGTCACCGGCCGGTGGCCGTCGGCGCCAGCGAGTCGTAGCCGGCGCCGACCTGCGGTACGACCTGACGATCACCCTGGCGGAGGCGGTGACCGGCGTGACCCGTGAGGTTCGGTTCCCGACCCTCGTCCGCTGCGAGACGTGCGCCGGCTCGGGGGCCGAGCCGGGCAGCGAGCCGGAGCGCTGCCCGGAGTGCAACGGGACGGGGGAGCGGCGACGGGTCTCCCAGACGATCCTCGGCCAGATGGTGAACATCACGGCCTGTCCCCGCTGCAACGGGGAGGGGCGAGTGATCGGCACGCCGTGCCACACCTGCAAGGGCGATGGCCGGATCCGCGAGGACCGGCGGCTGGAGGTCAGCGTCCCGGCCGGCATCGAGAGCGGGCAGCGGATCGCGCTCGAGGGCCAGGGCGAGGCGGGTCCGCGGAGCGGGCCACCCGGCGACCTGTACGTCATGGTCACCGTCCGCGACGACCCCGACCTGATCCGGCGCGGGTCGGAGCTGTGGGCCGAGGTCCCGGTCACCTTCGCCCAGGCCGCGCTGGGCGGCACCGTCGCGGTTCGGACCGTCGAGGGCAGCGAGGAAATCGAGGTCCCCGCCGGCACCCAGAGTGGCCAGCAGATCCGGCTCCGCGGCCGGGGCATGCCGCGCCTCCGGGGAGCCGGGCGCGGCGATCTCCACGTCGTGGTCACGGTCGTCGTCCCGCCCAAGCTCTCGAAGCGCGAGAAGGAGCTCCTCCAGCAGCTGAACGAGGTCAGCGGGCCGGCCGTCCTGCCCAAGAGCGGACCTTCGCTGGGCGACCGGCTGCGCGACCTGTTCTCCTAGGCAGCCGGAGCCGATCCGTGCGCTGGCTGGCCCTCAGCGTGGAGGCCGACGTCGAGGCGGCGGAGGCGGTGAGCGAGATCCTCGGTCGGCTGGGCGGCGGCACCGCCACCGAGCCGCTGGCCCTGGCCGCCGACCCGGACGATGAGCAGGCCCTCCATCCCGACCCCGCCGCCGGCTACCGGGTGACCGCCTGGATCCCCGACGACGACGCGGCACCGGACGCGGTGGCGCGCACCGAGCAGGCGCTCGGGCACCTGCGCGCCTTCGACCTGCGGCCGATGAGCGGGCTGACCGTGACCCCGGTCGAGGACGCCGACTGGGCGACGAAGTGGCGCGAGGGGTATGCACCGATGCGGATCGGCCGGGTGACGCTGGTCCCGACCTGGCTGGCGGTGCCGCCCGATGCCGAGCTCGTCATCCGCCTCGACCCAGGCATGGCGTTTGGCACCGGGCTGCACCCGACCACCCGAGGCTGCCTCGAGCTCCTCCACGAGGTTGGACCGATGCCGGCGGATGTCCTCGACGTCGGGACCGGCTCCGGGATCCTCGCCCTGGCCGCGCTGCGGCTCGGGGCGCGACGGGTGGTGGGCTGGGACATCGACCGGCTCGCCGTCGAGGCGGCCACCGCGAACGCGGCCGCCAACGACCTGAGCGCCCGATTCGAGGCGCGGCTCGGGACGCTCCCGGACCCGGCCGACGAGCGGTTTCCGCTGGTCCTCGCCAACCTGGTGGCCACCGTCCTCGTCGGGCTCGCCCCACGGCTGGCCGATCACACCGCCGCGGCAGGCACGCTCCTTGCGTCCGGGATCATCGACACCCGGGCCGACGAGGTCGTGGCGGCGCTGGTCGCGGCCGGGTTCTCCGTCGAGGAACGCCGGGCTGACGGGGACTGGGTCAGCCTGCGAGCGGTCCGCGGGTCATGACCATCCACCGCTTCTTCGTCGCGCCGGGCACGCTCACCGGCGACCGGGTTCCGCTCCCCGAGGCCATCGCCCACCAGGTGCGTCGCGTCCTGCGGCTGCGTGACGGCGACGAGATCGTCGTCCTCGAGGGGGACGGGCTGGCGATCCGCTGCCGCCTCGACGGTGGGCAGCTCGTCGTCGTCGATCGCACCCCGGCCGGCGGGGAACCGCGCCATCGGCTCACGGTCGCCCAGGCGCTGCTGAAGGGCGACCACCTCGAATCGGTCGTGCGGCAGGGGACCGAGGTCGGCGTGAGCCGGTTCGAGCTGATCCTCACCGAGCGCTGCGTCGTGCGGGACGTCTCGTCCGCGCGCCTCGCCCGGCTGCGGGCCGTGGCCCGGGAAGCGGCCGAGCAGTCGGAGCGTGGCCGCATCCCGGAGGTCGTGGGACCGCTCCCCTTGGCCGAGGTCATCGGCCCGGGAACGGTCGTCCTGCTCGAGCGCTCTGATGGAGCGCGGTTGTCCGCGCTGCCACCTGCGGATCGGCTCGTGATCGGCCCCGAGGGCGGGTTCACCGTTGGCGAAGCCGAAGCCGCTCGGGCGGCCGGCGCCCAGGCGGCCAGCCTCGGGCCGCGCATCCTGCGCAGCGAGTCGGTCGCCGCGGCGGCGGCCGCGGTGGTGCTGGCCGGAACGGGAGACTTCGCCTAGCCCCGCGAAGCCCCCGATCAGGTTCGGCCTAATGCTCTCCGCTGGGGTTGGCGATGAACCAGACCCCGCCCAGGCCCTGGCCGGCGATGTCGCCTTCGGCGCTGTCCCCGGCGAAGTAGTAGAGCGGGAACCCGTTGTAGGTCACCTGCTCGATCCCGTCCGGGCGGGTCACCGTCCCGAGCAGGTCCGCGTTGGCGTCGCCGGCGTCGACCGGCGCCTCGAGCGGCGGCCAGTTCGCCACGCACGCGTCGGTGCAGGCGATCGAGCCATCGGCCTCGTCCGCGTTGGTGTAGAGGGTCAGGCCGCCCTCTCCGGCCAACGTCTCGCCCGCCGAGGTCTCGACGATCGTCAACGCCGACCCCGAGGGTGCCTCGCTGGCGGCACCGCTGGCCGCGGGTTCACTGGGTGCCGAGCTGGGGGCTCCGCTGCCATCGGTCGGGCTGGCCGAGGGCGAGCAGGCCGCCAGGACGACGACCAGCCCAGCGAGCGCACCAATCGCACTCTTGTTCACGGATGTCTCCTCCCTGTAGGGAATGGACGGGTCGTGGCGGGGAGGCTACTCCGAAAAGCAAAACGGTGCCCAAACGCACCCCGGGAGGCCACCACACCGGCAGCGCTTGTCCGTCCGGCGCCGGTTCCCGTAGGCTCCGCTCGTGGCCGACCACGACCCGACCTACGACGCCGAATGCCTCTTCTGCCGGATCGCCGCCGAGGAGATCCCGGCCGAGGTTGTCTTCGCCGATGCCGAGGTCGTCGTCTTCCAGGACATCAACCCCAAGGCGCCGACCCACCTGCTGGTCATCCCGCGCCGCCATCTGGCCTCGGCCGACGACCTGACCGATAGCGACGCCGATCGCGACCTGCTGGCCGCCCTGTTCACCGCACTGCGCCGGGTGGCGCGCGACGGTGGGCTGGAGGGCTATCGGATCGTGACCAACGTCGGCGCCGACGCCGGCCAGAGCGTGTTCCACCTCCATTTCCATCTGCTTGGCGGCCGGCCGATGGACTGGCCGCCCGGCTAGGTCGGCCGGATCGGCCCAAACGGAGGTCCCGGGGGCCCCGTGATAGACTCCGCCAGCCTGCGCGCCGGAATCGGTCCAACCGAGTTCCGCGTGAATCACGGCTGAGAGGAGGCGAGACATTTGGCAGAGGTCCGAGTGGGCGAGAACGAGTCGTTCGAGAGCGCCCTGCGACGGTTCAACAAGAAGATCCAGCAGTCGGGCATCCTCGCCGAGGCTCGTCGCCGAGAGCACTACGAGAAGCCCAGCGTGAAGCGCAAGCGCAAGGAATCCAAGAAGCGCAAGGGCCCGCGCGTCTGAGCCTCCAGGACGACCTGTCCACCGCGATGCGGACCGCCCTCAAGGCGGGCGACGGGAAGCGGGTGAGCACCCTGCGGATGGCGATGGCCGCCGCTTACAACCGGCAGATCGAGCTGGGCCACGCCCTGACCGATGCCGAGGTGGTCGAGGTCCTCGACCGGCAGGTCAAGCAACGGCGCGAGAGCATCGAGCTGTTCACGAACGGCGGCCGCCCCGAGCTGGCCGAGGCCGAGGCAGCCGAGATCGCGATCCTTCGCGAGTTCCTGCCCGAGCCGCTCTCGTCTGACGAGCTCGAGCGGCTCGTCCGCGAGGCGGTCCAGGCCACCGGCGCGTCCTCCCCGGCGGACATGGGCAAGGTCATGGGCGTCCTCGTCCCCCAGACGAAGGGACGCGCGGATGGGAAAGAAGTCAGTGACCTGGTTCGCCGGCTGTTAGCCGAGGCGCCTGCGGGGTAGCATCCCCGCCCATGTTCATCACGAGGACCCTGGCGCCCCGCGATCGGCCGATGACCGGCGCGGCCGCGATACGCCTGATCGCGGTCACCGCCCTCGTCGCGGTGTCGATGTTCGGAATCCTTGCCATTGACCTCATTCCGAACACCGTGGCCGTCGAGGTCGGCGACGTCGCGGCCGAGGACATCCTGGCCCCGCGCGCCGTCTCGTTCGTCTCGGCCTCCGAGACGGAAGCGGCGCGTGCCGAAGCGGAGGCCGCGGTCGAGCCGATCTACGTCGAGATCCGGCCGCCGGCCGAGATCCGGGCTCGCCAGCTGGCCGCCTTCGACGCCGAGGTCACCGCCATCCAGGCCATCCTCGCCGACCGCGACGGCGGCACCCTGGCCCCGACCGAGGTCCAGGCCCGGCTCGAGGAGGCCGCGCCCTCGCTCCGCGCCTCGCAGGTCGCGCTGCTTGCCGGACTGCCCACCGCCCGCTGGAACGCGGTTGCCGCCGAGGCGCGCCGGGTTCTCGACCAGGCCCAGGCCGGCCAGCTCCGCGAGGATGCCCTCGCCGAGGCTCGCCAGGGGGTTCGTGAGGCGGTCAGTGTCGACCTCGCCGCCGACGAACGGGAGATGGCCGGCGATCTCGCCGCCGCCCATGTGGCCGCCAACCTGGCCTTCAGCGCCGAGGCCACCGCCGCGGCCCGCCAGGACGCGCGGGCCGGCGTCGAGCCGGTCCGGGTCACCGTCCAGCGCAACGAGGCCGTGGTCCGCGCCGGCGACCCGATCACGACCCTCGATCTCGAGAAGCTGACCGAGCTGGGGCTCACCGAGCCGGTGGGCGAGTACTTGCCCGTCCTCGGCTACGCCCTCCTGGCGGTGCTCCTCTCCGTGCTGCTGGTCGGCTTCCTGTGGCGCTTCCAGCCGGCCATCTGGCAGCGGCCGCGGAGCCTGGTCCTGTTCCTCCTCATCCTCCTCGTCAGCGCCGTCGTCCTGCGCCTCGCCGGCGACCGGACGATCGCCGGCTACCTCGTTCCGACCTCGGCCGCGGTCATGCTGACTGGGCTCCTGCTCGGCGGCGCCGCCGGCGGGGCGATGGCGATGAGCCTCGCCGTGCTGGCCGGCCTGGTGAACTCGGCGGCGCTCGGCCCGGTCGTGTACGTCGCGACCGGCGGCTTCGCCTCGCTGGTCGTGATCCTCAACGCGGAGCGGCTCAACGCCTTCGTCCGCGCCGGGCTGGTGCTGGCCCTGGTCAACGTCGCGGTCGTCGTCTCGTTCGGCCTGCTCGACGGGCTGGACGCGACCGGGATTGCCCAGCTCGCGCTGGCCGGCCTCGTCAACGCCGCCCTCTCGGTGATCCTCGCGGTCGGTGGGTTCGCGGTCCTCGGCAACGTCTTCGGGATCCTCACCGTGTTCCAGATGCTCGAGCTGGCGAACCCGGCCAACCCGCTCTTGCGCCGCCTGCTCCTCGAGACGCCCGGCACCTACCACCACTCGGTCATGGTCGGGAACCTCGCCGAGCGCGCGTCGGAGACGATCGGCGCCGACCCGCTCCTCGCCCGGGTGGCGGCCTACTACCACGACATCGGCAAGATGAAGAACCCGCTCGCGTTCATCGAGAACCAGGCGGGCGGCCCGAACGTCCACGACGACCTGGCGCCCGAGACGAGCGCCCGGATCATCGCCGCCCATGTCCGGGACGGCGTGGACCTCGCCCAGGAGTACAACCTGCCGCCCCAGGTCGCCGGATTCATCCCGCAGCACCACGGGACGTCGGTGATGGGCTACTTCCACGGCAAGGCCGTCCAGGAAGGCGACGAGCCCGATGCCGACGCGTACCGCTACCCGGGCCCGAAGCCGCAGACCCGGGAAGCGGCCATCGTCATGCTCGCCGACGGGGTCGAGGCCTCGGTCCGCTCGTTGCCACGCAAGGAGGACGCCGACATCCGAGAGATGGTCGACAAGATCGTCGATGGTCGCCTGGCCGACGGCCAGCTCGACGAGAGCAACCTGACCCTCCGCGACATCGGCCGCATCCGCGAGTCCTTCGTCGAGCAGCTGCTGGGGATGTACCACCAGCGCATCAGCTACCCCGAGAACGTCCTGCCCATCGAGCGCGACAGCCGTAGCGCCTGACCTTCCGATATTGAGCCGGCCGGAGGGCTGGCCTAGGATGGACCGATGGAGCCCGAGCCCGGGGTCACCATCCACGACAAGGTCGGCCGACCGCGCCTGGCCGAGATCGTCGAGCCGCTGGACGCCGACGTGGCCCTCGAGCTCATCACCACCGCCGTCGGCGAGACGGTGCGCGGTGCCCTTGGCGCTCGCGCGGCCGAGGTCGAGGTCACCCTCTGCGGCGACGCCGAGATGACCCGCCTGAACTTCGACCACATGGGCGAGCGCGGGCCCACCGACGTCCTGTCGTTCCCGCTCCACGAGTGGAGCGTCGAGAGCGGCCACTCGCACCTGGCCGATGACGATGGCCGGATGCCCGACGGCGGCCCGTTCGTCCTCGGCGACGTCGTGATCGACCTCGACCAGGCCATGCGCCAGGCGGCGGAGGGAGACTGGAGCGTCCCCGAGGAGATCGCCCTGCTCGCCATCCACGGCACGCTGCACCTGCTCGGCCACGACCACGACGACGCGGAGGGGGAGAGCGCCATGCGAGAGGCCGAGCACCGGACCCTCACCGTCCTGCACCGCCACTTCCACGACGTGGACTGGAAGCCCGGGTCGCTATTCGACCGGGGCGGCCACGCGATCGTGGCCGGCTACTAGCCGCCGATCACCACGTGCGGTCCGCCCGCAGGGCGGACGGGATCCGATCCTCGGCCCCGGTCAGCAGGTCGACCACCATCGCCGCGCTGGCGGGCCCGGTCGACATCCCCCACGGGCCGTGGCCGGCGCACACGAAGAGCCCCTCGACGTCGGGCACGGCCCCGATGAACGGCCGCCCGTCGACCGACTGCGGCCGGGCGCACATCCGGACGGCGGTGATCTCCGCGTCGGCGAGGGCGGGCACGAAGACCGCACCCCGCTCGAGGAGGACCGGCGCCAGGGCGTCGGGGTCGGGCTCCTCGGCGAAGAACGTCGACCCGACGGTCGCGACCCCGTCGGCGGTGACGAGGCTGAACAGGCTATCGGCGTGGCCATCCGGCGTGTTGATCGTGTGGACCACGCCCTC
>DATBLJ010000069.1:0-14035 GCA_036555375.1 Candidatus Limnocylindria bacterium
TCGGGCTGCCGTTCGTCCTGGCGGTCGCGGCCCTCGTCGTCGTCCGGACGCCCGCCCGCTGGTTCCTGGCGGCGTGGATCGTGCTCCTCTTCCTCATTCCGAACGTCGTCCAGGTCAGCTTCGTGTCGTTCGACATGAACAAGTACTTCCAGGCAATGTGGATCGCGGTCGCGGTGGCGGCCGGTGCCCTGCTCGCTCGCTGGCCGACCGTCCTCGTCGTCGCCGCGCTGCTGTTCAGCACCGCCTCCCCGGTGCTCTCATCGGTCCATCACGCGTTCTCCCAGAACGCGCTGATGAGCCATGACCAGCTGGAGGCTGCGGACTGGATCGCCGAGCACACCCCGGAGCGGGCGGTGTTCGTCACCGACGACTGGATCATCTCGCCGACCGATCCCGCGGGCCGGCTGCGGCTCACGACCTTTGGTCCATACGTTGCCAACCTGGGCTTCGATCCGGACCTCCGCGCGGCGCAGGTCAAGGTCATCCGCTGCGGTGGCGACCCGGCGCGCTCGGCCGAGATCATGGCGGAGCTGGGCGCGACCTACGTCATCCCGGATACCAGCGGCGACTGCCCCGGCCGGGTCGACTTCGGCGCGAGCCCGCTGTTCGAGGAGGCCTACGCCAAGGGGAGCATCACCATCTACCGGCTGGCCTCGGCCGACTGAGCGGCTCTTCGAGCGCGGAACGCCGGCCAGGCGGCCCATCCGACGCCGAGCAGGATCGCGACCAGGCCGGCTCCGAACCCGGCCTTGACCTCGTTCAGGGTGAGCTCCGCCACGACGGTATGGGTCCCGGCGGGGACGGCCACCAGCTGGGCACCGCTCGCCTCGAGGATCGTGGCCGGAGTGCCGTCCACGCTGACGGCCCAGCTTGGCCACCATGCCCGGTCGACGAACAGCCACCCGTCGCTGGGCGCGGTCACCCGCAGGGTGTGGCCGAGGTCCGTCCAGCTCTCGACCTCCGCCGGAACCGCTGACTCGACGGCCGCCACGGCGTCGAACACCGTGTGCGGGGGCACCGCGGGCAGCGCCACCCCGGCCGGCACCCAGTACGGGATCACCAGCGCGTCCGGGTCGCGGCAGATGTAGGCGTCGTTGTCCGGGATCCGGACCACGAACTGGCCTGGGCACGCCGCGCCGAACGTCACGACCGTGTCGATCCCCAGGGCCTGGCGCTGGGCGCCGTCCGGGTCTCGGTTCCGCAGCTCGGCGAGCGCCAGCTCGACCCGCAGCAGGTTCAGGGAGCTGAACATCGCGATGTCCGGGACCCCGGCGGCGGCGAGCTGGTTGGGCATCCCGGCGTACCAGGCCGGCGCGCCGATCGTGAGGACCCGATGCGCATCCTGGGCCTGGAGGCCCTCGACGAAGGGCGTCTCCGCGAACGAGAACTCGTTCGGTTGTCGGAGGGGGTTCACCGGCGGCATGAGGATTGCCATCGGGACGACGGCAAGGATCGCGACGGCATAGGCCACCGCCGGCGTCCGACTCCGAATGAGGAGGACCGCGACCGCCGCCGCCACCCCGATCTCGAGCGCCGGCGGGGGAAGGTTGGTCAGCGCCGCCACGGCCCGTTCGCGCATCGGCTCGACCACCTCGGGGTTGATCTGCCACCACGAACGCAGCTGGAGGGCATCGAACACGTCGGGGAAGGCGATCGCCAGGACGGCGATGACCAGGTAGGTCGCCAGCGCGGCCCAGATCGCCCCCATGCCCCAGGTCCTTCCCCGTCGGCTCCGCCCGAGCCGCGAGATGCCGATGGCCGCGAGCACCCCGATGGCGAGCCCGACGACCAGGTACGCGCGAACCGGCGAGCGCATCCCGCTCAGGACCGGCACGTGCGACCAGAACTCGGGCTGGAAGGCGGCGACGATCGGGATCAGGAGCATGCCGCCGAGGAGCAGCAGCCAGCGCCGGGCACGTGGCGCCCGGAGGGCCAGCGCGGCGAGCGCGAGCGCGGGCAGCCCTACGTACAGCCCGGCATTGAGCAGGGCGAACTGCCCGTCGGGATACCAGTTGGTCGTGTAGTCCCAGTCACGTCCGGCGCCCTGGATGAACGCGTTGGCGAATCCCGGCAGGAGCACGTCGAACACGGTGGTCGCGTTCCCGAACAGCTCGTTGGGGGGCATGCCGCCGGCCCGCGCCGAGAGCTCGAGCAGGATCGCGGTCGGAACCCATTGCGCCGCACCCACCGCCACCCCGATGCCCCCGAAGACGAGCATCCGCCCGAGCGCCGCGAGCGCCGGTCGCGCCACGAGGAGCAGCCCGGCGCCGATCCCGGTCAGGAACCAGACCTGGGGATGCCCGGCGAGGGCCTGGACCCCCCACAGGACGCCGGCGGCGACCACCTCCCAGCGCCGCGGCGGGCGCCGGGCCAGGAGCAGGAACACCCACGGCATCCAGGCATAGGCCGCCAGGAAGTTCCACCACTCGAGCTTGGTGACGATCGCGCCGCCCATGGCCGCCACCGCGGCCGCCACCAGCGCCCCCTGCCGCGACCCCGACACGCGGAGCGCGAGCAGCCCGGCGCCGATCCCGGCCATCGTGAGGTGGAGCAGCCGGTGGAGGTCCATCGCCGGCAGCGGGTCGAGCTGGAAGACGAGCCAGTTGGGCGGGTAGAAGGCGCCGATCTGCCCCTCGGCGTAGAGCGGGAAGCCCAGGCCGAGGTCGTCGTTCCAGATCGGCAACCGGCCCTCGGTCAGGGCCTGGTGGAAGATCGCCGCCCAGGGGTAGTCGATCTTCGGGGTGTCGAGGTTCCACAGCCACCCGTCGAGCCCGAAGGTGATGCGCCCGACGAGGATGGCGCCGGCCAGGCTGACGAGGCCGATCGTCAGCAGGCTGAGACCCCAACCGCCGGGCGAACGGGTGACACGCGAGGTCGTCGTGCCCTCCTCCTCCACCTTCCCGAGATCCTGAGCCCCGCCCCTATCATGGCCGAGGTGAACGCAGCCCAAACCGCCGGATCGGTCGTCGCCTTCGAGCACGTGACCAAGCGCTATGACGACGGTCCGCCGGCGGTGACCGACCTGTCGCTCGAGATCGGGGCCGGAGAGATCTGCGTCCTGGTCGGCCCGTCCGGGTGCGGCAAGACGACCACCATGAAAATGGTCAACCGGCTCGTCGAGCCGACCTCCGGGCGGGTCACGATCGACGGCGAGGACGTCGCCGCGCTGCCGGCCGTCGAGCTCCGCCGGCGGATCGGATACGTGATCCAGCAGGTCGGCCTCTTCCCCCACCTGACGGTCGGCGACAACGTGGCCGTCGTGCCCCGCCTGCTCGGCTGGAAGCCGGCGCGGATCGCGGAGCGGGTGGACGAGCTGCTCGAACTCGTCGGCCTGGACCCGGCCGGGTATCGGTCCCGGTATCCGGCGGCCCTGTCCGGCGGAGAGCGCCAGCGCATCGGCGTGGCGCGGGCGATGGCCGCCGATCCCACCGTCCTGCTGATGGACGAGCCGTTCGGCGCGGTGGACCCGATCCGCCGGGAGCGGCTCCAGAACGAGTTCCTTCGCCTCCAGGCCCGGCTGCGGAAGACGATCGTGTTCGTGACCCATGACGTGGACGAGGCGATCAAGATGGCTGACCGGATCGCGATCCTCCAGGTCGGCGGGATCCTGGCCCAGTACGACAGCCCCGACCGGCTGCTGGCGGCGCCGGCCAGCGAGTTCGTCGAGCGGTTCGTCGGTGCCGACCGCGGCCTGAAGCGCCTGTCGCTCGGCCGGGTTCGCGACCTCGGGCTGGACGCGCCGGTCACGGTCACCGTCGGCGAGCCGCGGTCCGCGGCCCGCGCCCGCCTGGATGGCGCAATGAGCTGGGCGCTCCTCCTCGACGGGTCGCGGCGTCCCCTCGGGTGGCTCCAGGGCGCCGACCTCGAGGGCGACGGGGCGGTGGCGGCGGAGCTCGCCGTGCCGGGCAGCGCCCTGCTCCAGCCGGAGTCGACCCTGCGCGACGCGCTCTCGGCGATGCTCGCCTCGTCGGTCCAGCTGGGCGTCGTCGTCGACGAGCACGAGGAGCTGCTGGGCGTGCTCAGCGTCGGTGCGATCTCGGCCACCCTCCAGGATGGGACGGCACCGACTCCCCAGGCTGCGACCGACGGATGACCGATCAGCCCTTCTTCCGCATCGACTGGATCGTCGACAACGCCGACGTCCTGGCCCAGGCGGTCGGCGAGCACATCGTCCTGACGCTGATCGCGATGGTCGGCGGCATCGCGGTCGCCATCCCGGTCACCCTGCTCATCCATCGCCGTCGGCGGCTGATCGGTCCGGTCCTGGGCTTCACCGGGATCCTGTACGCGATCCCCAGCCTGGCGCTCTTCGCGCTCCTCATCCCGATCACCGGCCTCGGCCTGGCGACCGCCGAGATCGCCCTGATCAGCTACACCCTGCTGATCCTCATCCGCAACGGGCTGGCCGGGCTGGATGGGGTGGAGCCCGACATCGTCGAAGCGGCGACCGGCATGGGTCACACCGGGAGGCAGCGGCTCTGGCGGGTCGAGCTGCCGCTGGCCACGCCGGTGATCATGGCCGGCGTCCGGGTCGCGACGGTGACGACGATCGGGCTGGTCGCGGTGACCGCGCTGATCGGCCAGGGCGGGCTGGGCTTCGTGATCATCACGCTGGGCATCCGCCGCCAGTTCACGACCGCCATCCTGGTCGGCGTCGCCCTGTCCGTCCTCCTGGCGATCATCGCCGACCGGGGCCTCGTCCTCGTCGAGCGGGCACTGACCCCGTGGGCGCGCCACGGGGAAGGCGGCTGACGTGGAGCTCATCGGCGAGGTGGCGGCCTGGCTGACCGACCCGGCCAACTGGATGGGGCGCGACGGCATCCCCGCACGGGTCAGCGAGCACGTCTTCCTGTCCGGTTTCTCGCTCCTCGTCGGGCTGGCCATCGCGCTGCCGATTGGCCTCGCGATCGGCCACAGCCGCCGCTGGACCGGCGCGGTGATCGCGATCACCAACGTCGGGCGAGCGGTCCCGTCGATCGGCATCCTCGGGATCGCCTTCACCCTGACCCTGCCCCTGGTGGCGGCCCTCGATCTCCGGAACATCGGGACGCCGGCGACGGTCATCGCGCTCATCGCGCTGGCCATCCCGCCGATCGTCATCAACGCCTACATCGGCATCCGGGACGTCGATCCCGACGTCGTCGAGGCCGCCCGCGGGATGGGGATGAGCGGCCGCCAGGTGCTCCGCCGGGTCGAGCTGCCGCTGGCCCTGCCGGTCATCCTGGCCGGGGTCCGGACCGCATCGGTGCAGGTCATCGCCACCGCCACCCTGGGCGCGATCCTGTCGACCGGCGGGCTGGGCCGCTACATCGTCGACGGCTTCGCCCAGCAGGACGAGCCGCAGATGGTGAGCGGCGCCATCCTCGTCATGCTCCTCGCCCTCCTCAGCGAGGGCCTGTTCGCGCTCGCCCAACGGCGCGCCATTTCGCCGGGGATCCGGACCGATCGTGGATCGATCACCGGACCAGTGAACGAGCCGGCGCCCGGCCTCGGCCTCTGACGCCCGGCCCGAACCCTGCCTGCTAACCGGCAAACCGCGGACGCTGGTAACTGCTAGACTCCGCGCCTGGCCGCGTCGGGCGGCCGGGTCGGCGTTGCCGACTGCCCAAGTCAGGAGGAGGACCCAATGCGGAAGCTCCGCATGTTCGCTGCTGGGGCGGCGCTGGCACTGCTCGTCAGTGCCTGTCAGCCGGGTGGCAGCGACACCCCCAGTCCAAGCGCGAGCGCCGGCGAGCCATCGGCCGCCGCCGAGCTCCCCACCGTCACCATTGGCTCTGCTGACTTCGATGAGTCGGCCGTGGTGGCCGAGATCTACGCCCAGGCCCTCGAGGCGGCCGGATTCACCGTCGAGCGCAACCTGTACACCGGTCCGCGCGAGACGACGCTCCCCGCCCTCGAGAGTGGCGACCTTGACCTCATGCCCGAGTACATCGGCTTCCTGCTGAGCGCTGGCTTCGAGCTGGATGCGACCGGTGATGCGGCCACCGTCTTCGACGCGCTGCAGGACGCTCTGGCCGAGGTCGGCCTGGTGGCGTTCGACTTCAGCGAGGCGACCGACCAGGACGCGTTCGCGGTCCGGGCCGAGACGGCCGAGGAGTTCGGCCTGACCAGCATCAGCGACCTCACCGACATCGCCGGTGATCTCACCTGGGGCCTGCCCCCGGAGTGCGAGACGCGACCGACGTGCGGGATCGGCCTGAACGACGCGTACGGGATCGACATCTCGACCATCCCGGTCGAGACCATCGCTCCGTGCGGTCCGGAGATGGCGAACGCCCTGAACACGAGCGCGATCGACGTGGGGCGGCTGTGCTCGACCCAGCCGGAGATCGTCTCCTTCAACCTCGTCGTCCTCGACGACGACCAGCACATCCACCCGGCGGGCAACATCGCGCCGGTCCTGACCCAGGAGCTGGCCGACGCCGGCGGTGATCTGCTGGCGACGACCCTGAACGACATCTCGGCGGCGATGAACACGGAGGAGCTCACCGACCTCTACTTCGCCGTCGCGGTGGACGCCCAGGACATCGCCGAGGTGGCCCACGCCTGGCTGGAGGACAACGGTCTCCTCTAGAGCGATCCGCCAAGGTTCGTACCCGATGGTGGCCGGCCGCGAGGCCGGCCACCCTATAGTTGGACCGATGATCGACGAGCTCGAGCTGGCCGACTGGCGGCGCCAGGTGGGCGCCATGTACGCCGCGCTGCGGACCGATCCCGACCCCGGGCCGGAGCGGGCGGCCGCGTTCCGAGCGGCCAAGGACCAGCTGTTCGGTGGCCATTCCCAGTCGCCTATCCCGGCCATCGAACGGGAGGCCTTCTCGGGCCTCGCCTACTGGCCGGTCGACGCCGGGTGGCGCCTCCGCGCCCGGCTCGAGCCCGACCCGGAGCCGTTCGCCGACCTGCCGGTCTCGACCGGCGACGCCTTCGCCTTCCGCCGGATCGGCTGGGTGTCGACCGATGCCCCGTCGGGTGCCCTGCGGCTGGCGGTCTACTGGTTGGCCGGCTACGGCGGCGGCCTCTTCCTGCCGTTCCGCGACGCGACGAGCGGCGGGGAGACCTACGGCGGCGGGCGGTACCTGTGGGACTCGGTCAAGGGTGCGGACCTGGGTGCCGACGCCGACGAGCTGGTCCTCGACTTCAACTACGCCTACCACCCCTCGTGCGTCTACGACCCGCAGTGGAGCTGCCCGCTTGCCCCGCGCGACAACTGGCTCGCGATCCCGGTCGAGGCCGGGGAGCGGCTGGCCGCTGTGAAGCCATGACGGACCAGCCGGAGCACCTTCCCGCCTTCGGGACGCCTGGCCGCTGCCTGAAGTGCGGCCGCCCGATCGACCCCGAGGAGACGATGTGCGAGGTCTGCAACCGGGCCGGCATGACCTCGCCGGCGGCGACCCAGATGCACGGGACGGTGGCCGTCGCGGTCATCGGCGCGGTGGCCGGCATGGCGCTGCTGGCCGGGGCGATGGTCGGCGGGGTCGGGCCGTTCGCCGGCTCCGTCGAGGCCGTGGCCCCGCTCGCCGAGGCCGCCGTCGTCGTCACCGTCGAGGTCACCAACGAGGGAACCCGCGAGGGGCGGGCCCGCTGCGAGCTGACCGCCATCGACGCGGTCGGCAACCCGGTGGCCCGGACCGTCGCCCTTTCGCCGCCGGTCCCCGGTGGCGCGGCGCGGCCGTTCGACGCCCAGATCCCGGGGATGACCGCCGACCCGGCGCAGGTCGTGGTCCGCTGCCAGTGAGCGTCCGCCGCCGGCTGGCCGCCGCTCCCGTCCTCGCCGCCGGATTCCTGCTGGCCCTCGCCGGCGCCGCCTGGGCCGGGGCCCCCTTCCCGGACCCGGAGACCGACCGCGCGGTGTACGACGAGGCGGGCGTCGTGGATGCCACCACCGAGGCCGCCCTCGAGGCACGGATCGACGCGATCGAGGCGCGGAGCGGGGCCGAGATCGCGATCTTCCTCCAGGTCGACCCGTCGAAGGACTTCGACACGAACCTGACCGCCGCCGAAGCGCTGTTGAACCAGTGGGGCGTCGGCCGGCAGGGCTACGACGACGGGTTCGTGATCCTGGTCAGCTACGAGGACGACCTCGAACACGGCGTGATCAGCACCTACGCGGGCAGTGGCTTCAAGGTCGCGTACCTCTCGGTCGACGAGCAGGACGAGCTGATCAACGGGGTCATGGCGCCCTACTTCCGATCCGGCGACCCGGGCGGCGGGCTGCTGGCGGCTCTCGACACGGTCGACGAGGCGGTGACTGCCGAGGCCACCGCCGCGCTGGACGGCTACCGGCAGCTGAACGCGGTGGTCGGCATCCCGGGCGCCGCGGTCGTCCTGCTGGTGACGGTCGGGACGGCGGTCTACCAGTGGCGCCGCCACGGGGACGACCCCGACCTCGTCGACTCGCCGTCGGTCCTGATGGCCGGCCCGCCGGCCGACATGACGCCGCCGCTGGCCACCGTCCTGCGGGAGGGGCGGGCGACCGGCAACGCGATCCGCACGATCCTCGTCCAGCTGGCGGGAACCGGCCTGATCCGCTTCCGCAACCTCGACCGGGTCTCGCAGGTGAAACGCGACGACGATCCCGACCCGGAGACCGACCCCGCGATCGACCTGCTGGATCCGCCCACCGACCAGGCCCCGCCCGAAGGTCCGCTGGGCGATGCCTACCGCGAGCTCGTCGTCCGGGGCGGCTCGTTCCGGTCGCTCAGCCGCGAGGCGCTGTGGGGCGTGAACGACGCGCTCGACCCCCTCAAGAAGACGCTCGAGCAGGAGGCCGTCCGCCTCGGCTGGCTGACCCGGCTGCCGACGCCGGTCATCACCCGTTGGGTCGGTGCCGGGGTGCTCGAGATCCTGGTCGCCGCCGCCGCCCTGTTCTTCGGCCTGACCATCCCGATGAGCGGCCTGACCGTGGTCGGGGTCGCCCTGCTGGCGGGCGGCCTGGTGACGATCGGGCTCGGCACCCAGATGTCGAAGCGGACCGCGAACGGCGCCTACGTCGACGCGATGCTGAAGGCCTACCGGCGCACCCTGGAGAAGACACTGGCCCAGGCGCGGTCGATGGCCGAGGTCGTGACCGAGCCCACCGTCGCGGTCCTCGCCGACACCCCGGACAAGGCGGTCGTGTGGGGCGTCGCCCTGGGCCTCCACGCGGAGGTCGGCGCGGTCCTCGCCCGCGAGATGGCCGATCCACAGATGCGCGAGGCGGCACGCGCGTCGGGCGCCTGGTACCCGATGTGGCTCGGCACCTCGGGCGGTGGGGATGGCGGCGTCGGCGGGGCCGGTGGCAGCCTGTTCTCCGGGTCGGGCGTGCCCGACTTCGGCGGCATGGTCAGCGCCCTGGGCGACGTGGGCTCGACCCCGGCGTCGTCGAGCAGCAGCGGAGGCGGCGGCTTTGGTGGGGGCGGGGGCGGCGGAGGCGGCGGGTCGAGCGGCGGGTTCTAATTACAAATCGCTGCATCACATTGAAAACTTCGCTATCGTTGGCAAATGGCTTACGACCGCGACCGCCGACCGCCACGCCCCCGGCGTCCCGATGATCGCCGTGGCGGCGGCGACCGCTACCGCCCCGTAGACCGGCCAGGCGACCGGCCCCATCGCGGGCGACCGCCCTTCGGTGCCACCGGCCCGCGACCGCCCCGGCCGGCGCCCGACGAGGGCGGAATGAACATCCGGCTCGACCCGCGCCACCTCGGCACCCTGCGGACCCTTGCCTCTGAGGCGGGCGTGCGTCCCGGCGAGCTGGTCACGATCTGGGTGACCGAGCGCCTCGACGCGGAACGCAGCGGGGCGCCGTCGCCGACCGATATCGGCCCGGTCCTCGAGTCCTTGAACGACCGGATCGAGGCGCTGTCTCGCCGCATCGACGCACTCGCCGCCGGCGGCCCGACCGCCCCGGCCAGCGAGCCCGCCACCCCGAAACGCCGCGGGCGTCCGCCAAAGGCCGCGGCCGAGGCAATGACGAACGGGGCGACCGCCGAACCCGAACCCAAGCGCCGTGGCCGGAAGGCGGCCGTCGCCAAGCCGAAGCGGAGCCGGGGCAAGAACCCGGCGGTCCCGCTCCACGAGGAGATTGCCGCCATCCTGGCCGAGCGCGGTCCGATGACCGCCGGCGACCTGGCGACGGCGGTGACCGAGCGTGGCGTGTACGCCCCGCCGCGGAGCGGCAAGCCGCTCGACGCGACGGCGGTCAGCGTCCGGGTGTCGAACCCACGCTATCGCTCGCGGTTCACCCGCTCGGACGGGATGATCGGCCTGGCCTGATCGGCGCCCTCAGTCCTCGAGGACGAAGGTCACGAGGATGTTCGCCTGGAACTCGACCTCGCCGTTCTCGCTGACGTTGACCCGCTGCTCCTTGATCCACGCGCCGCGCACGCCGCGCAGCGTGCGCTGGGCCCGGGAGACGCCCTGACGGATCGCGTCCTCGAAGCTCTCGCTCGAGGTGCAGCTCAGCTCGGTGACTCGCGCAACCGACATCGGTACCTCCTTCAAAACGCTGGTGACGGGTCGCCCAGTCTACGGGAGGGTCAGGATTCGTCGCGGGTTGTCGACCGTGATCCGCTCGAGCTCACCCTCACCGACCGCCGCGGTGCGGAGCGCCGGCAGGAAGTGCTGCTGGAGATACGTGTAGCCGAAGCCGCCGTTCGCCTTGAGCTGCGCGTCGTGGCACACGTCCTGGCTGAGCAGGATCTGGCTCCCATAGCCCCGGTCGAGGAGCTCGACCAGGTGCTCGACGATCCGTGGCTCGCGGGCCTCGTCCACCGGGTCGAAGCGGTGGCCGAGGAAGTCGAACTGGAGGTTCGCGCCCCGGTCGAGGATCGACAGGAAGTGGTCGAGGTCGGGCCACGAATCGGCGTGACCGATGACGATCCGCCCCGGATCGACCCCCTCGGACAGGAAGAGCGCGAGCTGGGCCTCGCCCACCGTCGACTGGACCCCGTGGGTCGTGATCGCCATCCCGGTCCGCAGCGACGCGCGCGCGGCCGCCCGATGGACCCGCTCCTCGAGCGCGCTGACCCACGGCTTGTCGGTACCAATCTCGCCGATGATCCCGGGCCGGATGCCCGTCCCGCCGACTCCGTGCTCGAACTCGGCCACCAGCTCGTCGGCGAGATCGTCGACCGATCGGCGGTCGATGAGCGCCTCGGCCGGGTAGTAGGGCTGCCGATACCAGCCACAGCCCATCACGATCTGGATCCCGCTCCGGCCGGCCAGGCGCCGGAGGCGCTCCGGGTCGCGGCCGATGCCCGGCACGGTGAGGTCGACCAGGGTCCGGCCACCGCGTCGCCGGAAGTCGTGGAGCTCCTCGGTGAGCGTCACCTCGTCGGCGGCGAGCTCCCAGTAGTCGAAGCGTCCGGGAATGTGCCAGAGCGACACCTTGGTGTGCTCGTGGGGAAGGGCAAAGCCAACGCGGTCGGGCGGAATCGGCCCGGAAACGGTCATCACCCGGGGAGCCATCTCGGTACCTCGGTTCGGGCGCCGGTCGGCGTGCACGGGCCGCCGGCGTCTCGGGTTGAACGGATGCCGGCATGGTGCCACCCCGCACCCGCCGCGCGCAAAGGGGCTACCTCTGCACACCGGCAAGTGCTACAACAGCCCGAACGGCCGCCCAAACTCTCGACGGCCTGAATGACAGTGGAGGTCAGAGGGACGATATGAATCAGCGGCCAACCGGGGTCACGATCCTGGCCATCCTTGCCTTCATCGGCGGAGCATTCGGCATCCTCGGCGGCCTGGCCCTGCTCGGGCTGGGTGTCGCCTTTGCCGGCTTCGCCGGAGGCGGGTTGAGCTTCATTTTCGGGATCGTGATTCTCGCGCTCAGCATCCTGGAGCTCTGGATCGGCTGGGGCTTCTGGAACCTGAAGCGCAGCGCCTGGAGCCTGGGCCTGGTGGTCTTCGGCGCCGGCGTCGTGATCGGGTTCATCGAGCTCCTGCTCGGTTACAACTCGATCACGAGCTTTGTGGTGAACCTGGTGATCACCGGGATCATCATCTACTACCTGCTTACGCCTGGCGTGAAGGCCGCGTTCGGGGTGGAGGGTGACCTCCAGTCCGCCGTCATGAGCGGTCTCCCGGGCACTGGTGGCTCGGCCGCCGCCGGTGGTGGCGCAGCCGCCGCCAGCTCCGCGCCTCCCGCCGCTCCTCCCCCTGCACCGCCACCGGCCGCGGAACCCCCGGCCAACCAGTGGGGCGGTGATTCCGGTGGCTCCACCCCGGATGCCGGGGGTGACAGCGGCGAGAACGCCTAGTCACTGACCACGCGGGGCGAGCACTCGCCCGACCTCGCATCGTGGGCGCCCGGCGGTCAGCCGCCGAGGCGCCCACACTGGTCTCCACGGGGTGACGCGATGACCGCGCAGAAATCGGACGCCGGGGCCCAGCTGTGGGCCGATGCCCAGACCGAGCTCGACGAGGTGGCCGAGCGGCTGGGCCTCGACCAGGGCATGCACGAGGTCCTCCGCGTGCCGAAGCGCGAGCTCGAGGTCCACTTTCCGATCCGCTTCGACGATGGCCACGTCGACGCGGTGACCGGTTTCCGGGTCCACCACAACATCAACCGCGGTCCCTCGACCGGCGGCGTGAGATACACCGCCGACCTGACCCTCGACCTCGTCCGGGCCAACGCGATGTGGAACACCTGGAAGGCGGCGATCGTCGAGATTCCCTACGGCGGCGCCTTTGGCGGGGTGGTGGTCGACCCGAAGCCGATGTCCGCACACGAGCTCGAGGGCCTGACCCGCCGCTACATGACCGAGATCAGTCCGCTGGTCGGTCCCTCGCAGGACATCCCGATGCCCGACGTGAACACCGACGAGCAGACGATGGCCTGGATGATGGACACCTATTCGATGCACCACGGCTACACGATCCGGGGGGTCGTCACCGGCAAGCCGCCCTCGATTGGTGGGACCCGCGGCCAGCGCGAGGCGGTCAGTCTCGGCGCGCTGCGCGCGATCCAGGCCGTGGCCGCCAAGCAGGGTCTCGCCCTGGATGGCTCGAGCGTCGTCATGCAGGGCTTCGGGCGGGTCGGCACCATCCTGGCCGAGATGCTGGCCTCGGCCGGGGCCCGGATCGTGGCCATCGCCGATGACCGCCACGCCACCCGCAACCCGGGCGGCATCGATGTCGGGCCGGCGGTCGCCCACATGATCCAGCACGACAGCGCCGAGGGATTGCCGGGCGGGGAGCCGATGGACCGCGCCGAGGTGTTCGGCGAGGCCTGCGACATCCTCGTCAGCGCCGGCCTGCAGGGCCAGATCTCGGAACGCAACGCCGGCCAGGTCCGGGCCCGGATCGTGGCCGAGGCGGCCAACGGCGCGACCTCGCCTGAGGCCGACCGCGCCCTGCACGACGCCGGGGTGACCGTCATCCCCGACCTGCTGTGCACGGCCGGCGGCTTCGTGGTCGGCTACTTCGAGTGGGTGCAGGACCTCCAGTCCTTCTTCTGGACCGATGCGGAGGTCACCGCCGAGCTCGAGCGGATCATGGACGGGGCAGCGGGGGCGGTGATGGCCGCCGCCGACAAGCACCGGGTCGACCTGCGCACCGCCGCGCTCATGGTCGGAATCGGCCGGGCCGCCGAGGCAACCACGCTGCGTGGCCTTTACCCTTAGGCGTGGGTGACAGACCAGCACGACACTCCTGAGGTACGCGACGAGCCCGAGCGCTACGGCGGTGACGGGCTCGACTTCGACCGCGACCGGCTGACCCTCCGCTTCGAGGATCCCGACCTCGAGAAGGCGTTCCAGCTCGACTTCGGCTCCCGGATGCTCCTCCAGCATCGGGTCGGGCTGGGCCTGGGCCTGGGCCTATGGATCACGGCGGGCTTCCTGCTGGTCCTGATGTACGAGATCGACCCGGTGGCCATCGGCCTGGCCATCACGGTGCCCCTCGCCTTCCTCATCGGGGAGCTCGCGATCGTCGACCGCCTGGAGACCTGGGACTCCCAGCAGGTCGTGAACGGGATCGTGAACCTCGTCGGCGGCCTGTCGATGATCTTCGTCGCGACCCGGGTCGCCAACGTGCCCGAGCTGCTCGGGACGGT
>DATBLJ010000078.1:0-1599 GCA_036555375.1 Candidatus Limnocylindria bacterium
CGACCGCCTGTTCCGCGCCGAGCACGGACGGGCGGTCGCCTCGCTGATCGGGACGCTCGGCGACTTCGACCTCGCCGAGGAGAGCCTCCAGGACGCGTACCTCGTCGCGCTCGAGACGTGGCCGCAGACCGGCCTGCCGGAAAACCCGGCGGCTTGGATCGTGGTCACCGCGCGACGCCGAGCGATCGACCGGCTGCGCCGATCCCGGCGCCTGACCGATAACGAGGCGGTCCTCCAACGCGGGGCACCCGTCGCCGCCGAGGCGGCGGAGGCCGAGGCCTTCCCCGAGGGAGCGGATGACGAGCCGATGGCGATCCCCGACGAGCGGCTGCGGCTGATCTTCACCTGCTGCCACCCGGCGCTCGCGCCGGAGGCGCGGATCGCGCTGACCCTGTGGTCGCTGGGCGGCCTGACGACCCCGGAGATCGCCCGCGCCTTCCTCGTGTCCGAGGCGACCCTTGCCCAGCGGCTCGTGCGCGCGAAGCGGAAGATCCGGGACGCGGGCATTCCCTACCGCGTGCCGGACGACGCGGTGCTTCCCGAGCGGCTCGACGGCGTCCTCCGGGTCCTGTACCTGATCTTCAACGAGGGCTACGACGCCTCCTCGGGGGCGGACCTCATCCGCCAGGACCTGTGCGCCGAGGGCATTCGGCTGGCCCGCGTCCTTGCCACGCTCATGCCGGACGAGCCGGAGGCGATCGGCCTGCTCGCGCTCATGCTCTTGACCGATGCGCGCCGCCCGGCCCGGCTTGACGCCCACGGGGACCTCGTCCTGCTGGAGGACCAGGACCGCAGCCGCTGGGACCGGACCCAGATCGTCGAAGGCCAGGTCCTCGTCGAGCGGGCACTCCGCATGCGCCGATCCGGCCCGTACCAGCTCCAGGCGGCCATTGCCGCGGTCCACGACGCGGCGCCGACCGCGGATGGCACGGATTGGCCCGAGATCATTGCCCTGTATGACGCGCTCCTCCGCCAGGCGCCGACCCCGGTCGTGGCCCTGAACCGCGCCGCGGCAGTGGCCATGGCGACGGGGCCGGCCGATGGACTCGCGCTCATGGACGAGCTTGCCAGCGAGGGGTTACTGGACGATTACGCCTACTTGCACGCCGCGCGGGCGGACCTGCTCCGCCGCCTCGGCCGGCGCGACGAGGCCCGCGAGGCCTACCAGCGCGCGGGCGCGCTCACCACGAACGAGATCGAGCGGGCCTTCCTCGACCGCCGCCTCGCGGAGTTGGGCGCCGTCGAGCGCGGCTAGGCGTCGAGCGCGGCCAGGGTCGGGGCCAGGGCCCGGATGCTGTCCACGGTGATCGGATCCAGGACGAGCTGGATGTGGCCGACGCCGAGATCGGCGAACGCCCGCAGGGCCGGGACGAGCACCTCGGGATCCCCGGACATCGGGTCGACCGGAGCCTTGTCATGGCTGCCCTGGCGCACCGGTGTCGTGCCGGGCATCGACACGAGCACGGCGAGCGTCCGCTCCAGGGTGGCCGGGTCCCGGCCGGCCAAGCGGCACGCGTCGTCGATCCGGTCGCGGAGCGCCGGATAGCCCTCGGGCGAGTTGCCGTACCAGGTGAACCAGGCGTTCCACGCCTGCACGTG